>CAYFRX010000009.1:0-29533 GCA_964345515.1 uncultured Rhodothermales bacterium
TGACCTGGGAAACCACCGAGGAGTTCAACGCTGGGCTCGACATTGGGCTGTTCGACGACCGCGTGCGCCTGGACACCGACGTGTATCGAAGCGTCACGAGCGACCTGCTCCTCAACGTGAGTGTCCCTTCGGCCTCTGGCTACGAGACCGTGCTGACCAACATCGGCGAGGTGCAAAACACCGGGCTGGAGCTGTTCCTGCAGACGCAGAACCTGACCGGCGACTTCAGCTGGTCGACCTCCATCAACTTCTCCACCAACCGGAACGAAGTAACAGCGCTCGGGCCCGACGACGCAGCCATCCGCAGCAGCGGGGCGGCGGGCATCCGTCACATCACCCGCGTGGGCGACCCCATTGGGAGCTACTACGGCTACGTCGTCGACGGCATTTACCAGTCAGAAGAGGACATCCAGAACGCGCCAGACGATACGCAGGCGCCCGATCCGCAGCCGGGCGACTTCCGTTTCAAGGACATCGACGGCGACGATCGGATTACGCCTGACGACCGGACCGTGACCGGCAACTACCAGCCCGACTACACCTACGGCATTACCAACGAGTTTCGGTATCGCAACGTCAACTTGCGGGTCTTCCTGCAGGGCGTAGAGGGCCGTGATATTCTGAACCTGACGGCCCGCCACATGAAAAACGGCGAGTTCAACTTCAACCAGTACGCCGTCTTCAACGACCGCTGGCGCTCGCCCGAAAACCCCGGGAACGGAAAGGTCCCGCGGGCCGACCGGCAGACCGGCAATCAGGGCAACAACAACCGCCCGTCGAGCTTTCAGGTCGAAGACGGGTCGTACCTGAACATCCGTGAGATCACATTGGGGTATACGGTTCGGAGCGGTCTGCTTGGCAACCGGATTCGCCAGTTCCGCATCTATGGGACAGGGCAGAACCTGCACCTGTTTACCGACTACATTGGCTTTAACCCGATGGCCAGCCTGCCGAGCCGAGGTCAACTAACCCCCGGCCAGGATTACGGGGCCTATCCGCTCCAGCGAACGTACACGATCGGGGTCGACATTCAGTTTTAAGCGTCCAGCCCCACGATGACGCTTGACACGCTTTTTTATCCTGGAAGGACCGCACACGCCGCCTCCTTCTTCGGCCCGATAACTCTAGCCTTTGCCACAAATCATCGCAGGAAGATGCGACTTCCAACCCTACGCCTTTTGCTCGCCGGACTGCTCATCAGTACAGTCGTCCTGAGCGGATGCGACAGCTTCGTCGATAAGGCCCCGATCTCCAACCCCACGAAAGAGGAATTCTACAGCACCCAGGAGGACTTCGAGACGGCCATCAATGGGGCCTACGATGCGCTCCAGCAGGAAGGGACGTTCTACCGCAACTACTGGATTTTATTCGAGATCCGGTCGGACAACACCGACCAGGGGCAGGACGTGACAGGCCTATCGCGCGCGCTTTTCGAGATCAACCAGTTCATCGAACGCTCCGGCAGCGAGATTGTCCAGCAGGCCTGGATCGGCAGCTACGACGGCATTGAGCGATGCAACGTTATTCTTGACCAGGTTGACAACCTTCCGGACGGCCCCTTCAAGAATCGCGTCCGCGGCGAGGCGCTTTTCGTGCGGTCACTGCTCTACTATCACCTCGCCGTTGCGTTTGGCAACGTCACCCTCACGACAGAGCCGACGGGCAGCCCAGCCGAAGCGTCCGAGGCTACGAGCCAAGCGAACGCGCAGGAGGTGTACACGCAGATTACGGGCGATCTGGAGACGGCGCAGGGGCTGCTCCCATCGCGGTCGGGCCTCGGCGCGCAAGCGCACAAGGCTAGCTCAGGGGCGGCCAATGCGCTGCTTGGCAAAGTGTACCTTACGATGGGCGAGCCACAACAGGCCGCAACGGCGCTCCAGCGCGTCATCGACAGCGGCGAGTACCAACTGGTTGGCGACTACGGCGACCTGTGGGGGCCGGAAAACGAAAATAACGCCGAGTCGATCTTCGAAATTCAGTACACGACCGGTGCCGGCGGAGAAGGAAGCGGGTACACCAACTTCTTCTCCCCGAGCTCCGATCTGCAAACTGGCGAAGGCGTCGGCCGAAATCGCCCGACCCCCGCGATGGTCGAGGCCTACCTGGATCTGGATGGCGAGCGCTTTCGCGCGTCGGTGGATACAAGCTACGTGGACGCTGCCGGTGAAACGCAGCTGGCTCGCCACGTGACGAAGTTCGAAAGCGACCCCTTCGCTAACTTCGAGGCGGAAAACAATTGGATCGTGCTCCGCTACGCGGACGTGCTGCTCATGATGGCTGAAGCTATTGGATCCAGTGGCACGACGGCGGACGGCCGCACAGGCTGGGACTTGATCGATGAGGTGCGGGACCGCTCGCTTCCGGATCCGCAGCTGGACGTGGACCGCACGGGGGCTTTCTTCGAAGAGTTGCTGCGCGAGCGGCGCGTCGAGTTGGCCTTCGAGAACCATCGCTGGCCTGACCTGAAGCGGTTCGAGCAATATATTGAAGGGGTTGCGCTGAACCAGGTGCAAGACGAACTCCCCGATCTCACCTCAAGCGACTTCAATCTGCTGTTCCCCATTCCCCAGCGCGAGGTAGACGTGGCCGGGCTATCTCAGAATCCCGGATACGGGGGCAACTAGCCCTGACGGCCAGACCTGAGGACGATTTCGGCGATCAAGCGAGGGTGCGGTTGACATCGATGCGAGGCGGGGTTTACTTCTCTCCAACCCTTGTGTTGGAGTCGGCACTCCCCGATTGCCGATGCGTACAGGGAAGGTCCTTTCGCCGTGCGCTCCGCCTCCGCGGGGCGGGTGCGGCGCGGGACCGCCTCTTCATCGGATCGACCTTCGCTCCCTCCCGCTCATGCTACTAACCGCTCATGTCCCGCCCTCCGACGCCAAGCCGGCCCGATTCATCTTCTTCGGCGGCCACCCCGACGATTGCGAAGACAAGGCGGCCGGAACGGCGGCGCTACTCGCACAAGCCGGCCACCGCGTCAAGTTTGTGTCGCTGACACACGGCGACAAGGGGCATTACGAGCAGGGCGGCCACACCCTCGTGCAGCGCCGCGCCGACGAGTCGCAGGAGGCTGCGCGCCGGCTCGGCATTGATGCGTACGAGATCCTCGATCATCACGATGGCGAATTGATGCCTTCGCTGGAGGTGCGCAAGCAGGTGATTCGGCTCATTCGCGAGTGGAAGGCCGACGTGGTGGTGGGCCATCGCCCCAACGATTACCACCCCGACCACCGGTACGGCGGCCAGCTCATCCAGGATGCGGCGTACCTCGTGCAGGTGCCCAGCATGGTGCCCTCCACCCCGCCGACGACGTCGAACCCCGTCTTTTTATATTTCCAGGACGACTTCGAGCGCCCCTACCCGTTCCAACACGATATTGCCGTCGCCACCGACACCACCCACGAGACCCGTTTTGACGCCCTGGATGCCCACGCGTCCCAATTTTACGAGTGGCTTCCGTGGGTGAGTAGCGTTCTCGACGAGGTCCCACAGGAAGCCGCAGCCCGCAAGGCCTGGCTCAAGGAGTGGTGGGGACGCGACGTGTCCGCCGCGCAGCGCGAAGCCCTTGCCCAGTGGTACGGGGCGGAGCGTGCCGCTGCGGTCCAGCACGCCGAATCGTTCCAGATTGCCGAGTACGGCCACCGGCCCTCCGACGACGAAATCCGCCGACTTTTTCCGATGCTGGGGACCGACGTCCCCTCTCCCACCTCATAACGCCCTCCGATTCTAATGCATGCCCTCTCTGCCCTCCTGACCTCGTCTTTCCTTCGGCGTGTTGGCCTCGCCGTGCTGTTCCTTCTCAGTGCGGTCGGGTCCAGTGCCGCGCAGGACGCACCCGAACCCGTTCGAGTGATTGCGATCTTCGCCCACCCCGACGATGCCGAGTCGAAGATGGGTGGGACGGCGGCGCTCATGGCGCAAATGGGTCATCAGGTCAAGTTTCTGTCACTCACCAACGGTGATGCCGGGCATTACAAAGAAGGCGGTGGGGTGCTCGGCAAGCGCCGCCGCACCGAAGCAAAAGAAGCGGCCCGCCGCCTGGGCATCGAGGAGTACGAGGTGCTCGATTACCACGACGCCGAGCTGATACCAACCCTCGACGTGCGGCTCGACGTCATCCGCGCCATCCGCGAGTGGGACGCGGACGTGGTGATCGGCCTCCGCCCGAACGACTACCACCCCGACCACCGGAATGCTGGCCAAGTCGTGATTGACGCCTCGTACATGGTGCAGGTCCCCAACGTGGCGCCGGACACGCCCCCGACGGCCAGCAACCCCGTCTTCCTCTACATGCAGGATCGCTTCACGAAGCCGTACCCCTTCGAACCGGACATCGCCGTAGCGATCGACGACGTGTTCGAGACGAAGGTGGACGGCCTCGATGCCCACGTCTCGCAGATGTACGAGTGGCTCCCGTGGATTGGCGGCTACATCGAGGACGTGCCGGAAGGCGCCGAGGCGCGTCGCGAGTGGCTCGAAGAGCGCTATCGGTCCCGCAGTGACGTTTCATCGGACGTGCGCCAGTCGCTGGAGACGTGGTACGGATCGCAGCAGGCGCAGCAGGTGCAGTACGCCGAGGCGTTCGAGGTCGCTGAGTACGGCCATCAACCCTCCGACGCCGAGATCCGTCAGCTTTTCCCCATGTTGTCTGAGTGACCCGCAACCGCCCCCCATCTTAGAACCCCCGTTCCATGGAACAGCCTGACGATAAGCAGTCCCCTCCTTCCGAGGTAGCTGACGACAACGTTCTGCGGATCATCTTCCTCTCGCTGGTCGCCGCCCTCGGCGGGTTCCTGTTCGGATTTGACAGCGGGGTGATCAACGGGACGGTTGAGGCGCTGCAAAGCGAGTTCGGATCCGACGAGGTCGGCACGGGCTTCAACGTCGCCTCCATGCTCTTAGGAAGCGCGGCCGGCGCCTTCTTCGCCGGAAACCTGGCCGACAAGTTTGGCCGGCGCCCTGCAATGATCTTAACGGCTGTTGCCTTTATGATCAGCGCGTGGGGGTCTGGCACCTCGGGCAGTTCGCCCGAGTTTGTGGTCTACAGGGTGCTAGGTGGACTCGCTGTCGGGGCGGCCAGCATTCTGGCTCCAGCCTACATCAGCGAAATTGCACCGGCCCGCATCCGCGGCAGCCTGGCTACGCTGCAACAGCTTATGATTGTCGTCGGGCTGTTTATGGCCTTCCTGAATAACTACCTGATTGCGGGCGCCGCTGGCAGCGCGTCGAACGTGTTCTGGCTCGAATTCGAAGCCTGGCAATGGATGTTCTGGATGGAGCTCGTGCCGGCGTCGATCTTTCTGGGCACGCTCTTACTCATCCCGGAATCGCCCCGCTATCTCGTTGCCGCCGGCCGGAAGGACGAGGCTCGTTCCGTACTCCAAAGCCTCTCCTTCACCGGCGACGTGGACGCCAAGATTGAGGACATCAGCTCCACCTTGGAGGAACGGCGACGCCCCAAGCTGAGAGACGTCGTCATGAAGCATACGGGACGGATTCATCCGCTCGTGTGGGTGGGCATCGGACTAGCCTCGTTGCAACAATTCACCGGTATCAATGTCGTGTTTTACTACGGCGGCACGCTCTGGCAGGCCGCCGGCTTCACAGAAGCCAGCGCGCTGTTCACGAACGTGATCAACGGCACGGTGAACGTGCTCTTCACCTTCGTCGCCATCGCGCTGGTGGATCGGCTCGGACGCAAACCCCTGCTGCTCGTGGGATCGTTGGGGCAGGCCGTCATGCTGGGGGTCATGGCCTATGTGTTTGGCACGTCAGCCGTCGGGGAAGCAGGGACCTTGCAAATGGAAGGCAATATGGGCCTGGTGGCCCTTGTAGCGGCCAACGCCTACATCGCCTTCTTCGCCTTCTCCTGGGGCCCCATCATGTGGGTCATGCTCGGCGAGATGTTCCCCAATCAGTTCCGCGGCGCCGCGCTGTCCATATGCGGACTCGTGCAGTGGCTCTCCAACTTCTTGGTAACGATGACCTTCCCGATCCTCCTCGGCTCCATCGGACTCGGATTCTCGTACGCGATCTACGCGGCCTTCGGCCTCGTCGCCTACGCGTTCGTGCGGTTGTTCGTGAAAGAGACCAAGGGGCGCACGCTGGAAGATATGTCACGCGAGGCCACCGCCACGAGCTAACATCGCGCCGTTCGCATCATTGGTCTCCCCCTTTCCGCCTGTGGACTCCCCCCGCGACGCGCTCGGCATCGATCTCGGCGGTACTAACATCCGTGTTGGTCACGTGAGCAATCATACGCTGTCCCGTGTGGAGAGCGCGCCCACACCGGCCGACGGCTCCGTCGAGGACGTGATGAGCCGCATTCAGGACTTGATTGAGCGGTTTGACCTCCATCGGGTAAAGGGCATCGGGATCGGCGTGCCGAGCGTAGTAGACGTGGATACCGGCGTGGTGTATGACGTCCAGAACATCCCGTCGTGGACCGAGGTGCCCATGAAAGACCTGCTGGAGGCGCGGTACGACGTGCCCGTCCACGTCAACAACGACGCGAATTGCTTTGCGCTGGGCGAGTTTTATTTCGGCAAGGGGCAAGGGCAGTCGTCGATGATTGGCTTGATCCTTGGCACCGGCTTCGCGGGCGGCGTCGTCTTGAACGGACGCCTCTACGCGGGTCCCCACTGCGGCGCGGGCGAGTTTGGGATGCTGCCCTACAAGGACGGCGTCTTCGAACACTATTGCGCGGGGCTCTTTTTTGAGCGCCAGGGCCTCGATGGCGCAATGGCGTTCGAGCGCGCTCAGGCAGGGGACGACGAGGCGTTGGCGCTGTTTTGCGAACTGGGGCACCACCTGGGCATGGCGCTGAAAGCCGTGCTGTACACCTACGACGTCCCCTTCCTCGTCTTTGGCGGATCGGTGCGGCACGCTTATCCCTACTTCAGCGCGTCGATGTGGGAAACAGTCAACACGCTTGCTTACACACAGCTGCTTGACGACCTGACGATCCATCGTTCTGAACTCGACTACGTCGCTATCCTGGGCGCAGCGGCGCTCGTGTATGACGCAGCAGCGCCCTCCGCTTCACGA
Organism: uncultured Rhodothermales bacterium; assembly: GCA_964345515.1. Classification (GTDB taxonomy): domain Bacteria; phylum Bacteroidota; class Rhodothermia; order Rhodothermales; family Salinibacteraceae; genus JAAAPH01. Next base: position 7,051 of record CAYFRX010000009.1, read on the forward strand.
CCAACTTCATGATGCTTCTATGATCTACGCCCGGCGCAATCTGCCTTTACTCGTTTTGGTTTTGACGCTGCTAGGGTCCTGCGTAGCGCCCGGTGCTGCCGCTGATCGGGTGCCCATCACCATCGACCAGCATGCCCCCGGCGCACCGATCACGGTGGGCATCCCGTTCCCACAAGGCGCGCTCTACGCTGCCGAGCACGTTCGCCTGCTCGACGCCGACGGCGCCGTCGTCCCGTCGCAGGTGACCGAGGTCTCGACGTGGGCCCCGGCCGACAGCAGCCTGAAGTGGATCTGGGTCTTCTTCTTTGCCGGCGAGGGCGACGCGTATCAGCTCGAATACGGACCGGACGTCGAGCGCGCGCCGATCACGGGCGACCGGGTCCGGTTCGTCAATAACCAGCGGCCGTACGGCGCCACCGAAATCACAACGGGGCCGCTTCGGCTGCGCATCGCCAAGCGCGGCGGCAGTGGCTTCCTCGACCAGGTAGCGCTCGATACCGAGGGCGACGGCTTCGAAGACGACGACGTGCTCGCCACAGCGACGGCAGGGCGTGGCTCGTTCCTCGACCTGCTCGACGCAGTGGGCGTGGACACCTCCCAGGCCGTGGTGACGCAAACCTTCAAGGAGCGCGGCTCGGGGCCGCTCCACGCCATCCTGCGCATCGAGGGCGAGTACCGTTACACGCGCGATGACAACAACGTGGCGCCTTTCATCACACGCATCCACGCGTACGCCGGCACGTCGTACATCCGCGTGCTGCACACGCTGACCTACACGGGCGTCCCCGACCGGCACACGCCGCAAGCGGGCCAGCACGCCGCTATCGCCACGCGCGACGGCCCGCTCATCGACGAAGAAGAGACGGCCAACGACCCGGGCTGGACGGAGCCCAACGACCGCATCGCCGGCACGGGCCTTCAGCTCGACTACCGCCTCGACGGGCCCCTCACTGTGCGCACGACGTATCGGGACGGCGACTGGTGGGCGCCCGGCCCCGCGCAGTCGTACGAGACGACGGTGAGCGGCAAGGACACATTCTCGTTGCTGCAGACCGGCCCCAACCCGACGCGCATCCCGCCGGTGGCCAACTCGTCGGCCTCCGAACGCATCGATGGGTTTGCCGCCTCGCTCCGCGAGAACGGCACGACCGACATCGACGCGACGACGACCGACGGGTGGATCGACGTGGCCGGCGCCGAACGCAGCGTCGCCATCGGCATCCGCAACTACCTGGAAGAGTACCCGAAGGAGCTTAAGCTTGACGCCGCTGCTCAGCAGATACACGCCTACATCTGGTCGCCCGCGGTGACGCCCATGAGCTTCGAGCGCTGGTCGACCGAAGAGGACGGCGGCATGGTGGGCAACTTCGCACAGGGCCTCACCAAGACCACCGAGCTCGTGTACCACTTCCACGACGGCGCCGCGCCGGCCGAGACAGCCCAGACGCTCCAGTACGTGCTGGACCCGCCGGTCGCCCACGCGCCGCCCGACTGGTACGCCGCCAGCCGCGTGTACGGTCGCATGGCGGCGCGGCAGGACGCCTTCGCCGAGTACGAGCGCGGCCTCGACTACAAGTACGACTGGTGGCTCTACAACCAGGACTGGGAGCCCTGGTACGGGATGATCGACTATGGCGACGGGAAGAATTACTACTTCCGTGAAGACTGGTACGAATACGCCAACAACGAGCCCGCTGAGGACTTCATGTTCTGGATGCAGTTCATGCGCACCGGCAACCGCGACTACTACCTCGCCGGCGAGGCTATGAGCCGCCACACCATGGACGTGGACAACACACACTGGCCCACGAACGGCTACGCGGAGTACCGCGGCGACACGAACGACGCCATCGACTGGTGGCGCGCCAAGAAGGATTCGTCCGGCAGCCCGTACCTCGGCATGGGCCGCCGCCACGGCGATCAGCAGTGGACGTCCATGCTGAGCGCCCACGTGTGGGTGCCCGGCTGGGTGGCCTCGTACTACCTCTCGGGCTACCACCGCGGGCTAGAGATTGCGCGCCTCACGGCCGATTACTACCAGCGCCGCATCTTCGGCAAGCACGGCCTCACGGGCCGGCGCCTCTACCTCTCCGTGTGGAACCTCGTCGCGGTGTACGATGCGACGAAAGACCAGGCCATCCGTGCCGAATTGGATGACCGCGTGGATCGCATGCTGGTATTGCAGGACGAGCAGGGCGGCAGTCTCGTGATGGACCGCTACGGCTACGCGCAGGTCTACGTCGCGCGCGGGCTCGGGAAATACTACCAGCTCACCGGCGACGAACGCGTCCGCGAGGCGCTCATCCGCCACGCGCGCTGGGTGCGCGACAATCCGCCGCTCAACCACGAGATGGAGTCGTACCTGTCCAGCATTTCTACGCTGCTGCTCGGCTACCAGCTCTCGGGCGACGAATCGCTCTACGACGTGGCCCTGGAACGCGCGCACGTCCTGAAAACAGATCAACTCACCACGTCGATTGATGCGTCGATGGCGCAAGGGACGCTGTTCGAAGCGATCGAATCAGTGAGTAACTTGCCGGCTTCGAGCAACGAATTTCGACCACGCGCCATCTGGAGCCTCACGCACGGACTCCGGGTCTTTGGCTGGACACACGCTTACAACGTGCCCTATCTCGTCTACTGGTTGCGCAACCATCAAAACAGGTCGGAGGCCGGCACCCCGTCCGCCTCCCAGTAGCATCCTCCGCTTTTCTCTCCCCCCACCCACTCGCCCCGTCACCGTCCCGCCATCATGGATGACCCCTCCTCAACGCTGCGCCGCCAGATCGGATTTGCTGGCGGCGGCGTCGCGTTTCTGCTGATCCTCTTTCTCCCTGCCCCCGAAGGCCTGGAACCGGCCGCTTGGCGCACGGCGGCCATCGGTGCATTGATGGCCATCTGGTGGATCACGGAGGCCATCCCCATCCCTGCAACGGCGCTCGTCCCGCTCGTTGCGTTTCCAGTGCTCGGCATCAACCCGATCCGCGACGCGGCCGCGCCGTACGCCAATCCGCTCATCTTCCTGTTCATGGGTGGATTTTTGATTGCCGTCGCCATGCAACGGTGGGACTTGCACCGGCGCATCGCCCTCACCATCGTCCGCTACGTGGGCGTGCAGCCGACCTCCATCGTAGTGGGTTTTATCATCGCCTCGGCCTTCCTGAGCATGTGGGTGAGCAACACGGCCACGGCCCTCATGATGCTCCCCATCGGCCTGTCCGTGATCAAGCTCACGCAGGACGCCGTCGCGGAGGCCGACGCGGCATCGCCCGCTCACTTTGGGCTGGTGCTCGTGCTGAGCATCGCCTATGCCTGCAACATCGGGGGCATCGGGACGCTCGTGGGCACCCCACCCAACGCCTTCCTTGCCGGCTTTATGCTGGAAACGTATGACGTCGAGATCGGCTTCGCGCAGTGGATGACGGTCGGGCTGCCACTCGTCATCGTCTCACTCCCGATCACCTACTACCTGCTCACCTGGATCTATCCGATCGAAATCCAGGAGATTCCGGGCGGGCGGGCCCTCATCAACCAGCAGATCGAGCGGCTCGGTCCGATGTCCGACGCCGAGCGCAAGGTGGCGCTGGTCTTCGCCGGCACAGCGCTCCTCTGGATCACCCGCCCGCTCCTGAGCGACCTGGTGCCTGGCCTGTCGGACGCCGGCATCGCCATGACCGCCGGCCTCGTGCTCTTTCTGATTCCGACGCACACCGAACGCGACGCCCACCTCCTGAACTGGGAGGAAGCCGAGGGCCTGCCGTGGGGCGTGCTGATCCTGTTCGGCGGCGGCCTCAGCCTGGCCAATGCGATCAGCACCACCGGCCTCGCCACGTGGATTGGGCAAGGGGTGAGCAGCTACGGCACCTGGCCCGTCCTGTTCATCGTGCTGCTGTCGGTCGCCACCATCGTGATGCTGACGGAGATTACGAGCAACACGGCGACGTCGGCGGCCTTTCTTCCCATCCTGGCCTCGGCCGCCATCGGGATCGGACAGAATCCGTTCCTGCTCGTCATCCCGGCGGCTATCGGGGCGAGCTGCGCCTTCATGCTCCCCGTGGCCACCCCGCCCAACGCCATCGTGTACGGGAGCGGATACATCTCCATCCCGCAGATGAGCCGCGCCGGCATCTGGATGAACCTCTCGCTCATCCTGCTGGTTACCGCGCTGGCGTACACGCTCCTCCTCACCACGTTCGGGATCGAGGTCGGCGTCGTGCCGGCGTGGGCGCAGTAAGAGGAGCCGACGAGTCGAGGACACGAAGAAACGGGGACAGACAGACGCTTCGTCTCCTCGTTTCCCTGTCTCATCGATTCATTCTTTCGGCTCGGCGATGCCGTGGTGGTGATGGTAGTCGAGCGCCGCCGCGGCCTCTTCGTCGATGATGACGTGCGCGTGCTGGTGGAGCTGGACGATGGTGGCCGGGCACATCGCCGTCACGGGTCCTTCGAGCGTGTTCTTGATGGCCTGCGCCTTTCGCTCCCCACTCGCCACGAGGAGCAGCTTCTCGGCTTCCATGATGGTGCCAATGCCCATCGTGATCGCGTACTCGGGCACCATGTCGGGATCGTCGAAGAAGCGCGCGTTGTCTCTGACCGTCTTCTCCGTAAGCGTCTTAATGCGCGTGCGCGAGCCCAGCGAGGAGCCCGGCTCGTTGAACGCGAGGTGCCCGTTCGCGCCGATACCCAGGATCTGCAAGTCGATGCCGCCGGCGGCTTCAATCTGCTCTTCGTACCACGAACAGAAGTGATCGATGTCGTCCGCCATGCCGTGCGGGACGTGCACCTTGCTCGGGTTCACATTGATGTGGTTGAAGAGGTTCTCCCACATGTAGTAGTGGTAGCTCTGATCATGCTTCGGCGGAAGCCCGACGTACTCGTCCAGGTTGAAGGTGGTGATCTTCGAGAAGTCGAGCCCCCGCTCTTCGTGCTCCTGGATGAGCAGCTTGTACATCCGCGTCGGCGTGCTGCCCGTCGCGAATCCGATCACGCTCGTGGGCTTGCGGTGGACCTGCTCCGCCACGATTTCGGCGGCGCGCTGGCTCATCTCTTGGTAGTTGTCAATGACTTCAACTAGCATGGCGGTGCGGGTAAATGGATGGGACGACGCGATTCGGGATGCATGGGAATGAAGCCACGGCGATGAACCACAAACTAGCGACAGGCGGGATGGCAGTAAAACGATCGACGTCAGATTGGAAGCGCTCCCGCCCCACGTCCGAGGCGGCTGTCCGTTCGCAACCTCATACAGCGCGGCCTCACGCTTATCGCCCAGAAATTCCGCACCACCTGGTTTGACACCGGCCGGTGACATGCCTACCATAGAATCACCTTCGGTGTGCTCCCTCTTCGCGTCCATCCTGAGTCCTGTCCATTCAGCCTCTTCCCTGCCATGAACTCGATGCTCTCCGTGATCCTCGGTGGTGGGGCCGGTACCCGGCTCTATCCGCTCACTAAGCTGCGCGCCAAACCGGCGGTGCCCCTCGCGGGCAAGTACCGCCTGATCGACATTCCCATCTCGAACTGCATCAACTCGCAGGTCAACCGGATCTTTGTGCTGACGCAGTTCAACTCGGCGAGCCTGAACCGCCACGTCGCGCGGGCCTACCGGTTTGACCGTTTCGGCCAGGGGTTTGTGACCATCATCGCCGCGGAGCAAACCCCCGGCTCGAAAGACTGGTTTCAGGGCACGGCCGACGCGGTCCGTCGCAGCCTCCATCACCTGAACGGCTACCGGCACTCGCACGTGCTCATCCTGTCGGGCGACCAGCTCTACGATATGGACTACCGGAAGCTGCTCGCCCACCACGAGGCCAACGACGCCGCCGTGACGCTGGCCACCATTCCCGTCGATGCCAGCGACGCACCGGCCTTTGGCATCCTCAAGACGAACGAAGACAACGTCATTACGGAGTTTCACGAAAAGCCGCCCCAGGATCAACTGGATGGCAAGGAAAGCCCCGTGAGCCCCGAGATGGAACAGCAAGGGCGCATCTATCTCGCCTCGATGGGCATCTACCTCTTCGACCGCGAGGTGCTCCACGAGATGCTCGACGCCAACCCGGACGACCACGACTTTGGCAACTCCATCATCCCTGCCGCCATCGAAGAGCGCAAGGTGGTGTCGTACCCGTTCGAGGACTACTGGAGCGACATCGGCACGATTGATTCGTTCTACGACGCCAACCTGATGCTGGGTCGCCCCGAGCCACCGTTCTCCATCTACAACCCGAACCGGCCGATCTACACCAATGCTCGCATGCTGCCGGCCGCCAAGATCCAAAACTCCAGCGTGCAAAACTCGCTGATTGCCGAGGGAACCGTGATCGTCGATAGCCAGATCCAGAACTCGATCATTGGCATCCGCTCGTTCGTCGATCGCGGGGCGTCGGTGAAGGATACCGTGTTCATGGGTGCCGACTACTATCCGTGGCAGCCGCGCGAGGAGCGGCTCGTCACCGAGGGGCCTGAGCGCTCCGGCATCGGCGAAGACTCGCACGTGGAGGGCGCCATCATCGACAAAAACGTGTCGATCGGGAAGCGCTGCCGGATCACCAACCGCGAGAACGTGCAAGAAGGGGAAAGTGATGACTTCTACATCCGCGAGGGCATCGTCGTCATCCCCAAAAACGTCGAGATCCCCGACGACACGATCATTTGAGCACGGGGGAATTGGAGCGTCGGAGTAAGGGGGCATGTTCCCCAAACGCTCTTTCTCTAATTCTCCAACGCGCCCTCCACCATCTCATTCCTCTTCCCTCTTCCCCGTTCCCCGACATGAAAATTGTCCTGCTCACGAATGAGTACCCGCCCAACGTGTACGGCGGGGCCGGTGTGCACGTCGAGTACTTGACCCGTGAACTCGCCCAGCTCGACGACGGCGGCCATCAGGTCAACGTGTTCAGCTTCGGCGACCAACGTGAGGACCAAGACAACCTGCGCGTGCACGGCGTCCAGCCCATCGGCGAGGTACCGGCCCAGGACGAGCGGCACGTCAAATTTCTGAATACCCTGCAGCGCGACGTGGTAATGGCGGGGCTCGTGGACGAGGCCGACATCGTGCACTGCCACACGTGGTACGCGCACCTGGCCGGCTGCCTCGTGAAACAACTCGCGGGCGCCAAGCTCGTGCTCACCACACACTCGCTGGAACCGCACCGGCCCTGGAAAGAAGAGCAGCTCGGCACGGCGTACCACGGCTCCAGCTGGGTCGAGCGGACGGCGTACGAAAACGCGGACGGGGTCGTCGCCGTCTCCAACGCCATGGCCGATGACGTCTGCACCCTCTACGACGTCGATCCGGACCGCGTGCGCACGATCTACAACGGCATCGATCTGAATCAGTATCGGCCGCGTCCCAACGAAGACGTGCTGCGCGCCCACGGCGTGGATCCTGATCGCCCCTACGTACTGTTCGTGGGCCGCATCACGCGGCAGAAGGGCATTCTCCATCTCGTGAACGCCATCAAGCACCTGGAGGGTGACGTGCAGGTCGTGCTGCTGGCGGGCGCCCCGGACACGGACGAGATCGAGCATGAAATGACCGAGCGCGTCGGGCGCGCCCGCACCGAGGGCTCCGTGCCGATCACGTGGATTGCGGAGATGCTGCCGAAGGACGAAGTGATCGCCTTCTACACGCACGCCGCCGTGTTCGTCTGCCCGTCCGTGTACGAGCCGTTTGGGATCATCAACCTGGAGGCGATGGCGTGTGAGACGCCGGTCGTGGCTTCGGCGGTGGGCGGCATCCCCGAGATTGTGGTGCCCGAAGAGACAGGCCTGCTCGTCGAGTTCGAGGCGGTGGGTGATGGCAACGCCGATCCGGCCGATCCGGCTCAGTTCGCCCGCGACCTGGCCGACGGCATCAACGAACTGCTCACCGATCCCGCCCGCCGGAAGCAGATGGCACAGGCATCGCGCGAGCGCGTGGAAGCGGTGTTCAGTTGGACGGCCATCGCCTCGCAGACGCTTGACTTCTACCAGTCCCTCGTGTCGTGAGCACCGATGCGCGCCTCCGGCGGCCCCCTCCTCATTCCTCGCTGAACGCCCTTTGCTGTGAACGCCGTCGTCTACCGTGCCTTCAACGAACTACCGTCCGTGGAGAGCGTGCCGGATCCAAATCCGCCGGCCGGCGGCGTGGTGCTGAAGGTGGACGCGACGGGCCTCTGCCGGAGCGACTGGCACGGATGGCGCGGCCACGACCCGGATATTTCGGTGCCTCACGTACCAGGCCACGAGCTGGCGGGCACGGTGGTGGACGTGGGGCGCGGCGTTAAGCAGTGGGCGGAGGGCGACCGCGTGACGCTCCCGTTTGTGTGCGGATGCGGCCGCTGCGCGCAGTGCGCTGCCGGGCACCCGCAGGTTTGTGACCACCAGTTCCAGCCGGGCTTCACGCATTGGGGCTCGTTTGCCGAATACGTGGCGATCCACCACGCTGATGCCAACCTCGTCCGCCTGCCCGCGTCCATCGACGCCGTGACGGCGGCGAGCCTCGGCTGCCGGTTCGCCACCTCGTTCCGCGCCATCGTGGATCAGGGCGCCGTCCGCGCTGGGCAGTGGGTGGCCGTGCACGGATGCGGGGGCGTGGGCCTCTCTGCCATCATGATTGCCCGCGCTGTCGGCGCGCAGGTCGTCGGGATCGACATCAGCGAGCCGGCCCTGGACCGGGCCCGGGCGGTCGGCGCCACCGCCACCCTCCACGCCCGCGTCACCGACGACGTGGTATCTGCCGTCCGCGAGGCGACCGACGGCGGCGCCCACGTGTCGCTCGACGCGCTCGGCCATCCTGACACGGCGTTCAACTCGGTGGCCTGCCTCCGAAAACGCGGGACGCACGTGCAGGTTGGCCTCCTGCTGGACGACCATCGCCATGCGCCTCTGCCGATGGATCAGATCATCGCGAACGAGCTTAGCCTCCGGGGCACGCACGGGATGCCGGCCCACCGCTATCCCGCCATGCTTGCGATGATCGAAGCAGGCACGCTGCGCCCGGACCAGCTGGTGCGCGAGACAATTTCTCTGGCGGATGCCCCCGAGGCGTTAGCCCGCCTGGACACGCAGGACGGCGGCGGCGTCACCGTCATCGACCCGTTCGACTGAGTTCGTTGTATCCCGCCATCCGCTGCTCGGTAACCGCTTCGGAAACCCATGACTCGCGATCGATCGCTCCCGTCCTTTCTGCATCCAGCCAGTGGCGCGCTCATCCTGGCGTTCGATTGGCTGCTCTTCTCGGGCAGCGCGCTCTCACTCGGCCTGGGCACCATCGCGCTGGGCTCGGTCGGCTTCGTGCTTGGCCTCATCGGCGTAGCCTTCATCCAGCACCACTATGGCCACGACCCGATGGTCACGAGCGGCCTGAAGGGCTTGCTCGCCGGCATCGTCGTTGGGATTCCGCTGCCCATCGCCGGGACGGCCGTGGGCGGCCTCGTCCTGAGCCTGAGTGGACTGGACCGGTGGAAACGGTGGCTCGGTCTGAGCACGGGTGACGCCTCTGACGAGCGCTCCCTGGACGACGGATCGTCATCCCCACCTGATACTCACTCCCGAGACGGCAACGCCCGCTCCAGCCACTGACGGTATGCCGCCTGATACGATGGGGCGTCGTAGAGCCGGTTGTGGGTGCCGTCCTCGACGATGAGGAGCCGCTTGTCCGGCGTGGCGGCCTCACGGTGCAACTCCTGGGCCATGGCAGGCGACGTCACGTTGTCTTGCGCGCCCCCAATCGTGAAGAGCGGCGTGGCGCCCATGCCCCGCAGCCGCTCCACATTGCCCTCCCCCTGCAGGTCCTCGTCAATCTCGAACGACACGAATAGGCGCACGTACCACGGCGCGAGGCCCTTCACCCAGTCGTTCACATCCGTAGCCGGGTTTTCGAGCACGACGCCACCCACCTCCTGCTCGGCGCCCACAAAGGTAGCCAGAAAGGTTCCCAGTGAGTGGCCGTGCACGATGATGCGCTCCGCCGGCACGCCCATGCGATCGCGCACCGTCTGGTACATGGCCAGCGCGTCCTGCTTGAGGGCCGAGACGCTCGGCGACCCCTCGCTGCGGCCGTACCCGCGGTAGTCGAACATCACCACGTTGACCGGGTGCTGGGTCAGCGCCCGGATGTACCCGAGCGACTGGACGAGGTAGAACCCGTTCCCGCCGAAGAACAGCACCGTCCCTTGCGCATCAGGCTGCGTGAGATGCCACGTGTTGAGACGCACCGTGTCGGCGACCGTGAAATAGTGCTCGGCCAGCCGGACGCCCTCCACGTCGAAAGAGGCCGGCGTAACCGATGGCTTGGGCATGAACACGTCGTCCTCCGCGATGGGGATCGTGTTACAGCCCACGCTGACGAGCGACACGAGCAGGAGAAGACCGACAGTTTGCAATCGCATAAAACGGTTCGGGCGAACAGAAAAGAGATCACTGGTAGAAAGACCTCCAGCACGGTGCGAGGTTGTGCAGAACCTGCAATTATTCGGGGGTTCTGTTCGTCGCTTCTCCCTTCTTCGCCCCAATTCCAAAGAGTCGTGGAGCGTTCAAACTTCTTCACTGGGCTTTTCGCTTCACTTTATACCCAGCTACTGGTCTTTCGTCGCTCCTGCGGAGCTCGTCTAGCTCCCACGGCGCAGCGAAACGACGCAGCCGGAGGTGAGCTGCGCGCAACCTCCGGCGGGGACGTCGTAACGGTACGTACCATGTTTTCCAAGAGCTGGTATTACTTTGTTTTCGAATAAAGGATGAGCTCGGCAGTGGGAATCATGGCTTACAGCCTGTTATGGGCGTTGCGCCCGATTGGGCACCACCGAGCGCCAAAAACCCGCACAGACTGTTATGGGTACATGGTTTTTTGGCGCATCTCAGCCTGCGACGCAGCAGCGCACCGCCCTCGCCCTCATCCCTCGGGGTTCGCCGTGAACTCAGGCCCCACGACGACCCGCTGGCCTTGCGGCAGCACGCGGATGGTGACCGGGTCTTTCGTGATGAGTTCCCCATCCACGTTGAACCACATAACCGGGTCCGAGGTGACGGCCACCTGACGCACGCGCCGATGGACGACGAGCGGACTGTCGAGGTAATTGCCCGCGACGAGCCGAGCGCCCACCTCCGCCAGTTCGGGAACAGTGCCTCCCTTCACGACGACCACGTCCAGCAATCCATCACAAGGATTCGCGACGGGAGCCACCGGCCGCCCACCCGCTGCGGTGCGCCCATTGGCCACGACGATGTTGAGCGCCTGCAGACACTGCCGGGGCGCCGCGTCGAAAGTGATGTACGTCTCGTATTCCTCCAGATCGGGAAGAACCTGAGCCGCGCCCAGTAGATACGCCAAGGGCCCCCACGTCGCCTTGACCTCGGAGGTGAGCGCCTCGTCCACTTGTCCGCTGAAGCCGCCCGCCGCGGCATTGATTCCATACCGCACTTGGTCAGCGGTTTCCATCCGGAAAAGGTCGATGACCCGCTCTTGCCCAGCCATCAGAACGTCAAACGCCGCGTCCGGGTCGGGCGGGATCGCCAGCGTGTTCGCCAGATCGTTGCCCGTCCCGAGCGGAAGCACGCCGAGTCGCATATCGGCCCCGGTCGCCTGGATGGCGTTCACGACGCTATGGATCGTGCCATCGCCGCCAGCCGCTGCGACTTGCTCCGCGCCGGCCTCCACCGCACGGTGCACGAGTGCCTCACAAGCTGCGCGATTGGGGCTCTCCCACCACACGACGCCCTCGCGCTCTGCCACTCGACCCTGAACCGCTGCTGCGGCGTCGGCCGATCCGGCGTGCGGATTTGCAATGATGCACGTGTGCACGGGAGCGCCTCCGGTTACGGCAGAAAGTCGGGCCGCTCGTAGTACGGATTCTTGGCCGGCGTCTCGTCGCCGCGGTGAATCGCCCGGTAGCGCACATAGTTGTCCGCATACGGCCGGATGGTAGCGACCTCCTCATCGGTCAACTCGCGCACCACTTTCGCTGGATGGCCCAGCACGAGCGAGCGAGGCGGCACCTCGGTGCGTTGCGTGACAAGCGCCCGCGCCCCCACGATGCTGTTGCGTCCGATGACGGCGTGGTCCATCACCGTCGCGCCCATCCCGATGAGCACGTTGTCTTCGATCGTGCAGCCATGAACGATCGCGCCGTGCCCGATCGTCACATAGTCGCCGATATCCGTCGGCGCGGTGCCGTGCGTGACGTGGACGACGGTGTTGTCTTGCACGTTGGAGGCGCGGCCGATCCGAATCCAGTTGACGTCCCCTCGGATCGTCACGTGGTGCCACACGCTCGCCTCCGGTCCCAGCGTCACGTCCCCGATGACCACGGCCGTCTCGGCGATGAAGTTGGTGTCGTCATACGTTGGCTCAACACCAAGGAACGATTGAATCACAAGCCTGATGGGGACATCATTGTTTGGGTTCGCTGCCCACTTTGCCCCCAACCTACTCGTGGTTTGACCCGCATGCAACTCACAGCACAACGATGACGGGGCATCTCACCCGGAAAGCCCCCCGCTCCTTACCGGGCCGAATCCCCTACTACTCACTGACCCGAACCCCGATGCCGTCGAGCGCAATCTTTCCCGGCATGCCCCGATCGAACACGAACCGCACCCGCCGGAGATCAGACAGTGCGAAGTCCGGGCTCTGCTGAACGAAGTCGCTCAGCGGCAGCTCGTACGTCTGCATCACAGGCTCCCACGGCGTGCCGAACCAATCCCGCGCCAGCCACTCGATTTTCAAATATTGCGTCCGTAGCACAGGGGGGATGACGGTGTACCGGCTCAGGCGGCGGCTCACCGTTGCTCCCTCGGCATCTTCGAGTTCGATGTGCACGTCGAAACGACTATCCTCGAGGGGCGCCGACGCATCATCATCGTCCGCAGCACGCCGGGCCATCGAGAAGACGAGCCCGGCATCGTCGCTCAGCGTTTGAAGGAGCGAATCCCCTGCAGGGAGTTCGATCGTGTACTGCGCCATCGAATCCGGTGTGGGAGGCTTCCCCTCGATCGAGTCTGCGACTCCACTGTTGCCTCCCCATCCGATGAGCACGCCGTTCGTTTGCTGCGTTCGCTCGCCCCGAAACGGTAGCTCTTGTTCGCGCCATTCGCTCAGGTGACGGGTTTCGATGCTACTTCCACGCCGGGTTGCCGTCGTCACGTCCAGGTCCTCCTCGAACGTGGCAATCGGTCGGAAGGCGGCGTCTTTGAAGCGGTGCACATAGACCGTCTCCGGCAGCCATTCCTCAGCAGCGTGGTGGTTGCGGAAGAGGGGCACGTACTCGTCCCTTCCGCGGAGGGTCGCTTCCATGAAGGCCGTGATGTACAGCTGGGCAATGCGCCGCTGGTCAGCCCCGTCAATGAGCGGCTCCGTGTTGAGCAGCCAACTGGACGGCGGGCCCGTGTCGGTTGACCCCCACACGGCGTTGAACTGCCCGTGGTTGGCTCGGTGGATGTAGAGGCCGGCCGCAAACCCATCGGACCCGTCGCTGAACGTGGTCCGCTGGAGCTGGCGGGTGCCGGAAAAGCTGCGCTCGTCGCTATCATACGAGCCTTGCAGTGTCAGGGAGTTGATGTCTTCCAGCACGACGCGCCGCTCGTAGCGGTAATCCGTGGGCGCGAGTGTCACGAGCGATCGGATGTTGAAGCCGAAGTCAAAAGCGAGTGCGGCGTTGTCCGGAAACGCCGGCAGCGTGTTGAACCGCGCTGCCAGTGGCGCGGCTTCGCCGCCGCGTGAGTGGCCCACGAGTGCGATGCGGTCCATGTCGACGCGCTGGTAAAACGGGTTGCCCGCGGTCTGACTCCACTGGCGCCACTGTTTCAAATGCATCAGCAGCAGCCAGGCGCGTGCCGGAATTTCGTTTCCGCGAAAGTCGCCCGACCAAGATCCATTGATGAAGTTCTCGTCGACCGAAACGGTGATAAACCCACGGCTGGCCAGCCGTTCTCCCAGATACGCGTAGCCGGGGTCCGAGTACTCCTGCATGCTGTGGTTGCCGTGGACGACGAGCACGAGCGGAAACGGCCCCTCGCCCTCGGGCATCCAGACCCGCCCGTTGAGGGGCCACGCATCAGCGCCGAACCCCCAGTACCATTCGCGGACGTCGGCCGTAAAGCCCTCCCATTCAGGCAGGATCAGCGACCCGTCGACGGGCTCGGTCTCCAGATCGACGCCTGGGCCGTACTCCGGGCGCTGGATGTCTGTCCCGCTCCCGTAGAAGAGCGTCTGTACCGCATAGTCTCCCGGCGCCGCCGGGTTGCTTGTCAGCGGTGCCACGGCCGCCGGGGGCGCATCCGTTCTCTCGACCGGCCCCGGCGGCGATCCCGCATCGGCCAGCCACACGATGCCCGCCACATTGATACCAAGGGCCACCACCAGCAGACCGATGGTAGCCCCCTTGGTGCGGATGGCAGCGTCGTTCAGATGACCTCGTGCTAACACCCAGAGCGTCCCCCCGAGCACCGCTTGGGCCCATACGAAAACGAAGAGGCCCGGGTAGAACAAGGCATCCGGCCACCCGAAGTCAAAAAATTCAGCCGTGATGATCGCGCCAATCGCCCCGCCGAGGGCTGCTAGGAAGTAGCGAGGCAGCCCCTTCGCCATCGCCACCACGCCCAGCGTCGCCGCCCCAAAGACGACGACGCAAAGCCCCCCGGCGAGGGCTCCGAGCAGCACGTCGGGCACAGTGCCCAGTCCGGACCCGAACAGCCCCCCAGTGAGCGCGGCAATCGCGACAGCGGCGAGGATCACACCGCCTGTCGCGCCGTGCCATGCCTTCCGCATGAGCGGGGCGCGGCTATCGTCTTCCAGCAGTACGTGGCGAATCCATGACCGCGCCGAGCTGTCGGTCGGTTCTTTCGTAGCGCGAGCGCTCAATCTTCCCCTCTCTGAATCGTTCGGAATAATAGGTTGGTGTGGTGCAGCACCACGGTGTGAGCCCCCCCGCCAGCACGCACCGAAGACGCATCCCGAACACGCGGAGCGCATCAGAAGCGATGCCATCTCTGACGCTCGCCCGGGCAGATCACAAGGAGGCATCGACCGGATGCTCCTCTGCGTGAGGCGCTGCGGTTCAGTTGCTAGTGGTCGACATGGCGGGCTGGACCGTGTTCGTCTGGCCGCTCAGGACGGCGTTGAACACGAGCTTGAACGTGCCGTGCGTCGTGTGCCGAAACTGCGGTCGGAACCCGATCAGGACGACGCTGCCCGCGCCGTGCGCGACCGAGACGGCCGCAGCTTCCTCAGTGATGTGCTCTTCGCCGAGCAGCCAGCCGCTCTGCAGCAGATCGCGCTCCGGATAGGTGGCAACGCGGTGCATGTCCTGGCTTTGGGGATTGAACGTCGTCTTGTACACCTGGTTGTTGCGCCAGAACAGGGCGTGCGCCTCAGCGGGCATGCCGTACCCCAGCGGGTGGGTGGTATCGACATCGATCCGCAGCGTGGAGCCTGGCGCCCAGAAGTCGGCCTCGGAGGTGCCCCCTCCGTACCCGTCGGTCGAGGCGGCGGACTCCGCCACGATATTTTCAACGGGCAGGTTCATTTCGTCGATGGCTAGCGTCCCGGACGCTCCGAAGGTCACGAGCGTGCCGCCCGCTCGGACGAACCGGTCTAGCGCCTGCACGCCCTCATCGCCAAATCCGCTCTGATATTCGGCGGGCGGCTTGAGCTCCCAGTCCTCCATGGTCGGCCCCATCATGGTCTCCAGGTCCTCCTCCGGCAAGAGGATCACGTCGTAGCTGTCGGCTAGGTCATCCGCCGTGATGCCCTCGTCGCGGAGCGTCTCATACGCAAACCCGAAGTTCTCCAGCAGCATACGCGTCCAGCCCTCGTCCATGTTGCCGCCGTAGTAGGGCTGGTACATGCCAATCCGAACCGGCTCCAGGGCATGCGCGCCGGAGCGGGTGTCAACGTCGAGCGGTGCGAAGTCCACGCCGGTCGCTTCCGCGACCTGGGCGAGCGCGTCAGGCGACGCGTCGGCAGCCACGACGAAGTCACCCGGGCGCAGGGTAGAGCCCGACGGCGGCTGATCGACGCGATGCACCGCGACGTCGGCATCCAGCAGGAGGTTGGCCGCGTGGAAGCTGTCGTTCAAGCGCCCGTCGAGGACATACCCGTTGGAGCCGCCCTCAACATTCCCCGTCGGGTCGATCTCTTCCTCGACGATCACCCGCTCGACGTCGACCGGGGTTTCGGCCGGCGCCACGTCGACGCCCATAAACTCGTACATCGTGTGGGTGGCCAAGTCGTAGGGCCAGATCGGATCGCCTTCATCGTCGCGCGTGAAGGCATTGTCGGGGTAGAAGGTGCGGCCCAGGAGCCACCGGATGACGCCGCGCTTGGGCTGGGCCAGCGAGACCACGTACGATCCGGCGTCGTACGCCCGGCCTTCGTGGACGAACGCCGCCTCGGCGCGCTCCACCTCGATGCCCTGCCACAACAGACGGTTGACCATCTTGATCGTCGTCAGCGGATCATGCTGATCGGCGGGGATAATGTAGGCCGCCGCGGGATCGCCCGCTGCACCGCGCTCCGACTGGCGCTGGGCCTTCAGGTAGGCATTCCGCAGCACGCGCTCACGGTGGCGGGCCGCGATGTCGAGGGCCGCGATGGCCGCGACCTTCTGCTGCTCCACGATATCGCGCACGCGCCACCAGCCTCCTTCCCACGGATTGGGATAGCTGATCTGTTCGCCGTAGTAGGGAAAGAAGCGGTTCGGGCGCGCCTCCAACTGGTCCGGCTGGAAATACGTGGGCGTGGCATACCGGCCGGTCCGGGCCGATTCGGTGAGCATGCCGGCTGTGTTGTGGAACGGCGTGATCCAGTGCCACCCGAAGTGCCCCCACCCCCCGTAAATCGCTCCGTTGATGACGCCGTCGATGCCCTCCTGCTCGGCCGCATACGCCATGTGGGCGCCGTACCAGTCCATCTCGCGCCACACGAGCGGGTCGCCATCGGGCCGGATGGGCTCCGAGTACGGCGGCACGTAGAACCGCGCGCCGTCGTTGCCCATCTCGTGATGGTCGATGTACGCCTGCGGCACCCAGTCGCGGAACAGGATCTGGCCGACGTAGCGCGACTCGACCGTGTTCTGCATGTAGGCGTCGCGGTTGTTGTCGTGCCCGATGTAGTGATGATAGAGCCACGGCATCGACACGCCTTCGTGGTCGGTGTCCTTTGTCCGCCGGTACCAGTCTGTGATCAGGGCGGTGCCGTCAGGGTTCAGGCTCGGGAAGACAACCGAGATCACGTTCTCCCGGATCCGCTGCATGGTCTCGTCCTCCCGCGCAACGTTATCGTAGACAAACTCGGCCGCCGTTTGGCTGGCGGCCACCTCGTTGGCGTGCAGCCCGAAGGACTGCGTCACGACCGCCTTGCCCTCGGCGATGGCCGCTTCGATCTCGGCCTCGGAGGCGCCGCGCGGGTCGCTGATTGTCGCGTTGATCTGCTGAAGGGCATCGAGGCGCTCCAGGTTCTCCGGCGCCGAGATAAAGAGGACCACGAATGGGTTGCCGCCGAGGTCGAGGCCGCTCACGTGATCCGGGGAGTCCTCGCCCTCGTGGCGCTGACCGAGCGTGGTGGGCCCCAGTTCGACGAGTTGTAGGCGCGGGCTCGTCGCGTCCAGGTGGCGGTAGTAGTCGAGCAGCGTGTCCCAGTCGGCCAGCTGGCGATCTGCGCCCATCTCATGGCCGATGAATGCGGTGGGCGTCTGTACCTGTTGGGCCTGCGCCGTCTCCAGCTGCAGCCCAATGAACAATCCAGCGAGTACAGCAACGACGGCGGTGCGGCGTATCCAGGCTAACAGCATGACAGGGCGGGCGGTCGAATAAAGGGAAGAGGGGTTCAGCAGCCACCGGCAGGGAGCCGATTGCATATGGCAGTCTAGGTGCTGACCGCCATGAATGCAACGTGAGCTCCCGTCCCGTCGCACATCACAGGTTCGGATTCGCCCGAATCTCCGTGTTCGTCAGCGGGATGAACGTTCCCGGCGTCCGGACCGCATCCGAGCTGGGCTGCCACTGCGGCGACGACACGTCGAAGCGATACATATCGGCCAGCCGGCGGCCCTGGAGGTAGAGATTCGCCTGCCGCGACGCTTCGAGGAGTTCCTGCGGCGGGATCTGCCCCGTGTAATCGCTCAGCCCGTCGAGGGCCCGGAGCGCGTTGATCTGGGTTCGGAACGTCGAGCCCGGTCCCATGTCGTCATTGGCCAGCGCGTGCTCGGCGATGATGAGGTGCATCTCGCGCGCGGACACCACCGTGAGATCGATGAACTCGTCGAGATCGCCCCGGTACTTGCTGTTGATCACGTCCTCCAGGTAGGGGTGTGTCACCTCATCGACGGGATCTTCGAAAACCACCGCATCTACGCTGTTTTCATCGTCGTTCGGCGCAATGTAGACGGTAGTATCGGGCAGGAGCTCATTGCGCTCGTTGACCTGAAAGGCTACGTTGGAGTCGAAACCGCCATCCGAAGCGACCGGCAACTCGTAGATGAAGTCGTCGCTGCCCATCAGGTCCAACGCGTCCTGCGCGGCTGTAGCGGCTTCCTGGTTGCTCACGAGCGGATTGGCCGTGTCTACGTCGCCGGCCGGGTGCACCTTATCCCACACGCTGCGGCTGAACAGGATGCGGGCCTTCATGGCGGTCAGCTCGGCCGTCAGATCCGAGTCGAGGGCGAGCCCCTTGTCCACGTAGTCGAGGGCCTGGTCGTACAGCTGAACCATGTTTGCTTCCCCGATGGGCTCGCCGGGCTCCTGCTTGTCGGAAAACGCCCAGTTGGAAAACACGTCGCCCACCGTGGTTTTGATGATGGCGCCGAACAGATAGGCCTCGGCGAGGAGTTGCTCCTCAGGGAGTGTGCCTGCCTCCTGAAAGCCTTCCAGCCGCCCGATGAACTCGCGGGCCGTCCACTCGGCCTCGGCCACAAAGGTGAAGGCCAGATCCGAAAACTCGTTGAGGGAGCTGCCGATAAAGCCGCGGCTCAGATCGAGCCAGGCATCGCGCGAGCCGACCCAGATCAACTCGTCGGTACCCGTGGAGTACGGGGCGTAGATGTACCCAATGCCACGGGTGACGGTCGCCTGGATGCCGCCGACCATCGCATCGGCTGAGGTAGCGTCCTCCAGGCGTTCTTCTTGAAGCGAGTTGGGGTTTTCGACATCAAGCAGATCGCAGGCGCCAAGACTGAGCGCGAGAAACAGCGTGATGGTGACAATAGCAATTCGATCGTACATGGTGTGGACCACTTGGTGTTTGGTGTACAGCGCGTTGGGCGTGATGCGGGGGGTGCGTTCGTCAAAGGCGCTCAAAAGGTGGCGCGCAGCTTGAACGTCACCCGCCGCGGCAGCGGCACGTTCCACGCTTCGATGCCCTCGCGGAAGTTGTTATCGAACTGATCAGTGCTCGCGCCCCGCCCGAAGGTGTTCGTCTCGGGATCTTGCCCCGTATAGCCGGCTGTGGTCCACAGGTACAGGTTGCGACCGGCGAGCGAGAGGGTAACATTCTCCGCGCCGAAACCCGTCACGAATCGGGTCG
Source organism: uncultured Rhodothermales bacterium (assembly GCA_964345515.1). Classification (GTDB taxonomy): domain Bacteria; phylum Bacteroidota; class Rhodothermia; order Rhodothermales; family Salinibacteraceae; genus JAAAPH01. Next base: position 26,552 of record CAYFRX010000009.1, read on the forward strand.
GCACATCGTACGAGAGACTGAGTTCACGCCAGCGGATGTGATCGGCGCGCTCGATGTGATTCAATCCGCTGAAGGGGGCCAGGCCCAGCAGGTCATTGAGCCACGTCTCGAGCGCCTGCAGGCGCACCTGGCCGCTGTTCTGCGGCGTGAGGCTCTCGTCGAGGCCGCCGGTCCAGTAGTTGCGCGTGGTTTCCGCAGCGAGCGGCGTGTTGCGCCCGATGGCGGTGTTGCGCTTCCTGAACGCTCCGTCCAGGTTGTTCACGAAGTAGTTCCCGGCCTTGTACTCAAACATGGTGGAGAGACTGAAATCCAGGAAGCTGACATCAACGCCGAACGAGCCAGACCAGTCGGGCCAGGGCTTGCCGAGGTAGTGGTTCAGCGGAGCGGCCAGGTCCGGATTGCCGTCCTGGCTCAAGAGCACCTGGGTGGTATTCTCAGGCAGGCGCGCATTCTCGGGCGTGAGGCCGCTCAGGTACGCGACCAGTGCCTCCTTCGAATCGGGCTCCCCGTCTCCGCCATTGACGATGTCGACCGGCAAGAAGCCTTCCGGCACGTCCATGAGGGCCGCGCCGAAGTGGGTCCCTGGTGCGAAGCCCTCGGTGACGAAATTCCGGACGCGCGGGTACGAGCCGGCCGCCTTGATCGGGGGCGCATCGCCAAGATCCGTAACCTGCTCCCACAGGTAGGACGCGTTGGCGAACACGTCGACGGACAGGGTTTGGCTGCTGTACGCCGAGACGTTCACGCCCAGCTCACCGCCGCGCCCTTTCGTTTCCCCGACGTTAATGAGCTGGGAGCCGCGAAAGCCGCCGGTAGGAGGGAATTGCCGCGCCACGAGCGCATCGCTGACGGTGCGATCCCAGTACGTCGCTTCCACGGCGAGGCGGTCGGCAAACAGCCCCATCTCAGTCCCGACCTCCCACTCGGTGGAAATCTCCGGTTGGAGGTCTTCGTTCCCCAGGTTGCCGGGCGCGATGCCGGCTCGGCCCGGCGCCGCGAGCGGCCCAAACGTTGTCAGCGCGTCGAAGGCGCCGGGCTGCAATCCAGATTGCCCGACCGCGGCGCGCAGCCGAAGCGACGACAGCGGCCCCACCGGTCCTGCCCAGAACGGCGCATCAGACGGCACCACGGAGAGCGACACTTTTGGGTACGTCACCGTGCTGAAATCCGAGCCGAAGGCGCTGTTGGCGTCCAGGCGCACGCCGGCCGTAGCATAGATGTAGTTGTTGAACCCGACCTGCTCCTGCGCGAAGAGGCCGATCTGCACGATCTCGCGGAAGGTTTCCTCCCGATCAAACTGCGACCCGGCGTTGACGATGTTGAAGCCGGGCCCGGGAAACGCCACACCGGCCACACTGGCTGTGGTCCGGCGCGTGATGAAGCCCTGGCTCCCCACGGTCAGCGACGAGGTGATGTTGTCACCGATCTCGTTATCGAGAAGGGCCTTGGTATCGAGCGTGAGCTCGAGGTTCCGCGTATCGGCGATGGCGCGCCGGCCCTCGGTGTTCGAGCCCACGACCCCGTCCACGTTCCAGCCGAACGGGTTGACCTCCTCACCGAACGTGCTGGTAAAGTCGACCCCGAACGTCGCATCCAACGAAAGAAACTCAATGGGATTGATGTTGGCGTTGACACTCCCAGAGAACCGCTGCGTCTCTTGATCGACCGATTGCTGCATCGTCTCTTCTAGGGAGGCGAACAAGATGCCGCCGTACTCGGATTGCTTGGTGACCAGGTTCGGCTGCGACCCCGAGGCTACGGCCAGCGTCCCAAAGATGTTGTTGGAATTCTGGTGCGTGGAAAAGTCCACCTCGCTGTACTGGGCTGTGACGCGAATCCGGGACGTTTCGGTGGGAAAGATCCCGATGTTCACTGTGCCCTGCCCCCGCAACACGTCATCGGACACCAGCCCCGTGAGCCCGTCCGGGACCTTCAACGGTCCGTCCTCTGCCGTAAAGCGACCCGAGGCGTAGTACGTGATGACTTCCGACCCGCCACTTACCGAGGCCGAGTACGTTTGCAACCGCCCCGTCTCGAACATGTCCGTAATCGCGTTGTGGCTCCGCATTTCGTAGAGGCGGACCTCCTCGCCCGTCACCTGACTCAGGACATCCACCTGATCTTGGGTTTGCACGAAGTTGGTCTGATCCGTGAACCGCCGCTCAGGAGCCCGTGTAATCCCCTGCTCAATACCAAGTGTGAACGAGGGTGCTTGGCTCACCCCACCGCGCTTCGTGAAGATCTGGATGACCCCGTTGGACGCTTCCGATCCAAAGAGCGTGGCCGCCGCCGCTCCCTTCAAAATCTCGATCCGTTCGATCGCTTCTGGATTGATGTCGTCGAGGCGTGACGGCGTGCCGGACCCGCCAGTGCCCACAAGGCCCGCAAAGCCGCCGCCGTTGTTGGATCGGATCCCATCAATGTAGACCACCGGCTCATTGCTCTGCGACAGACTACTTGAGCCGCGGATGCGAATCTTGGATCCCTGGCCAGCCATGCCGCTTCCGGCGATCCCCTGAACGCCCGGCTCGCGCCCCTGCATGAGCTCAGATACATTGGCAATGGGGCTGTTCTGAAGATCCTCGGTGTTGACCGTGGAGATCGTATTGCCCAATCGCTTCTTTTCCACCGCGCCCCCAGTCCCCGTAACGACCACCTCATCCAGGCCGAGCGCATCCGTCTCCATCTCGAAGTTGAGCACAACGACTTCGTCGGCTGCTACCTGCGCGATCTGCGACTGCGTCTTGTACCCGACGAAGGAGACGCGCACTTCATACTCGCCCACCGGAACCGATGGGATTTCATACTGCCCGTTGACGTCGGTAGCCGCCCCGGTATTCAATGATGGGATTACAACACTCACGCCCGGAAGCGGCTGTCCGTTGCGCGCTTCGAACACCTGACCTTCGATAGCCCCCGTCTGTGCCTGAACGGTTAATGGCACAAACAGCACCGCGACGAGCACGGCAAGGCTCCAGGCGT
>CAYFRX010000010.1:0-25930 GCA_964345515.1 uncultured Rhodothermales bacterium
TACGGCCAGCTCGGCTTCACTCTCGCCGCCTTCAACGACTTCGCGGAGGCCGACCGCGTGGCGCGCGTCGGGCAAGACATCCTGCGCCAGCTCATCCGTGCCATCCAGGACCGCGGCGGGCTCGTCGTCGAGGTCGACACCGACGGTGTGCTGTTCGTCCCGCCCGGCGGGGTGCGCGGCGAGGACGCCGAGGTCGACTTTACCCGCTCGCTCACCGAAGCACTGCCCGAGGGCATCCGCGTGGGCTTCGACGGGCGCTTCCGGCGGATGCTCTCGTACAAGAAGAAGAACTACGCGCTGCTGACGTACGATGACACCCTCAAGTTTAAGGGCTCGTCGCTTATCTCGCGCTCCAACGAGCAATTCGGTCGCCGCTTCGTGCGCCGGGCCATCCGCCTCTTGCTCGATAAGGACATCGCTGGGCTCCATCAGCTCTACATGGACACCCGCGATCGTATCCTGGAGCACGACTGGCAGCGCGTCGAGAGCTTCGCGCGCACCGAATCGCTGAAAGACACGATCGAGCAGTACGAACAGGACGTGGAGTCGGGCAAGCGTCCCCGGGCGGCAGCGTACGAGCTAGCCAAGCAGCAGGCCGAGGCCACCGGCCAGCCCATCCGGAAAGGCGACCGCATCAGCTATTACATCACCGGATCCAGCGCCAACGTCACGGCCTTCAAGAACTGCAAGCTGGCCCGCGACTGGGCCCCCGCCGCCCCCGACGAGAATACGGCGTACTACTTGAAGCGGCTCGACGAGTTCGCGAACAAGTTCGAGCCGTTCTTCAGCGAGCACGACTTCCGGCAGGTTTTCTCGCCGGAAGACCTGTTCGGCTTCTCCGCCGAGGGCATCGAGATCTTAGAGCATCATCATGAGGGTTCGCTCGATCCCGAGCCCGACGACGAGGTGCCGTTCTAGCCGGCATCCGTCGATGCACGGAGCAGCAGCGTCGCCACCACGCCACAAACGACCAGCGCCAAGCCGGCGCCCGCAGTGAGGACGCCGCTGGAGAGTCACCGGGATCATCAGGTTGCTGTTTCTCGCCCTCCTGGCATTTACCATCGTGGAGTCGTGCCGCAGAACCAGTGCCCCCCCACGCATGGAGGAGACCACGGAGACGCTCGACACGCAAGAGGATCCGACGCCGCGTGTCCTTAACGCTGCACCCTCACCCGCGACCCTGCGCCTGACGCCGATGCAACAAGTCGCTGTATGAGTCGGCAACGAGCGCGTCGGACGCAATCTGGAAGCGGTCGATGTAGGATTCACACTGCGCTTGCAGGTCTGCCGGATCGGCCGACGCGTCGCGCCCGATGGCTTCGATCTCGACGAACGTGCCGAGCCCATCGACCCGGTCGAGGTGGAATTTTACGTTGTCGATGAAGTAAATCTCGCGCCGCTTCTCGACAACGACCCACACCCCTAGGGCCGCCGTGAGGACGCCCTTCAACCCCGCCGGGGCGTCCGGCTCGTAGCGCGTCACGTCCGACGGCTTGGGGCCGTCCTGATCGGGCCGGTCGTAGTGGATGAGGGCCTGCTCGATGGTACCCTCGCGGAGCTTGAGCCGCCCGTCCGGCACGCGAAAGTACGTGTCAACCTGCCGGTCCTCGCCGATAAAATCGGCCTCTTCCTCACGCAGGATAGTCCGGATGGCGCCGAGGTCGTCGCAGCGCGCCTTGATTTCGATGTTGAGGTGATGCACAAACTTGGAGGTCAGATTCTAGATGGCAAGATCACGAGCACGACGCCCCTGCCTCGATTCCCCGCCTCTCCGATTCCACTCTCCAGAAGGCTACGCAGCGGCTCAGCAAAGCACAAGCGGCGCCGGTACTTGCACCTTGTCTATGTGCTGCTTTTACTCAATCGACCCCGCCTTGCGAAACGGCGCCCCACTCCGCACTCCCATGCCTGACCTGCCTGACATCCCGTCTGGCCCTGTCTTCTTCACGGACCACGCGTCATCGTCCCGGCGCCGGCGTCGCAGCCTCTTTATCGCGATCGTGCTGGTGGCTGCGCTTGCCCTCGTCGCACCGATCTATCCGATCTTTGGCGGCATTCGCCCCTTGATTCTCGGGCTTCCGTTGTCGTTTGCGTGGGTTGTGCTGTGGCTCGCTGTTGTCTTTGCCGCCCTCGTGGGGCTCTACCGGTCGGATGACCACTAGCCGCTCCTCCCTCACTTCCCCCTGCACCCGTGGAATCCTGGCTCGTCATTCTCCTCATCTGTGGGGCCTACCTGGCCATCACGCTAGTGATGGGCGTGTGGTCCAGCCGTACGGTGTCGGCCAGCGTTGACGGCTACGTGGCGGGCGACCGGGCGATGAACGTCGTCGTGCTCTACTTTGTGCTCGGCGCGTCCGTCTTCTCTTCGTTTGCCTTCCTGGGCGCCCCCGGATGGGCGTACTCGCGCGGGGCCGCCGCCTTCTACATCATTGCCTACGGCGTGGTGGGCATGGTACCGCTGTACTTTTTCGGCCCGCGCGCCCGGCGGGTCGGAGAGCGCTTCGGCTTCGTGACGCAGGCGGAGATGCTCGCGCACCGGTTCGACAGCCGCACCATCTCGGTCGTGCTGGCCGTGCTGAGCATCGCGGCCTTCATCCCGTACATGACGCTACAGATGAAGGGAGCCGGCTATATCCTCGCCACGATCTCGGACGGCCGGGTGCCCGAGTGGCTCGGCGCGCTCGTCACGTACGGCGTCGTACTCGTTTACGTGTTCACGAGCGGCGTCATAGGCATCGGGTGGACGAACACGTTCCAGGGCGTGTTTATGCTCTCGATCGCCTGGTTTCTGGGGCTCTACCTGCCCAGCACGCTGTATGGCGGCGTGGGCGCTATGTTTAACGAGATCGCCGCCAGCGACCTGCGGGCTATGCTGCAAGCCCCCGGCCTGGGCACGGACGGCGCGCCGTGGAGCTGGACCGCGTACAGCTCGGCCGTGCTCGTCTCCGCCTTCGGCTTTTCGATGTGGCCGCATCTGTTCATGAAAAGCTACGCAGCCCGCAGCGAGCGCACGCTCAAGCTCACCGTCGTCCTCTACCCCACGTTTCAGCTCTTCCTCGTCCCGATCTTGCTGATCGGGTTCGCTGGGGTGCTGGCCTATCCGGACGTGGCGCCCGCCGACACGATCGTGCCGTACCTCCTGACCCAAATCGACCTCTCACCCGTCGTGGTGGGGCTCGTGTGTGCAGGCACGCTGGCCGCCTCCATGTCGTCCGGCGATGCTATCCTGCACGCGGCCGCGTCGATTGGATTGCGGGACGGGTTCCGTCCGCTGCTGCGCACGTCGATGAGCGACCGGCAGGAGCGGATCTGGATTCGGACGCTCGTCGTCGTCATCAGTATCGTGGCGTACTACTTCGCTGTCGTCTCGGACGTGTCTATCGTGGCGCTGCTCCTGGGCGCCTATGGCGGCGTGGCCCAGATCTTCCCACTCATGTTTGCGACCTTCTACTGGCCGCGCGCCACCGGGGCTGGGGCCGTCACTGGACTCATCGCCGGCATCGCCGTGAACACGCTGTTCCTCGCCGCGCCCGAGCTCAAGCCCGTTCCGCTCCACGAGGGCATCTACGGCCTGGTGGCCAACGTGATGGGGCTTATCGTCGTGAGCCTGATCACAGCGCCAGAGCCGACCGAGCGGATGCGCACGTACATGGAGTCGGGCACACCGGCCGAAGCGGGAACGCCTTCGGCGTAGTCCTCTCGGCGCGACGGATTCTTACACCGCCTCACCGGCTGCCGCGCGCTTCGGGAGGATCTCCTGCTCGTACCGTTCGAGGCTCTCCTGTACGACCGTCTTGGCCCGCTCGGGCCCGAAGAAATCCTGCACGCGCACCGACTTGTTCTCCAGCTTCTTGTAGTCCTGGAAGAACCGTTTCAACTCGCGCAGCCGATGGTCCGGCAGGTCCTTGATGTGCCAGTAGTCGCTGAAGGCTGGATCATCGAGGTGGATGCAAATGATCTTCGCGTCTTCCTGCTCCTCATCCAGCATGCTCATCATGCCGATCGGACGGGCCCGCAAAATGCACAGCGGGTCGACCGCCTCCTGTGCCAACACGAGCACATCGAGGGGATCGCGGTCGTCCCCGTAGCTGCGGGGAATGAATCCGTAGTTGGCCGGATACACAACCGACGAGTAGAGCATCCGATCTACGCGCAAGAGACCGGTCTCCTTGTCGAGCTCGTATTTGACCTTGCACCCTTGCGGGATTTCGATGAGGGCCTGAAAGACATCGGGGAAGTCGGGGCCAATTGGAACGTCGTGCCAAGGATGGGTAGTCATGATAGTCACCGTACAAATCGTGGGAGGGGGTGCGGGCTGCGGCCAGCCGTCAGCCCATACGCCAGGGCGGGGAAGCCGGCCGTGGCGGCGCGTGTCGGGGGTACCGCCATCGGGCCGCTCGCCCGCCCTGCTAGTTCAACGGCTACGCCTGCTCCGTTCAAGGCGAACGCCGCCCTTGCAGTTCCTTTTTGAGATGCTCCGTGGGATCGAACGTCTGCTCTTCACCCAGCCAGCAGGCCAGCGCCGCACTGACGACGAGCGGTTCGTAGGGGCCATCATCGTCCGGAACGAGCGCCATATTGACGCGCCGCTCCTCGCCCGTTTCATCGACCCCGGACTCGCTGAACCACTCGATGGCGCGCGCCAGGCGGGACGCCTCGTCGGTATCTTTTTGGGCGTGAAGGTCGACGCGCCCGTTCCGGTGCAGCGTCCGAAGCGTGTCGAGCACGTTGCGCGCCGACACCGTGGCATTCATCTCGTCCCGGCCGCCGCTCACCGTCGTCGTGCTGTCCGACAGGGTAGCTCCCACCGGCACGAGGCCCCGCTCTTTCAGCGCCTCGTACACGGCCCGCCCCTCCGCCGTAGTCTGGTTGATCATAGGCACCGTGCGCGCCACGTAGGGCTTTTGCGTGAGCAGCGACTGGATGTATTCGGCGAGGTCGTCTGTCGACTCGAACCCCGAGCGCTCCTCCAGCCGGTCGAGGCGGTAGTTCGGAGCGGTCTCCCCGCCGTCGGTCGTCTTCTCGAAAGCCGTGAACGCGGCCGACAAGGCATCGCCTTCGGGGTGAACGACATCGACGCCCAAGATGAATTCGTAAGCCATAGTGGGTCGTACTAGCTATTCGCAAGAAACGGGTGCGGTAAGCGAAGAGACCGAGGCGGTCGACGTTCCCCATCGCCTCCAGCGCGCGGATGGATCTTCATGCTACGGCGCGCGCTCGGCGTACTGGACGCTGAGAAGCTGCTCGTCGTCCGTCCACACCTTTTCGACGGACCAGCCGGCGCGATCAGCCAGTTCGGCAAAGCCATCCACTGTGTATTTGTACGAGTACTCAGTGCGGATGGGCTCCCCGGCCGCAAACGGAATCTCGACCCCTTCGACGGTCACCCGCTGCGCCACTTCGCTGACGAGGCGCATCTCGATGCGCCCTTCCGCCGCGTTATAAATCGCCTCGTGGCAAAACCGGTCGAGGTCGAAGTCGGCATCGAGCTCGCGGTTGATCCGGCGCAGCACGTTCTTGTTAAACGCCGCGGTGACGCCCTGCGCATCATTGTACGCGGCGCGGAGCCGGTCCTCGTCCTTCTGCAGATCGACCCCGATGAGGAGACCGCCCCTGGGCCCCACCTGCTCGGCCGTGTGCGCGAGAAAGTCGCGCGCGGTCTCCGGCGTGAAGTTGCCAATCGTAGAGCCGGGGTAATAAATAGCCGTGCGTTCCACGATGCCCTCCGGGTCAGGCAGGCGGTAGTCGGCCGTGTAGTCGGCACACACCGGCAACACGGGGACGTCCGGGTACCGCTCCGCGATCGCCTCGGCTGCTTGTAGCAGGTGCTCACGCGAGATGTCGATCGGCACGTAGCCGGCGAGGCGGGGCAGGTGATCGAGCAGAAGGCGCGTCTTCAGGCTGCTCCCGCTGCCGTATTCGACGAGCCGAACCCGCGGCCCGAGGGCGTCGACCATCGCGTGGATGTGCGTCTTCATGATGGCCAGCTCGGTGCGGGTGAGGTAGTACTCGTCCAGGTCACAGATCGCTTCAAAGAGCTTCGACCCGCGTTCATCGTAGAAGAACTTGGACGGCAGGTGCTTAGGATCGTCCCGCAATCCGGCAAGCACCTCGTCGCGAAAGGATTCGGTTTCTGGATGGAAGTCGAGGAGGGGAAGCGTATCGGGAGAAGACACGGCGAGGGTCTGTTGATGAGATGCGGGCCGCACGGACGGCCGGGGCTTCGGTGCACAAAACGATGCAGCGGCGCTCGATCAAACGTCGCGGGCGAGCCGGAAGCCCATGAATTGCCATGCTTCGTCGGGGTAAAAGAAGTTCCGATAGGTGGGCCGGATGTGGGAACGTGAGGTCGCACAGGAGCCGCCCCGCAGGACAAACTGCCCACACATGAACTTGCCATTGTACTCGCCAATCGCCCCGGGCAGCGGCTTGTAGCCCGGATACGGCGAGTAGGCGCTCCGCGTCCACTCCCACACGTCGCCGTACATTTGATAGAGCTGATCCGGATCCGCCCCTTCGTGGAGTGGCGCCGGATGGTACCGCCCCTCGTCCACAAAGTTACCCTGGATGGGGCGATCGCGGGCAGCCACCTCCCATTCCTTTTCCTCCGGCAGGCGAGCGCCGGCCCAGCGCGCGAACGCGTCGGCCTCGAAATACGTGATGTGGCATGCGGGTTCGCTCGGGTTCGCTTCGCGCATTCCGCCCAGCGTGTACAGGTACCACTGCCCATCGTGCTGCTCCCAGTAGAACGGCTCCGTCCAGTCGCGTTCCTGCACGGTCGACCATCCCTCTGAGAGCCACAACTCGGGCCGTTGGTAGCCGTCGTCCTCGATGAACTCAATGAACTCGCCGTTCGTGACGAGGCGGCTGGCGAGCGCAAAGGGCTGCAGGTACGTCTTGTGGCGCGGCCCCTCGTTGTCGAAGTGAAAGCCGTCGCCCTCGTAGCCCACCTCGTACACGCCCTCGTCGAACGCTGTCCACTCCAGTTCTGGAAGCTCGGTGCGCGGAGACGGGGGGAGGTCGCGGTAGGCCGGGCGCAGGGGGTTCACGGAAAAGACGTGCTTGATGTCGGTCACCATGAGCTCTTGGTGCTGCTGCTCGTGGTGCAGTCCGATCTCGACGAGCGGCGCCAGTTCACGGCGGCGCTCGGCGTCGGCCAGAAGGCGGTCCATGTGCTCGTCGACGTGCGTCCGGAACGCGTACACTTCGGCGACCGTGGGGCGCGAGATGTACCCGCGGCGGTCGCGGCAGTGCCGCTCGCCCGCCTGGATGTAGTACGAGTTAAAGAGATACGCGTACTGCTCGTCGAGCGGCTCGTAGCCGTCCAGGTGTGGCTTGAGCAGGAACGTCTCGAAGAACCAGCTCGTGTGCGCGAGGTGCCACTTTGTCGGACTCACGTTTTCTTTCGTCTGGACCACGTAGTCCTCCGTTTCGAGCGGCTCGCACAGGGTTTCTGTGAAGCGCCGCACCGTATGGTACCGCTCCGCGATGGTGGTGGCGTCCGTCGTTTGCAGTCCCGAAAGCGCGACAGAGGTCGATTCAGCGTCCATGAGCTTACTGCCTTGAAGAAAGAGAATAGCGGTGCGTGCAGAATGGCCAGGTCGGCTCTTGCGTCACTCAACTTACACACTAGCAGGTGGATCGGTAAAATCAAAGCATGCATGCACTGCGGGATCGATTTGGAGAAAACGTTACACCCCCCGCTAGCCGTGCATCGGATCGGGATGCTGCAGCGTGTACCCGAGAACGCGCTTGACCTTCGCGTTGCTGACGATCTTGTTGGCGCCCCCCTCCTCAAAGGTGGGCGGCTCCACGCCGAGGCGCTGGGCCGCCGCCGTGTAGAGCGCGCGTCGCGAGGGGTGCTCGTCGGCGCACGCGTTGAAGACCTCTCCGCGCACGTCCTGCTCCAGAATGGCCTTCACGATACCGATACAATCGTCCCGGTGGATGAGGTTGACCGGCGCGTCGCCGCCCGAAACGCGCTCCCGCCCTGCCAGGAAACGTCCGGGGTCCCGATCTCCGCCGTAGAGCCCCGCAAAGCGGATCACCGTGGTGTCGAACGCCGGCTCATCGCGCAGTAGCTGCTCCGCATCGCGCAGCGCGGCCCCTGAGGGCCGGAGGGCGTCATCGCTTTCAGGCGCGTCGTCCTCCCTCACGACCCGATCGGTGCGCGGGTAGACGCCGGTCGAGCTAGCAAAGAGGACCCAATCGATCCCCCCAGCCACAGCGGCATCGCGCACCGACTCGATCTGGCGGAGATGGTACGCGCGGAGATCGTCGCGCCCACGGGGCGGAGGCACGTTGAGAAAGAGCACATCCGCTGCGAAAAAGTCGTCGGCCTGGTCCCCCGAGGGCGTGGGCGACAGCGTGAGAAGATAGGGCGTAATACCGGCCGCCTCTAGTGTGGAGCGCTTGTCGGGCGACGTGGTTGAGCCTTTCACCCGATAGCCCTGCTCCACGAGGTGATGCCCCAGTGGCAGCCCTAACCAGCCGCATCCTAGAATACTTATCGTGCGCGGCGCCATAGATTTATCGCGTCGAACTTCAGTGCAGCGAAAGCAATGTGCTTAACCCAAGTTGCGAGGTCTCTTCGTAGTGCCCAGACGAACGGCCGACGGTAGACCGTGGACCAACGGGTCGCCTCGGTGAGGCGGTCTTCAGTCCTCTGTCCGCCGTCTTTTCGGACCATCAGCGTGGAAGCCAGAACGCAGGTTATGTTTGGCTGCTCATCCGCGCCGCCTGCTGCGCTTCAGATGCCGACCACGCGGCGGGAATGGTGATTCCAAACGTGCTGCCTTCCCCTTTTTCGCTCTCGACCCACACCTCGCCGTCGTGCAACTCGACGAGCTGCTTCACGATGTAAAGGCCGAGCCCCGACGACGCCTCGCCGGCTGTGGGTTCCGGAGAGAGCCGCTGGAACGGCGCGAAGAGGTTCTTGCGCTCCTCGTCGCTCAGCCCCGGTCCCTCGTCTTCCACCGCGAAGTTAATTTCGTCGTCGGTGCGGTGGACGGTGACGTCGATTTGGGCGCCGCGCGGCGAGTACTTCACGGCGTTGCTCACCAGGTTACTCATCGCTTCACGCAGCTTGCGCTCGTCGGCCTCGACGCGGCAGTCCTCTCCAACGGTGCGTAGATTGATTTGCTGGCCCTTCTTCTCGGCCTGCTGGCGGAAGCTGTGCACCACCCACTCGGCCACCGGGCCCATGTCGACCAGCTCCATGTCGAGGCGGACCTGCCCGCTGCTGGCGGCGGCCGATTCCAGCAAATCGTTGATCAGCTCCAGCGTCTCGTCGGCCGACTCGTAGATGAGATTCAGCTTGCGGTACATGGACTCATCCAACTCCTTGTTCTCCAGCAGGATCTCAGAGAGTCCTCGGATGCCAAACAGTGGATTTTTGAGGTCGTGCGCGGCGATCCCCAGCAGCTCGGACTTCTGTTCGAGGGTCTCTTGCAGCACTTCGTTCGTCTGGCGCAGTTCGCGATTGTACGAGGCCAGTTGCTTGGCCTGCTCCTGCACCTCCTGGGTGCGCTGGGCCACCATGCGTTCGAGGTTGCGCGCCCGCGCCTCCAGGTGTGCGGATCGCCACCACACGGCTCCGGCGATGAAAGCGACCCCGAGCGCTCCAAAGAGCGCATACGCCCACAGCGTGCGATACCACGGCGGGAGCACTTCGAAGGAGAAGGTGGCGACGCTGCTTTCCCACACCTGCGGGTTGCGCGCCCGTACCTGGAACTCGTAGTTGCCGGGGGGGAGGTTCGTGTAATCCTTCCGGGCTTCCTCCGTCCACGGCGACCACTCATCGGTGAAGCCTGTGAGGCGGTGCTGGAATTCGATGCCTCCGTGGCTGCCAAATCCGGGGGCCGCAAACTCAAACCGCAGTGCGTTGTGCTCATACGCAAGCTGATGCCGCGCTCGGCGCTCCGCGGCGGACGTGGCCCCGGCGGCGGTCGTTGCACGGGCGGCCTTCTGCATCGACGACTCAGGACGCTTCCCCCCACCATAAATGAGTGAGTCGGTCTCGACGGTGGCCACGCGGCGAACCAGGGCGTCGATAGGCGGCGAAGGGCGGCGTGTGCGACGGGGCACGTGGCGAAGCACGCCGTCCTCTCCGGCCAGCCAAAGGACGCCCTCGTCCTCCGCTAAGACGTGCGGCGTGCCCAGCTCAGAGCGCTGCGTAATGGGGGTGGAGACGGCATAGCTCCCGTCCGCTTGGCGGTCCAACCAGTACGTAACCTGATCGGTGAGGGCCCAGACGTCCTCGTCGGGCGACGCCGCGAGTCCGGTCAGGGGGGCATGGTCGTCCGGCAACTGAGCTTGGATCGTCGAGTCGGCTTGGAGCGTGACCTTCCCCGCATCATTGGTAATGGGCCGCGCCACCCCATTGCCCGTGATGATGTGGAGTCCGCTCTCAAGGCGCGCCATGCGGAACCGGTGCTGCGGATTGTTCGCCTCCGACGCATACGGCTGGTCGATGGGATCCCCTTGCAGCCCATTGGTCACCTCGATTCGCCACAGTCCCCCGAAGGACGAGGCCACCCACAGCGCGCCCGATTCGTCCTCTTCAAGAAAGCGTATTTCTTTGTCGAATCCCCCCAGCATGGTGCCGTCGGTCCACCGTCCGGCCTCGCGGCGCAACGTGCCGACGCCGTCAAAATAGCCCACGTAGGCGACGGTAGAATCATACCGGGAAACGTGCAGTCCGTGCGCCGTCCGGCCCGATCCCACGCGCCGCAGCTGCCCCGATTGGATAGCGTACACGCCCTTGTCGCTGGCCACGAGGAGCCCGGCCGACGTGGACGCGAGGTCGAACACTTGCGCGCGCAGTCCAGGAATCAGTTCGAACCGCGCCTCCATGGCGCTGCCCGGCCCCTCCACGAAGCGCAGTTGGTGGACACCTACACTCGTGCCTGCATAGATGTCGCCTTCGTGCCGCGTCACCGAACGCCCGTCGCCCTCCAGCCCGGCGCGGTCGTCGTAAAGCGAGAGGGGCGACAAGGCATCGACGAGCGAGAGCCCCCCGCCACAGGCCACCCAAAGCCCCCCTTCCCGATCCACAAACAGCGACTTCACGTCGTTGTCGACGAGCCCCGACCGCTTGTCCAGCACGTGCAAGGTTTGGCCCTGCCGGTCCATGATGAGCACGCCCCCGCGCAGGGTAGCGAAGGCGAACGCGCCGTTGGCCAGCTCCGTGCCGTGGTACAACTCGTTTTCGGCCAGGTAGGACTGGGCTTCCGTGTCGAACGGAGTGAATTCGCCGTTTTGGTACCGGTATAGCGCCCCGGCGTCGGTGCCCACGATCAGGCCGTTGCTGATTGGCAGCACGGCACGAACGGTGGCATCCGCGAATTGGCGACTGTCCGGGACGAGCGTCCAATCGCCCTCGCTGTATTTCTTGAGGCCGGCCCCCTGTTCGTGGACATACACCGAGTCCTGGACCCTGAACACGCTCGTGAAGCTCGTCGTGTCGGACGCTGCCCAGTGCTCCATGGAGCGCCCATTCCACCGAAAGAGAAGACGATGGGTCTGAAAGAAGACCCCGCCTGACCCGGCCGTGCCCGACCAGGTGTGCCCGAAGTCTCGGAACGGAGGGTCCACCCGGTCGAGCAACGAGACGTACTGGAGCGTGCCGGTGCTGTCGGGTTCCAGCTTGCCGATCTCGCCGTAGGCGCCGACGTAGACGGTGCCCGACGTGTCGGCGACCACCGTGCGGACGAAGGTTTCGCGTTCGGTGGGGACCAGCCGCCACCGCGTGCCATCGAAGACGAGCACGCCGTTTGGATTGGCTACGTAGATGATGCCCCGGTCGTCCTGGGTCACCGACCAGTTCTGGCTCTGAATATTTCGCCCGTAGTCGGCTGGCGTGTAGTTGCGAAGGGGCGGGTAGCCGCGCTCCTGGATCAAGGTGGCCTCCGCCGGCTGGGCCGCAGCCGGCGCCAGGCCCCCTCCGCCGCCGAGACCCCATGCCATGATGACGACGCAAGCCTTGACCAGCGCCATCCAGCGACTGCCCGTACGCGTCCCGGTCAGCCTGGTCGCTCGCGTCCAGAAACTCATATCCATCATTCAGTTGATTCTCTAGTGCGACACGGCCTCGCATCAGTGGCACAGAATAGGCAAGCCCCCCGGTCAGCTGTGCTGCACGTGACCAGATCCCCAGGTTAAAAATCAAACGGGTTGATCCATGCTATAGGTAGCATCGTTATCGCTCGTACAGTAGAACTGATCGGATGATTGCGCCCCCTCCCAAACCGACATCCTCCTGAAAATTTATTCATCTGGCCCGTCAGGGTCGCACAATCATTACATTTTTGAACGAGTAAAGAGTTGCCATCACATGCTTCGTGGGTAACAGGCAACATGCTAAGACCGGGTTCCTTCTTTTTCACCCCAAGTGTTCACGATGGCGAATGAGGTCGTCCCCATCCCGCTCCTCCCATACCATTGAGGGAATCGTTGGGGGCACGCGAGGGTCGGTCGCACAAACGATGGATGTGTTAGATTATCGGCAGTAGGTCCATCTAGTGCAAGCGGGAAGCGCACATGGAACCGGACAGCCTGGGGGGATTCCCGGACGGCCCCCGATGCAACGACGCAAGAAACCTCTCTGCGTCCAATGGCTTGAACGATGTTGCGTGCACAGAGCGCAAACCGTCGCATCGTTTTACGGAGTGCCGTCCCGGCCCCATGGACACCTCGCCATCGACGCCCTCGGCGTCTAAAGACATTACTGCCTCGGACCCTGCCGCTTCGCCCCCGGATTCCCCTGAATCGCACGCCCTCGACCCGGCCATCCAAGTCATCTGGACGATCAAGTTGGCCGGCTACACAACCCTGATTGCCGCCGGTGTGTTCTTCTACGACCTTACGCACTGGCTCGGCGGGACCCGCGGGCTGCTCTCGGCCGGCGTGCTCACCGCCGCGGTCGTCAGCTTGGGCGCGGCGTACAGCCTCTTGTGGCCGCGCCTCCGCTACCGGTACTGGTCGTACGAACTCCGTCCGGAAGAGCTATTTCTGAAGCACGGCGTCTTCAACCGCGTACGCACGATCGTCCCGCTGCGCCGCATTCAGCATCTCGACGTGTCGCAGGACGTATTGGAGCGGGAGTTTTCGCTCGGTCGCCTCATCGTCCACACGGCCGGCTCGCGCAGCAGCGACGTGGTCATCCCCGGTCTCAAACTCGAACGGGCCGAGCGCATGCGCGACGAGGTCAAGCGCTACATCCTGGACGATCCGCTCATGGAAGATCCGGTGTGATGGCTGACGCTCGTGCTTCCCAGGACATCGCGGATCCGAACGGCCTCGACAACGGCACGCTGGGCGGCTTGGAGGAAGCGAAGCGCCTGCATCCGATGACGCTCCTTCAGCGGGTGCTCGTGAGCCTGCCGGCGCTCGCCTTCCTCCTGCTACCGACGCTCACCTCCCCCGACGCCGATTCGTGGTTTTCCCTAGTCATCGCGGTGCTGTACGGCATCGTGGCGCTCCCCGCCATTGTGCTGCAATACCTGCGCTTCAGCTACCGCGTCACGCCGAAGGAGATCATCATCCAGAGCGGTGTGCTCACCCGGAAAAACCGCAGCATCCCCATCGAGCGGGTGCAGAACATCCAGATCGAGCAGTCGCTCATTCCGCGCCTGACGGGCACAGCCAAGGTCAAAATTGAAACGGCGGGCAGCTCGTCCACCGAGGGCGTACTGGAATACGTGAGCCTGGACGAAGCGCATGCCCTACGCAGCGCGATCCGGTCGTTTAAGGCGCAAACCGCCGGGAAGGCGGCGGAGCGCTCGACTCCTGACGAGGCGGCCCCCTCATCGAAGGAGCCCGCGCAAGATGCCGCTCCCATGTTCGCCATGTCGCTGGAGCGGGTCCTGCTCTCGGGTGCGTTTCGCTTTTCGCTGCTCTACATCGCGCTGATCTTTTCGGCGCTGGAGCTGCTGAACCCTGACCCGAATGACATTGCCCGCTGGATGTCGCGCGGCGAGATCGGCAACGTTCTCGACACGGCAACGTCCTCGCCGTGGCTCGTGGGCCTCGCGACGGTGATAGTGGCCGGTTTGTTTGCCTGGCTCACCGGCATCGCGGTCAACATGAACAGGTACTACAACTTTCGCCTTTGGCGCGACGACGACAAACTCCGCTTTCGTCGGGGTCTGCTTACGCTGGCCGAGGGCACGATCCCTCTGCAAAAGGTCCAGGCGCTCATCCTCCGCACCAACCCGGTGATGCGACTTTTCGGGTGGTATTCGCTGGAGGTGCAAACGATCGGGCTGAACGTGGAGGAGCAGGGCCACCGGGTCGTGGTGCCGTTCGCCCAGAAGCACGAAATCCTGCCGATCGCCCGGCACATCATGCCATTCGACCCGCCCGACACATTCGCGTCGGTGTCTTCGCTCACCATTCGACGGCACGTCGCCCGATACACCGCCGTGCTGGCCGTCTTGACCGGGGCCGCGAGCTATTTAGCCGTGTGGACCGCCGGCAGCTTTTTTGCATGGCAGGACGCGTGGTGGGCGTTGCTCCTGACCCCTCTGATCCTGGGCTACGCCATCCTGCACTATCGCCATCACGGGTATGCCCTCGGAGACCGCGCCTTTTACGTCCGCCGCGGCGTGTTCAAGCAGCACACCTGGATTCTTCCCACCGAAAAGTACCACGTGTTCTACCGTACCGCATCCATCTTCCAACGCCGCTTGGGGCTGGAGTCGCTCTTCGTCGATACGGCCGGAGCGGCGACTTTTGCCTACCCCGAGGTGGTCGACCTCCCGAAGGGGACCGCCCGCGACGTTCATCACCGGCTCTACGACCAGTTCCAATCGCTCTACGCCGAACGGATTGAAGCGGCGACGGAGGCGCCCCAGGACCGGCACGCACCGCACCCGTCGATCCCCGAAGAGGAACTCCGCGACCTGTAACGGCGTGCGCTGTTGCGCTTTCGCGAGCGCTCAGCTCTTGTGATATTCCCTTCGTGCTCGCCTGTCTCATTTCTAGCCCTCGCTTTTTCCTTGCCTGCCTCTCGTTCCAGCGGCATCTTGCTGCACATCACCTCGCTGCCGAGCCGCTTCGGCATCGGCGACCTTGGCCCCGGCGCCTATCGGTTCGCCGACTTTCTGGTGCGCACGAACCAGCGCCTCTGGCAAATCCTCCCGCTGGGCCCGGTGGGCTATGGAGCCTCGCCGTACTCCAGCGTGTCCACGTTTGCTGGCAACCCGCTCCTCATTAGCCCCGAGCGGCTCGTAACGCGCGGCTTTCTCACGGAGGAGGACCTCGCCGACGTGCCCGATTTCCCCGAAGGCCGCGTGGACTATGACGCGGTGGCCACCTACAAGCAGGAGCTTCTCCAAACGGCCTACGGGCGGTTCGAAACCGGCGCCTCCTCCGAAGCCGTTCATGTGTTCGACGCCTTCTGCGAGCAGAATGCGGATTGGCTGGACGATTATGCGCTGTATGCTGCGCTCAAAGAAGCGCATGGCGGCCGCGCGTGGACCGAGTGGCCCGACCCGCTCACCCTCCGCGCATCCGACGCGTTGGCTGAGGCCCGCGATGAGCACGCCCGCGCGATGCGCCAACACAAGCTGTGGCAACACTGGTTCGACCAGCAGTGGACGGCGCTGTGCGACTACTGCTACGACCGAGACATCCGGCTGTTTGGTGATCTGCCCATCTACGTCGCCGAGGACAGCGCCGACGTGTGGGCCAATCAGTCGCTGTTCCACCTGGACGAGTCGGGCCGGCCCGCCGTCGTCGCGGGCGTGCCGCCGGATGCCTTCAGCGACACCGGACAGCGGTGGGGCAACCCACTCTACCGGTGGGACGTGATGCGCGATCGCGACTACACCTGGTGGCGCCGCCGCCTCGCCCGCATCCTAGAGCAGGTCGACCTCATCCGCATCGACCATTTTCGCGGCTTCGTGGCCTATTGGGAGATCCCCGCTGACGAGGATACGGCAGTCAATGGACAGTGGGTC
The DNA here is from genome assembly GCA_964345515.1 of uncultured Rhodothermales bacterium. Classification (GTDB taxonomy): domain Bacteria; phylum Bacteroidota; class Rhodothermia; order Rhodothermales; family Salinibacteraceae; genus JAAAPH01. Next base: position 15,963 of record CAYFRX010000010.1, read on the forward strand.
GACGGGCCGGGCGCGGACCTGTTCTCGACGCTCCAGGACGCCCTGGGCACGCTCCCCGTCGTCGCCGAAGACCTCGGCCTGATCACGTCCGACGTGGTGGCGCTTCGCGAGCAGCTTGGCTTCCCCGGCATGGCCGTGCTGCACTTCGCGTTTGGGAACGGCCCGGACTCTGACTATCTTCCGCACAACTACCGGCGCAATCTGGTCGCCTACACCGGCACGCATGACAACAACACGACGTGCGGCTGGTGGACCGGCGACGCGCTCTCGCCGTCGGAACGCACCTTTGCCGAGGAGTACCTGGGCCTCGCGCGCGACCCCGCTCCGGCCGTGCACTGGCGCTGCCTTCGCATGCTCATGGCCTCGGTGGCCGACCGCACGATCGTTCCGCTCCAGGACGTGCTCGGCCTCGGCGCCGCAGCGCGCATGAACAACCCGGGCGATGGCGATGACAACTGGACGTGGCGCACTCCGCGCGACGCCTTCACCGACGACATGGCCGAGCGCTTGGCGACTCTCACCCGCGTCTATGGCCGCGCCACGGCGGACTCCGACTGATCGATCATCTGTCTTCTTTCTCTTCCTCCCTGCTCGCTTTCATGACCGCCTTTCCGCATCGCCCGCTCGGCGCCTTCCCTACCGACGATGGGGTGACCTTCCGCGTGTGGGCGCCCAACGCCGACGCGATCACGCTCCTGCTCGATGACGATGGCTCCACGCTCCCGCTGGAACCGACCGACCACGGCTACTTCGAGCGCGCCGTCGATGGGCTGGAGCCGGGGGCGCGGTACCGATACCGGTTGGACGACGAGGGCCCCTTTCCTGACCCTGCGTCTCGGTTTCAGCCCGAAGGTGTGCACGGCCCCTCCGTGGTCGTCGACCCGGACGCGTTTGCGTGGCAGGATGCCGACTGGCAACCGCCGCCGCGCGATGAATGGGTCGTCTACGAGCTCCACATCGGCACGTTCTCGGCGACAGGCACGTACTCCGGCGTGCAAGAGCGCCTCGCGTACCTGAAGGATCTGGGCGTTACTGCCATCGAACTCATGCCGGTGGCCGACTTTCCAGGGCGCTGGAACTGGGGCTACGACCACGCCGCGCTGTACGCTCCCTCCCGCGCCTACGGCACGCCGTACGGCCTGCGCGCGCTCGTCGACGCCGCCCACCGCGCCGGGCTCGCCGTCATCCTGGACGTCATCTACAACCACCTCGGCCCCGACGGCGCGTACGTAGCCGCCTTCGCGCCGATGTTCACCGAGAAGCACCACACGCCCTGGGGCCCGGCCATTAACCTGGATGACACCCACAGCGCTGGCGTTCGCCACCTCTTCATCGATAACGCCATCCACTGGCTCCGCGAGTACCACTTCGACGGGCTCCGGCTCGACGCTACCCACGCGCTCAAGGACGACAGCGACACGCACTTCCTCGCCGAGCTGCACGACCGCGTGCATGCCGAGGTCGACGGCCCGCCGCGCACCCTCATCGCCGAGGACCCGCGCAACGTCAGCACGCTCGTGCAGCCCCGCTCCGAGGGCGGCTTCGGGCTCGATGGCGTCTGGACCGACGACTTCCACCACCAGATCCGTCACATGACGGCCGGGGACACGCATCAGTATTTCGCGAGCTTTGCCGGCCACCGCGCCCCCGAGCTGGCCACCACGATCCGGGACGGCTGGTTCTATCAGGGCCAGCCGGATCACACCGGGGCGGACTTCGGCACGGATCCATCGCCGGTGGATTGGGACCAATGCGTGATCTGCATCCAGAACCACGACCAGATTGGCAACCGGCCGACGGGCAACCGCCTCACGGATGACATCTCGGACGCGGTCTACCGCGCGGCCTCGGCGCTGCTGCTCTTTACGCCGGAGATGCCATTGCTTTTCATGGGTCAGGAGTGGGCAGCCACCACGCCGTTCCTCTTCTTCACCGATCACAACGAAGAGCTCGGCGAGCAGGTGCGCGCCGGACGCGCGGAAGAGTTCGATCACTTCGCCGACTTCGACGGCACGATCCCGGACCCCCAAGCGCAGGACACCTTCGAGCGCAGCAAGCTGCGGTGGAGCGAGCGCGATGCGGGCCGGCATCGCCGGATGCTTGCGCTGTACCAGGACCTCCTCCGCCTGCGTGCCGAGCTAGACGGCGCCCCCGAGATCACCGTCCACAGCGACTACGCGCTCACCCTGCGCCGCGGCGAGCACGTCTTGCTCGTGGCACTGGCTGACGAGGAGACGATTCCCCTTCCGGATCGGACCGAGGTGCTCTTCCACACCGAGCTCAAAAAGTACGCGCCCGAGCCCGTATCGCCCTTCGTGGATAATGGCACGCTGGATACGGCCGCCTCGGGCGCGCCGATCCATTTCCCGCGCGCCGCCGCGCTGGTCGCCGCCGAACGCGAGGAAGAGTTGGGTGCGTGAGCGGGTAGGCGGCCTGCACGCGGATGATTCCACTATGAAGAGTTCACGGCGCACTCACACCGTCGGTGCTGTGTTTGTATCATAACCCAGGTTGTTGGATCGCCCCGATGTGGCCCCGTGACCGCCGACCATGGACGACAGACCACCAACATGAGCGTGGTTTCGCGGTCCGCCGTCTGCAGCCCGTGGTCGTGTTTCGCCGTAAACGAAGGGACACAACTTGAGTTATCATATGCGTGCAGCAGCCCTTCCACCAACGCCTCTTCCGCTGCCATGATTGCCACCTACCGCCTGCAACTCCGGCCTGATTTCGGTTTTGCGGCCGTCGAAGACCTGCTGCCGTATTTTCAGCAGTTGGGCGTGAGCCACCTGTACCTCTCGCCCATCATGGAGGCGCGGCCCGGCAGCACCCACGGCTACGACGTGATCAACCACAACGCCATTCGCGAGGAGTTCGGCGGGCGCGAGGGCTTCGAGTCGCTCCGCGGAGCGGTGGTCGATGCCGGACTCGGCCTCATCCTCGACTTTGTGCCCAATCATGCGGGCGTGGGGCCGTTTAACGACTCGTGGCAAGACGTGCTCGCCTACGGCCCGAACTCGGCCTACAGCCACTACTTCGATATCGACTGGGCCCCGCTCAAGCCCGAGCTGCGCGGCAAGATTCTGCTGCCGTTCCTCGGCCAACTCTACGGCGACGCGCTGGACGACGGCGAGATCGGGATCGCGTTCGACGACGGTCGATTCTACGCGCGCTACTACGATGACCGCTTCGCCCTCAACCCGCAGACGTACGGCGCGCTGCTCGATCGCATTCGGTCTCAATTCGAGCGGACGGACACCTACTTCGACCTCAAAGATTTGCAGGACGCCTACGAGCGCCTGGAGCGCGGCGAGCGCGAAAAGGCCGAGACGCTCCGCGCCCGCCTCAACGCCCTCAGCGAGGAGATCGACTTCGAGGATTACCTGTCAGACTTCGACGCCGACGCGCTCCACGAACTCCTCGAACAGCAGCACTGGCGCCTGGCCCACTGGAAGACGGCGAGCTACGAGATCAACTACCGCCGCTTCTTTGACATCAACGGGCTCGTGGCCCTTCGGATGGAAGACGAGCAGGTGTTTTGGGACGCGCACCGCCTCCTCGGTGAGTTGCTCACGGAGGAGGGCGTCGACGGCGTCCGCATCGATCACGTGGACGGCCTGACCGACCCGCACCAGTACCTCGACCGGCTGCACGAACTCGGTGCAGAGCACATCTGGGTGGAGAAGATCCTGGCCCCCGGCGAGACGCTCCCCGGCGACTGGCCTGTCGACGGCACCACCGGCTACCGGTTCATGAACGACGCCATGGGCGTGTTCCTGCACCCGGACGGCGAGGCCCCGCTGCAGCGCATCTACCGCCGCTTCGTGCCGGATGCCCAACCGTTCGAGGAAGACGTCTACGACAGCAAGCGGCTCATCATTGCCACCAAGCTGTCGAGTGAGCTCTTCCGCCTCGCCTACGAGTTGGACCGCCTCTCCGAAGCGAACTACCACACGCGCGACTTCACGCTCGGTGCGCTCCGCGAGGCGCTCACCGAGATCGTGGCGGCCGTCGACCGCTACCGCACGTACCTCCCGCACGACCCCGACGATGCGGAGAGCGTCATCCACCAAGCTGTGCGCCGCGCCCTGCAACGCAATCCGGCCGCCGAGCCGACCGTGTTCGCGTTCATCGAGCGCGTCATCGTGGGCGATGTGCCGCCGCAGCTCGACGCGGCGCGACAGGCGTGGGTGGGCCGGTTCCAGCAATACACCGCACCCGTCGCCGCGAAGGGCGTCGAGGACACCGCGTTCTACCGCCACGTGCCGCTCGCCGCGCTGAACGAGGTCGGCGGCGAGCCCGAGCCGTTCGGCGTAACGCCCCACGCCTTCCACGCCCGCGCCCGCTTCCGCGCCCGCCAGTATCCCACAGCGCTGCTCGCCACGGCCACGCACGATCACAAACGAGGCGAGGACACGCGGATGCGGCTCATCGCCCTGGCCGAGCGGCCGGATCTGTGGGACGAGACGGTGCACGCGCTCGACGAGATTGGCCAGCCCTACAAAGGCCAGCATGGTCCCTCCCGCAGCGACGCGTACCTCTTCTATCAGATGCTCATCGCGCTGTGGCCCGAGGCGGCTCCCGATACCGATGCCTCCGACGAGACGTCGCTCACGGACCGCCTCTGGACGTACATGCAGAAGGCTTCGCGCGAGAGCAAGCAGCGAACAAGCTGGATTAATCCGAACGAAGCCTACGAGGACGACCTGGAGGCTTTCGTGCTCGGCGTCGTCACCGATCAGAAGACGGCCGACGTGCTCGACGCGCCGGCCGCGACGCTCGCGGAGGACGGCTTCTTCAACGGGCTGAGCCAGCTTATCCTGAAGGGCACCGCGCCCGGTGTGCCCGACGTCTACCGGGGCACCGAGTTGCTCGACCTCTCGCTTGTCGACCCAGACAATCGCCGGCCCGTCGACTACGCTCACCGTCAGGCGCTGCTGGACGACCTGCAGCCGATGCTCGATGCGCCCGACGCTGACGCCCTCCGCGCACTGTGGCACGAGCAGGCGCCGCGGCTCAAGTTCTACCTCATGGCGCAATTGCTCCGGCTGCGGAACACGTATCCGTCGCTGTTTACCGACGGGACGTACGTTGCGCTAGATCCCGAGGGGGAGGCCGCGGACCACTGGATCGCCTTTGCTCGACAGCACGAGGACGCAGCGCTCATCGCGGTTGCCCCCCGGTTCCCCGCCGCGTTCGACCCCACGGCGCCGGCCACGCTTCCCCTCCCCGACGCACTCGCCGACCGGTCGTGGACCGAGTGGTTGACGGACACGTCTCTCCCACCAGGCGCCGACCTGCCGCTTCACGAGCGACCGTTCCCCTGGGCCGTGCTCGTCCATACCTCGGGGTAATACGGCTCTAGTACGGTGGTGACACGCCTCCGCCGGATGCCAGAGGCTCAGCGCGCTGGCGCCCCGTTCGACGCCGTCGTGACCTGTTCGGCGCGGAGCACGACGAGCATGTTGGGCAAGAGGTTGATCTCCGTGCCTGCATTGAACGTGGCATCTGGCAGGTCGCCCTGGAACTCCGGCACCGGCGTCCAGGCCGTCACGTCGGCAATGTCGTCGTCTTTCATCGAGGGCAGCGTAAACGACACCGCCTCTCCCCCTCGGTTGACGGCAATCAGAAACGTGTCGTCGGCGTGCGGCTCGCCGTAGCGATCCACATGGCGGATGCGATCGCCCAGGAGCAGCAAGCCAAAGGCGTGGAGCTCCTCATCGTTCCAGTCGTCTTCGGTCATCTCGTGCCCCTCGGGATGCCACCAGTGGGCGTCGGTGGAGCCGTTCTCATCGCGCGCGCCCTTGAGAAAGTGGCGCCGCCGGAACGTGGGATGCTCCTTCCGGAATGCGGCGGCCCGCTGGACGAAGCGCAGAAACTTCTCGTCACGCTCGTCGAGGTCCCAGTCGTACCAGGTGATCTCATTGTCCTGACAGTAGGCGTTATTGTTGCCGCCCTGCGTGCGCGAGAGCTCGTCGCCCCCGAGAATCATCGGCACGCCTTGCGACAGGAAGAGCGTGCTGATGAGGCTGCGCTTGCGGCGCTCCCGGCAGTCGATCACATCCGGGTCGTCGGTCGGCCCTTCGACGCCACAGTTCGTGCTGTGGTTGTTATCGTCGCCGTCCTCGTTCCCTTCGAGGTTTTCCTCGTTGTGCTTCTTTTCGTAGCTCACCAGGTCGTGCAACGTGAAGCCGTCGTGCGCCGTGATGAAGTTGATGGAGGCGAACGGCCGGCGCCCGGAGCGCTCGTAGAGGTCGCTCGACCCCGTCATGCGCGTGGCGAAGTCGCCGTTGAGGCCGTCGTCACCACGCCAGAAGCGGCGCGTGGCATCGCGGTAGCGGCCGTTCCACTCGGCCCACTGCCAGGGGAAGGAGCCCACCTGATAGCCGCCCGGCCCCACGTCCCACGGCTCCGCGATGAGCTTCACCTGGCTCAGCACGGGATCCTGCTGGATGATCTTGAAGAAAGCCGACAGCATGTCCACGTCGTACAACTCGCGGGCGAGCGCCGAGGCGAGGTCGAAGCGGAAGCCGTCGACGTGCATCTCCAGCACCCAGTACCGGAGGCTGTCCATGGTGAGTTGGAGCACGTACGGGTTGCCGGCGTGCAGCGTGTTGCCCGTGCCCGTGTAGTCCATGTAGTAGCGGTAATCGTCGGGCTTCATCTTGTAGTACGCCCGGTTATCGATTCCGCGAAAGGAAAGCGTCGGTCCCAGCCGGTTGCCTTCGCACGTATGGTTGTACACCACGTCGATGATGACCTCGAAGCCGGCCGCGTGGAGCGCGCGGACCATCATCTTGAAGTCGCGCACCGCGTTCACCGAGCCTTCGGTGGCGTACTCGGGCTCGGGGGCGAAGTAGCCCAGCGTGCTGTAGCCCCAGTAGTTGCGCAGGCCCTTTTCCAGCAGGTACTTGTTGTGCAGCTTCGCATGCACCGGGAGGAGCTGGATCGTCGTCACCCCCAGCTTGCGCAGATGGTGAATGATGGGCTCCGAGGCCAGGCCCAGGTACGTGCCCCGAAGCGGGGTCGACACGTCAGGATGCTGCCGGCTGATGCCCTTCACGTGCGTTTCATAGATGATCGTATCCTCCCACGGGATGGAGGGCGCGCGGTCATCGCCCCAGGCGAAGGTCTCTTCCACGACGGCCCCGAGGGGCGCGTACGCCGCGCTGTCCAGTTCACTGAACGAATGGTCCTCGTCTTCGTGGCCCAGTTCGTAACCGAAGAGGCTGTCGTCCCACTGGAGCGGTCGCCCAATCGCCTTCGCATAGGGATCGAGCAGCACCTTGTTGGGATTGAAACGATGGCCCTCCTCGGGCTCGTACGGACCGTATACGCGATACCCGTACAGCTGACCCGGTCGCAGGTTGAAGACGTACCCATGCCACATGGGCCCCGTCCGCTCGGGCATCTCCAGCGTGACGACCGGCTCGGTATCTGTCTCATCGTCGAAGAGGAGCAGCTCGACCTTCTCGGCGTGCGCGCTGTAGAGCGCGAAGTTCACCCCGATGCCATCCCAGGTCGCCCCGCGCGGATAGGGTTTACCCGGATGAATCTGCAACCCTTTTTCGGTGCGTGTTCCGGATTTGGAATCGATCAGTGCGTTTTCCATGCTAACCTAACTTGTTGCGACAAGACGTCATGGGCGAAGCTCGCCCACAAACCGTACGGAACCCCGGCGAAAAAAGCGTTTCGCTGGGCCTCTGAAGCTTCTCAACGCGGCTCAAGGCTGTTTCCGCTGACGTAACACTCACAGCTTGATCCTCCAGGCTGCCGCCACTAAATCGTTAAGACCGCAGGTTGAACGAGCCGGATGGCCTTCGGTGCCTGAACAGCACCTTTCGTGTACTGTTGGTATATTCCCTCGTTCAATCCGATGCCCTTTCGGGCAGCCCCCGTGGCTGGTGATTTCCGCCCGTAATAGAAAAAAACCCTGGACATCATGCCTTCCGTTGCTGAGAAGAGCGCAACAACAATGCCCGAAACATGGTCGCGCGCAGTCATCACCGCCGTGGAGCCGGAAGTGGATGGCGGGGCGTGGCCGGTGAAGCGCGCGCTAGGGGAAACCGTCGCTGTGACCGCCGGCATCATCGCGGACGGGCATGAGGACGTCGCCGCCGAGTTGCTCGTGGAGCACGGAGACGACGACGCCCCGACCGTCTTCCCGATGGAGGAGCAAGCCAACGACGAGTTCACGGCGTCGTTCAAGGTGGAAAAGCTGGGGACGTACAGGTACTGGGTGCGCGCCTGGGTCAACCGGTTTGGGACGTGGCAAGACCAGTTTGAGCGGCGCGTGGAGGGCGGCGAAGCCGAATCGCTGCTGAACGTCGAGCTCAAAGAGGGCGCCGACCTGCTCCGTCAGGCTGCCGAGCGCGCCGACGGGGGCGACGACGAGGAGCTGCTGACGGCGCACGTCCGTGCCCTGGAACACGGCGACATCGACCTGGCGCTGAAGGACGAAATCGCCGATCTTGCTCGCACGTACGCCCCGCGCGAGGAAGCCGTGGGCAGTGCCATGCGCGAGGTTGTCGTGGACCCGGAGCTGGCACGATCGGGCGCCTGGTACGAGTTCTTTCCCCGCTCGGCCCGACCGGATGACAACCACGCGACGTTCGACGACGCAGCGGAGCTCCTGCCGCGCATCAAGGCAATGGGCTTCGACATCGTGTACCTCCCTCCCATCCACCCGATCGGCGAAGCCCACCGCAAAGGCAAAGACAACGCCCCCACGGCTGATCCGGGCGAGCCCGGCAGCCCGTGGGCGATCGGCGGCTTCCTGGAAGACGGCAGCAAGGGCGGCCACAAGAGCGTCCACCCGGCGCTCGGCGGCATCGAAGCGTTTGACCGGTTCGTGGCGCGCGCCGAGGAGGTCGGGCTGAAGGTGGCGCTCGACATCGCGTTCCAGACCTCGCCCGACCACCCGTACGTCGAAGAGCATCCGGAATGGTTCTACCAACGCCCCGATGGCAGCATCCGCTACGCCGAGAACCCGCCCAAGAAGTACCAGGACGTCTATCCGATTAACTTCGAGAACGAGGACTGGCGCGCGCTCTGGACCGAGCTCAAGAGCGTGTTCGAGCACTGGATCGAGCACGGCGTCACCATCTTCCGCGTGGACAACCCGCACACGAAGCCGTTTGCCTTCTGGGAGTGGTGCCTGTCGTCGCTGCGCGAGAACACGCCCGAGCTCATCGTCCTGTCGGAGGCCTTCACCAAGCCGAAGACCATGCACCAGCTCGCCAAACTGGGCTTCAACAACTCGTACACGTACTTCACGTGGCGGAATACGAAGAAGGAGCTCCAGTCGTACGCCGACGAGCTCTTCCACACGAATATTGCCGAGTTCTTCCGGCCCAACTTCTGGCCGAACACGCCCGACATCCTGCATGACGAGCTCGTGCACGGCGGCCGCCCGGCGCACATCACCCGCTTCATCCTGGCCGCCACGCTATCGTCAGCGTACGGGGTGTACGGGCCGCCCTTCGAGCATGTTGACAACAACCAGCACCCGGATCGGGAGGAGTATGCGAATAACGAAAAGTACGAGATCCGGACGTGGGACTGGAACGACCCGACCTCGCTCCAGCCGCTCATGCAGCGCGTGAATGCCATCCGCGCGGCCAACCCCGCGCTGCAGCAGATGCGCACCATCCAGTTTCACGCAACGCGCAACGATCAGCTGATGGCGTACACCAAGTGGTCGGGCGAGAACACGATTCTCGTGGTCGTCAACCTCGATCCGCACCAGGCGCACGAAGGGCTCGTGCAACTGCCGCTAGAGGCGCTGGACCTGCCGACCAGCGAGCCCTTCCACGTGGAAGACCTGCTCTCCGGCGCCCACTACACGTGGCAAGGAACGCAGAATTACGTGAAGCTCGCCCCCAACGAGACACCGGCGCACATTTTCCGGCTCTACCACAAGCCCAAACAGACCGGCGACGACTTCATCACGTACGACTGATCCTGTT
>CAYFRX010000011.1:0-25721 GCA_964345515.1 uncultured Rhodothermales bacterium
CCCAGGCCGAGGCTACCGTCCATACAGGTCGCGACTAAGCCCGCACGGTCCGGAGATCGTCCCAGCACGTCGTGTAGCGGGGTGAGCGCTGTGCGCGGCGCATCGTCCAGTCCTGCTCCGGCTCGCTGACCATCGCCGCCGCCCATCCGGCCGTGCCGCGCCCCATCGTGCGGTTGATCCGGTCGACGGCGTCCATCAGCGCGGCCTGCTCGGGCGTCGTGCCCGCGTCGAACAGATGGCCTTGCTGCGGCACCTCGGGCCGGAGGCCGGTAAGCATCACGCCCGCCTTGCGGTACGCCGGGCCATCGCGCCAGATGCGGTCGAGGCACCGGCGGGCCGCCTGGAGCAGCGTCGGGGTGTGGTGCGTGGGCGGCGCGAGCGGCGTGGACGCGGCGTTCTGATACGTCAGATTCTTGGCAGACGGACCGGCCTGCACGAACACCTGGAGGCGCTGCGCGATGCGCTCGGCCGCGCGCAGCTTCTCGGCGGCGCGGCTCGCGTGGGTGGCCACGGCTTCACGCACCGGCTTCTGCGCGTACATGGCGTGCCCGAACGAGCGACTACGGATCACGCTCTTCCGGGGCGGCGGGGCCGTCTCTAGCGCGATGCAGCGTCGCCCGCGCAGCTCCTGCACGGTCCGCGCGCCGCGCACGGTCATCTGCCGCCGGGCCCAGGTCACCGGCACGTCGCGCAACGCCCTCGCCGTGTGGACGCCGTGGGCGGCGAGCATCTGTTCGTAGCTCGGCCCGATGCCCCACACGTCGCCCACGGCCACGGCGTCGAGCGCTCGGTCGAGACGCGGGTGCTCTGTCAGACAACACGCGGCGGTGCCCTGCTGCTTGGCGATCCGGCTCGCCGCCTTCGCCAGCGTCTTCGTCGGCCCCAGCCCGACGCGCACGGGGATGCCCGTGGCCCGGTGCACGCGGTGGCGGGTCTGCTCCGCCCAGTCGAGCAGCGCGTCCCGCTCCAGCGCGGGCACCGTCAGAAAGGCCTCGTCGATCGAATACGCCTCGAAGGCCTGCGCCTCCTGCCGGAGCACTGTCATCACGCGCTGTGACAGGTCCGCGTACAGCGCGTAGTTGCTGGAGAAGACGGCGACGTCCGCCGCGGCGAGCTGCCGCTTCACCTTGAAGTAGGGCGCCCCCATCGGCACGCCCATCCGCTTGACCGCCTCGGAGCGAGCGATCACGCAGCCGTCGTTGTTCGAGAGGACGGCGACAGGCCGGTTCCACAGGTCGGGCCGGAAAAGGCGCTCGCACGCGCAGTAAAAGTTCTGGCAATCGACGAGGGCGACGACGGGGTCCATCCTGCTACATGCAAGCACGTGTAATGCGGGGGGCTCCCTGACGCGCTGCCACCGCGCCGTGCGAGCCGATTTCAACCGGCACTCTTCCCACCGTTCATTCTGAAACCGCTCAATTGTTTAGTCCACCTCGTGGATGACGTGCTGCACCACGCCCCAGATCACGAGCTCCGTCGTCACCCGCTGCGGCGGATAGGCCTCGTTGTCCGCCACAAGCCAGAGTGCTTCCTTGCGCCGGCGGACGCGCTTTACGGTCATCTCGCCGTCGAGCGCCGCGATCACGACGTCGCCGTCGCCCGCCTCCACGCTCCGGTCCACGACGAGCAGGTCGCCCGAGTGGATGCCGGCGCCCGTCATCGAGTCGCCCTCGACCCGCACGAAGAATGTTGCTTCGGGCCGGCGGATGAGCAGGTCGTTGAGATCGAGCGCACGATCGACATAATCGTCGGCGGGCGAGGGAAAACCGGCCGGGACGCGCGTCAGGAAGAGCGGGCGGGCGCACGGCACGCGATGCCGCGCCGCAAATACAGCCGCGACGCGGGGCGGGGCGTCCACGACCACGTCCGAACCAGAGGGAGGGGCAACCATCGGCAAAACGGTGACGAGGTGAAAGCACGGTGGACTCTCTAGTATCGGAATATGTGTGGAGCATGTAAAGCGTGGAAACAAAAAAGCCAATAGGGCGCGGGGCCCCACCGGCTGTGATGGTCCGCCCATGCGTGCCTCGTCACCGCACCAGCAGGATGCGCTGCGTCGCGGTGAACGAGCCGGCCTGCATGCGAATGAGATACAGACCGCTGGCCAGGCCACCCGCGCCGAAGGCGACCGTCTGCCGCGCATGGAAGCTTCCCCCTCCAACCCACTCTGAATTCGGACGGCCCCCGCGCGACCTCCTTCTGCCGCATCAGAGGCCATCGGAATTCGACACGCGCCGGGGATCCGACTTGAAATCATCGCCTCTTTGCACCATCTTAATCGAACGTCAATTTGGCGCGTAGCGTCTCAGCGGAAGCGCTCCACGCCGCCTTCCCACCACAACGAGGTATCAAGCAAATGCAACGACTTCTACCAGCCCTCTGTCTTGCCTTCATGGTAGCGGCGTGCGGCCGGTCCAACGCCCCCCAGCCGGACGCATCGGCAGGGGCCAACACGCTCACCGAAGCGGAGCGGGCCGACGGGTGGCAGCTCCTCTTCGACGGCATGTCGACCGACGGCTGGCACAACTATAACGCCGACACCCTCTCGTCGACGTGGACGGTCGAAGAGGGTACGCTGACGCTGCTGGGGCGCGGCGGGGGCGACATCGTCACCGACCGAGCCTTCAGCAGCTTCGATTTCAGGATGGAATGGAAGATCGCCGAGTGCGGCAACAACGGCCTCTTCTTCCGCGCGGAGGAAGGGCACCAGCGCATTTGGACCGTGTCTCCCGAATACCAGCTGCTCGACAACACGTGTGCCGACGACAACGACATCCCCACCCACCGCGCGGCGGCCAACTACGACGTTCATGCGCCGTCGGAGGACGCCACCAAGCCCGCCGGGGCATGGAACCAGACCCGCCTGGTCGTGGACGGCGCGCACGTGCAGCACTACCTGAACGGCGTCAAGGTGGTAGAGTACGAGCTCTGGACCAATGAATGGCGCCAAGCCGTTGAGAATAGTAAGTTTGATCCGTTCGATGACTACGGTATGGCCAAGGCGGGCCCGATCGGCCTGCAGGACCACGGCGATCGCGTGTGGTTTCGCAACATCAAAATTCGTCCGCTCGACGGCGACGCGTCGTCCGCCGACTAATCCGAACTCGCCGCACCTCCAGTTCTTCGTTCCCTCTGTAAGGTTCCTCTCCGCTTATGTCCTCCATGAACCGACGCGACGCAATCCACCGCATGGCCGCTCTACTCGGCGGCACGCTCTCGGCGCCCATCGTGGCTGGCATGCTCAGCGGCTGCCAGCCCAGCGACCGTGCGGACTGGAGGCCGCAAACGCTGACCACGCATCAGAACGAATTAGTCATCGAGCTGTCGGAGCGCATCATCCCAACGACCGACACGCCGGGCGCTAAGGCTGCGCAGGTCAATCGCTTCATCGATCTCATGCTCACTGACTGGTATCCGGAGGACGCAGTGAATCACTTCCTGGACGAACTGGACACGGTGGACCCGCGAGCCCAGCAGGTGTTTGGCACCCCGTTTCTTGACGGCACGACCGATCAGCAGACAGACTTAGTCGCTGCGCTCGCCGAGGACGCCCGCAAGATCGACGAGTCACAGTCGAGCGCGGAGTACGAAGCCGAATCCAGCGGAGGCGCCTACGAGGAGGACACAGAGAAGACGCATCCTCCATTCTTCTCGATGCTGAAGGAGATGACGATGGTGGGCTACTACAACTCGGAGATCGGCCAGAATCAGGAGCTGAACTACCGGATTGTCCCGGGCCGCTACGACGGGTGCATTCCCATCGAGGAGGTTTACCCACACTTGGACGGGGCGCCTGCAGAAAGCGCATAAAGCGCCCCTCTCCCCAGCTGTTCGAATCACTTTACTGTTCCCTACACTATGCCGTCGAAGTTACCGCAAGACCAGTCGTACGATGCCATCGTCGTGGGCTCAGGCATCACCGGCGGGTGGGCCGCCAAAGAGCTGACCGAGAAGGGCCTCAAAACGCTCGTCTTGGAGCGCGGGCCCCACATCGAGCACGGCGCCGACTACACGGGCGAGCACACGCCCACTTACGAGATGCCCTTCATGGGCCGCGGCGACCGCCAGCTCTACGAAGAAGAGTACGCCGTGCAGAGCCAGTGCTACGCCTTCAGCGAGGGCTCGCGCCAGTTCTTCGTGAACGACAAGAAGAACCCGTACACTACGGGCGAGGACGAGCCGTTCCTCTGGATTCGGGGCCACCACCTGGGTGGGCGCTCGCTCACGTGGGGCCGGCAGTGCTACCGGTGGAGCGACCTCGACTTCGAGGCCAACGCCCGCGACGGCTTCGGCGTCGACTGGCCCATCCGATACGCCGACATCGCGCCGTGGTACGACTACGTCGAGGAGTTCGCCGGCATCAGCGGCCGCGAAGAAGGGCTTCCACAGCTGCCCGACGGCAACTTTCTTCCCCCGATGGAGATGAACTGCGCCGAGCGCGTCTTTAAAGACGGCCTGGAGCAGGCCTACGCTGACCGGATGATGACAATTGGCCGGGTGGCCGTGCTCACGCAGCCGCACAAAGGACGCGGTCAGTGCCACTACTGCGGCCCCTGCCAGCGCGGCTGCACGCCCGGTGCCTACTTCAGCAGCCTCAGCTCCACGCTGCCGGCGGCCCGCGCGACCGGCAACCTCACGATTCGGTGCGACAGCATCGTGCACAGCGTGAAGTACGACGCCGAGACGGGCAAAGCCTCCGGCGTCCGCGTTGTGGATGCCAACACAAAGGAAAGCCTCGAATTCTCCGGGCGCATCGTCTTCCTCTGCGCCTCCACGCTGGGCTCCACGAAGATCCTGCTCAACTCGACCTCGTCGCGCTTCCGCGACGGGCTCGCCAACTCCAGCGGCGCGCTCGGCCACTACCTGATGGACCACCCGTACCAGGCCGGCGCCACGGGCGACATTCCGGGCGTCAACGATCGCGCGGCCTTTGGGCACCGTCCCAACGGCATCTACATCCCCCGCTTCCGCAACCTCAACGGCCAGGACGCCGATGCCGACTTCCTCCGGGGCTACGGCTACCAGGGCGGCGCGAGCCGCTCGCGGTGGCAGCGGGGCATGAGCGGATACGACTTTGGCGCCGAGTTCAAGCATGCGCTCCGCGAGCCCGGCCCGTGGAACATGTGGATCGGCGGATGGGGCGAGCACCTGCCGCGCGAGGATAACTACGTGGAGCTCGACACGGATACGAAGGACGCGTGGGGCCTGCCCGTGTTGCGTATCCACTGCAGCTGGAATGACAACGAGGACAAGATGCGCGAGGACATGGCCACGCAGGCCGCCGAGATGCTCGAGGCCGCCGGCGCCACGAACATCAACCGGTTCGTCAACGAGTCGCCGCCGGGCTTCTGCATCCACGAGATGGGGACGGCGCGGATGGGGCGTGACCCGGAAACGTCGGTGCTCAACGAGTGGAATCAGGCCCACGACGTGCCGAACCTCTTCGTCACCGACGGCGCCTGCATGGCGTCCTCCGCCTGCCAGAACCCCTCGATCACGTACATGGCGCTTACCGCCCGCGCGGCGGACTACGCCGTCGAAGAAATGAAGCGCGGCAACCTGTGACGAGAGAAAAAAAGAGATGAGTCTATGAAACGAGGAGCCGAAGATCCGGGGGAGCTTTCATTGTCTCTCCGACTCGCCGTTTCTCCGATTCATCCTTTCCTTTTCCCCAAACCCACGCACCACTAAACTCACACACCCGCTAATCCCATGGAATCGATCGACCGCCGCGAGGCTCTCAAACGCGTAGCGCTGCTCTGCGGCGGCGCGCTTTCCGCGCCCACTGTGGCCGGCGTCCTGAGCGGATGCCAAGCCAGCGACTCCGCATCATGGTCGCCGTCCGCGCTCTCCGACCATCAGAACGACCTCGTCGTCGCAATCTCCGAGCGCATCATCCCAGCCACGGACACCGGCGGCGCCGAGGCCGCCCACGTCAACCGCTTCATCGACGCCATGCTAGCCGACGGCTTTCCGCCCGCGGACCGCGACCGATTCCTTAGCGGGCTCGACGAGGTGGACCCTGAGGCGGAGTCCGAACACGGCGCCCCCTTCCTGGAGTGCACCGCCGAGCAGCAGACGGCCCTCATGACGGCGTGGGACGAGGCCGCGTTCGGGCCGGATGCCGACTTCGACCCGGAGGCGCCGCCCTTCTTCCGCACCATGAAGGAGCTGACGATCTTTGGCTACTACACCTCCGAGATCGGTGCTAGCCAAGAGCTTCGCTTCGACCCGGTCATGGGCCGGTACGACCCGTGCGTGCCCTTCGAAGAGATCGGTCGCACGTGGGCGTAAGCCTCTCCTTTTCTCTCCCTGCAGCACCTGACGAGACGCACCCTATGAAGAACGTACACATCGCTCCGCAGCAAGAAGAATACGACGCCATCGTGGTGGGCTCCGGCATTACGGGCGGATGGGCCGCGAAGGAATTCACCGAGAAAGGCCTGAACACGCTCGTCCTGGAGCGCGGCCGCGAGGTCACGCACGGCGACGACTACACCACGGAGCACATCAACCCATGGGAGATGCCGCTCCAGGGCCGCGGCAGCCGCAAGGCGTTCGAGCGCGAATACCCGATGCAGTCGAAGGCCGGGCCGTTCAACGCGTACAACAAGCACTTCTTCGTGAAGGATACGGAGCACCCGTACACCATGGCAGACGACACGGATTTCCTCTGGGTCCGGGGCTACCACCTCGGCGGGCGGTCCATCACGTGGGGGCGGCAGTGTTACCGGTGGAGCGACCTTGACTTCGAGGCCAACCTGCGCGACGGCATCGCCGTGGACTGGCCGATCCGCTACGACGACATCGCGTCGTGGTACGACTACGTCGAGGAGTACGTGGGCATCAGCGGCGAGAAGCTGGGCCTGCCCCACTTGCCCGATGGGCCGTTCCTTCCCCCCATGGAGATGAACTGCATGGAGCGCAGCATCCGCGAGAGCATCGAGTCGGCCTATGGCAACCGGCACATGACGATCGGCCGCGCGGCCATCCTGACGCAAGCGCTGAACGGGCGAGCGGCGTGCCACTACTGCGGGCCGTGCTCGCGCGGCTGCACGCCCGGGTCCTACTTTTGCAGCCTCAGCTCCACGCTCCCGGATGCACGCGCCACGGGCAACATGACGCTGCGGTGTAACAGCATCGTGCACAGCGTGATCTACGATCCCGAGACGGGCAAGGCCTCCGGCGTCCGCGTCGTCGACCGCGAGACGAACGAGCAGATGGAATTCCGCGGCCGCGTCGTCTTCCTCTGCGCCTCGGCGCTGGGCTCCGCGAAGATCCTGCTCAACTCCACCTCGTCGCGCTTCCCGAATGGGCTCGCCAACTCCAGCGGACAACTCGGGCGCAACATTATGGACCACCACTTCAAGGTGGGCGCGTCGGCCACGTTCGACGGAATGGAGGACCAGTACTACTATGGCAACCGCCCGAACGGCATCTACATTCCGCGCTTCCGCAACCTAAATGGCCAGGATTCCGACGTGGACTTCATCCGCGGCTACGGCTATCAGGGCAGCGCGAGCCGTCCGGGATGGGGCCGCGCGCTGGGCGACACGGGCTTCGGCGCCGACCTCAAGGACAGCCTCCGCAAGCCCGGCCCCTGGCGGATGGGCATGACGGCCTTCGGCGAGATCCTGCCGCGCGAAGACAACTACTGCGAGCTGGACCCCGACACCAAAGACCAGTGGGGCATCCCGGCGCTACGCTTCAACGTGTCGCTGGGCGAGAACGAAGCCCGGATGCGCGAGGACATGGCGACCCAGGCGGCCGAGATGCTCGAAGCCGCCGGCGGGAAGAACGTGACCACCTACGACGCCAACTACCGGCCGGGCGAAGGCATCCACGAGATGGGCACGGCGCGGATGGGGCGTGACCCGGAAACGTCGGTGCTCAACGAGTGGAATCAGGCCCACGACGTGCCGAACCTCTTCGTCACCGACGGGGCCTGCATGACGAGCGCGGCCTGCCAGAACCCTTCGATCACGTACATGGCACTTACCGCCCGCGCCGTCGATTACGCGGTGAAGGAGATGCAGCGCAACAATCTGTAGTGTGCCCGACATCGAGAGGCACCGATCCACTTCCCTTGACATCCAACCCACGCTATGAACCGACGCGACTTCCTCTCATCAAGCCTCGCCGCGGCCGGCGCGGCCGCTCTGCCAACCGACGGTTTTGCGATCGAGTCCGTCTCGACCCTCTCCGCGGAGCACGACTTTAACCTCAACTATGCGCCGCACTTCGGCATGTTTGACGAGCATGCCGGCGACGACCCCGTGGCTCAACTCGAATTCGCAGCCGAGCAGGGCTTTACCGCCTGGGAGGACAATGGGATGATGGGCCGCTCGGTGGACGAGCAGCGGCGCATTGCTGACGCAATGGAACGGCTCGGGATGCATATGGGCGTGTTCGTCATCGACAAGGGCGGCAATGCAGCTAACTCGCTAGCCGCCGGCGATCCGGACCACGTGGACATCTTCCTGGACGGATGCCGGCGGGCCGTGGACGTCGCCCAGCGGGTGAATGCGACGTGGATGACGGTGGTGCCCGGGAATTTTGTACGCGATATTCCGATCGGTATTCAGACGGCGAACGTGGTGGAAGCGCTGCGCCGCGCGACGGAGATTTTTGAACCAGAAGGGCTCGTGATGGTCCTGGAACCGCTGAGTGACACGCCGGACCTCTTTCTCCGCCACTCAGACCAGACGTATGAGATCTGCAAAGCTGTGAATAGCCCCTCTTGCAAGATCCTCTACGACGCTTACCACATGCAACGCAACGAGGGCAATCTCATCCCCAACATCGACGCGACATGGGATGAGATCGCGTACTTTCAGGTGGGCGACAACCCCGGGCGCAATGAGCCGACGACCGGCGAAGTCAACTACCGCAACGTCTTCCAGCACATCCACAAAAAAGGATTTGACGGCATCGTGGGCATGGAGCACGGGAACGCGCAGCCCGGCGAGGCCGGCGAGCAGGCCGTCATCGATGCGTACGTCACAAGCGACGACTTTTAACTTATGAACCGACGCCGCTTTCTTCAGACGACCGCCGGGCTCACTGCAGGCAGTCTCGCCTGGATAAGCGCGAGTCACGCCTCCGATGGTAATTTTTCCGTGTCCGGCGCGGCATCTTCGTTGTCGGGTACGAACCGGTTGCGTGCGATCGGCGTGCAGCTCTACACGCTACGCTCGCTCATGGAGGACGACTTCGAGGGGACGCTGCGCTCCGTCGCCGACATCGGATACGACGAGGTCGAGTTTGCCGGCTACTACGACCGAAGCCCCGAGGAGGTGCGCGGGCTGTTGGACGAACTCGGCCTCGCGGCGCCATCGACGCACGTCCCGCTCAGCGCGCTCCGCGACGACCTTGACGGCGTCACCCAAACGGCCCAGTCGGTGGGGCACGAGTACGTGGTGTGCCCCTGGCTCCCGGACGAAGAGCGCGGGTCCATCGAGGGGTATCGCCAGCTTGCACAGCTCTTCAACGACGTGGGCCGCCAACTGCAGGCGGAAAACCTCCAGTTTGGCTACCACAACCACGCCTTCGAGTTTGAGCCGATCGACGGACAGCGGCCGTACGACGTACTGCTCGAAGCGACCGACCCAGCGCACGTGACGATGGAGTTGGATCTATATTGGATCGTCGAGGCCGGACACGACCCGCTCACCTATTTCGAGCAGTACCCGGGCCGCTTCGGGCTCAGCCACGTGAAAGATCGCACGGAGGACGGTGCCATGGTCGCTGTCGGCGAGGGGGCTATCGACTTCGCCACTATGTTCGCACATAGCGACCAGGCGGGGCTTCAGAAGTACATCGTGGAGCACGACAGCCCCGATGATCCGCTGGCAAGCATCCAGGCGAGCTACGAATACCTCCGTCAGCTCCGGTTCTAGCGTGCGGTCGAGGACGCCGATCCCTGTCGCCCATTGGCTTGTCAGCAACGCAAAAAGGCCCGCCGTGAAGCGGGCCTTTCGCGCCTGGGTGCTCCGGGTCAGGAAAACGTTTGGGCATTATACCAGCGCTCTGAAGCGATAGCACATACTGGACAAGGCGACTTCGCTGTTTGTTAGGTCATGCCCGACTCCACACGAGGGCGCAAGCCCGAGGGCCGAAGGTCATGCCTATGGTGCTGACGAAGCGCAGCGGAGCTAATCGGGCATCCAGAGAACTCAGCTGTTCTGGATGCCGAATCCAGTTGGGCATGACCTCTTTCCGTGCACAGTGGTTTCGTAGAATTGGTATTACAGTGTCCAGCCCGCGCGGTAGTTGCGGTGCAGGTACTGGTTGGCCTCGGGCACGTTCGTGACGCGCCCGGCCTCGCCGTCCCATTCGAGTTTCCGGCCGGCCTTCAGCGCGACGACACCCAGCAGCATGGTTTCGGTGAGCGGAGCCGCGTAGCTGAGCGGGCACACTGCCTCGCCCTGCCCCTTGCAGGCCTGCACCCAGTTCATCTCGTGGCTCTCCTCGACGCGCGGGAACGTTTGATCGACCTCGCGGGCCTCTTCCATGAGCTCGGCCGGAAAGAGCCGCGGGTTGGTTCCGTACGTTTCGTGGAGCAGCTTGCCTTCGTCGCCGACGAATAGCACGCCGCCACCGTCGGGAAGCTGCTCGTCCTCGCCCATTTCGTCCGGCTTGGGCGGCTTGAGCCCGCCGTCGTACCACGTGAGCGGAAGTGGATCCTCCCCGTCCCGCGGGAACGTGAAGTTAATGATCTCGGCCATGGGAAAGGAGACGCCATTGAACGGCGTGGAATTGGTCTCGATGGTGGACGGATAGCCCAGCTCCAGGGCCCACACCGGATGGTCCATCAGGTGCGCTGCCATGTCGCCGATCGCTCCAGTGCCGTAATCCACCCAGCCGCGCCACGCGAAAGGATGGTAGGCCGAGTGGTACTGCCGGAAGGGTGCCGGCCCGAGGAACAGATCCCAGGAAATGTGGTCGGGCAGCGGCGCGGGATTCTCGGGCGCGTCAATGCCCTGCGGCCAGATGGGACGGTTCGTCCAGACGTGCACCTCGCGGACCGTGCCAATCACGTCAGCCCGAATCCACTCGTTGACGAGGCGGGCGTCGTC
Source organism: uncultured Rhodothermales bacterium (assembly GCA_964345515.1). Taxonomy (GTDB): domain Bacteria; phylum Bacteroidota; class Rhodothermia; order Rhodothermales; family Salinibacteraceae; genus JAAAPH01. The sequence continues at coordinate 11,079 of CAYFRX010000011.1, forward strand.
GTTGGAGTGCCCCTGATTGCCCATCTGCGTAACCACGCCGGTCTCTTCCGCCGTCTGGCGCAGCACGCGTGCTTCGTGGATCGAGTGCGTGAGGGGCTTCTGGATGTACGGGTGCATGCCCATCTTCATCGCCTGATTCGCGATGACAGTGTGCGTGTGGTCGGGCGTAGCGATGATGACAGCGTCGATCTCGTCGCCCATTTCATCGAACATCACCCGATAGTCGCGATAGAGCGAGGCTTGCGGATAGCGATTGAACACCTCCTCGGACTTCTGGAAGTCGATGTCACAGAGAGCCACGATGTTTTCGCTTTCTACTCTTTGGAGGTTGCCCCCTCCCACGCCTCCAACGCCTACGCCGGCGATGTTGAGCGTGTCGCTCGGGGCCTGATACCCGGGGCCGCCCAGCACGTGCCGGGGGACGACCATGGCGCCGAATGCAGCGGCTGAAGCGGTTCCAATGAAGTCACGACGGGAGAAGCCTTCGGAAGACATAAGAGTAATACTAGGGGGGTTAGGAGTGCGACGAGAATTCGGCGCTCTGGGCACGATCTCAACATAATGACCATACGGTAAACGCGCCACATTTGCAACGCAAAAAGGCCCGCCGTGAAGCGGGCCTTCTGCGCATGGGCGCCAAGTCTCAGCGCTGGATGAAATGGACCGTCATCGCACGAGAACGGCGCGTTCGGTAGTGCTGAACTCCTCACCGCGAACTTGAATGAAGTACATGCCACTGGAAAGCCGGTTGGCCTCCAGCCGGAAGGTGTGTTGCGTGTTTGGAGCGAGCTCGCCGTCGTGCAACGTAGCCACACGCTGCCCCAACTGGTTGTACGCCGCCACGTCCACCTGCTGCGTTTCGGCAACCGTCAGCGTGAAGGTGGCGCGCTGCCGGAAGGGATTGGGGTACGGTGCCACGATGTCGAAGGAGCCAGCCAGTTTCACGACGGCTTCCACGGAGGCGCTGTGGGAAAAGCTGCCGTCGAGGTCCACTTGCTTGAGACGGAACGTGTGCGTGCCGGGCTTCAGGTCATCTAGGCGGTGCGTGTAGCGGTGTGTCTCGGTGGTCGTGCCGTGCCCCTCCACGAACCCGACGTCGTTCCACGTCCCCTCGGCGGCCTCGGGGTCGCGGTGCTGCACCTCAAACCCGGCGTTAGCCGTTTCCGACGCCGTCTCCCATTCGAGAACGGCCTCGGAGCCGTACGCGGAGGGCTTCGACGATCCGTGCACTGTGGCCTTGAAGGTCACAAGCTCGACAGGAAGGTCATCCCCTAGCGTGGTCACGGTTTCGATGTGCTCCAGGCTGTAGAGCATGTTGTTCTCATACAGCCCGTCGTCCTTACAGATCGGGTCGCCGTCGGCGCACGGCGTGTATGCGACGTCGGCCTCGTACGTCTCGCTCGAAGACGCGTCCCACACGCGAAACTGTAGCGTCTCGCCCGCGCTGAACCCCTCTGGGTGCTGACTGTCAACACCGGCGGCCGCAATGGACATGCTTTCGTCGTTCCAGACGCCCCGACCGGCGCAGGTGCCGTCGTCGGTAAACACCGCGATCTCATCGCCCGCCTCGATGGCTTCGCCGACCACGGTCGCCTGCACCGAGGCGGGGACGACGATCGTGGCGTTGTTGATGTTCTGCGTGCAGCCATCAAACCCCTGCCCCCACGCCATCGAAGCAAGAAGAAGCCAGCCGGAAGAGAAAAGAGACAGCGCGGTGGGGAGCTTTTTCGAAACGACCTTCATAGCACATCGGATTTCTAAAAGTCATCTTTCGGATCACTTGACTATAATCCAATCGATGTGCCAATGTGCAAAATAGTGCTCCATAGATACCTACATCTGCCTCATAATGGGCTCTAACGGCTCCTAATTCGATAATAAGTACAACCGTCACTCTGCGAAACGAAGCGCGGTGGATGCGACCAATCCTTCTTTTTGTTACATTGAGTAAGACGAGGGAAGGCTTTTCCGCGTAAAATTGTAACACCAAGCATCGATCAGCCGGTGGACGTCTGCGCTCGATGGGCGGGCTACGCGTGTCGCGGCACGCGGGGTGGCAGACCCAACGAGGCGTCAGTGCACTCGGAACACGTTTTTTAGACCAATCGTTCTACAACCGCTGGACATTTTTCTCGCCGACCCACCGTACTTACGCCGATGTCACGCCCCCGCAGCTTTGACGAGAGTGACGTGCTGAACCGGGCGCTCGATGCATTCTGGCGTCAGGGCTACGAAGCCACTTCGATGCAGGACTTGGTGGATGCGATGGGCATCAGCCGGGCGAGCCTGTACAACGCCTTCGGCAGCAAGCATGCGCTCTTCATCGAGGTGCTGAAGCACTACGAGCAGCGACGCATGCACAAGACGGTCGAACGCCTTCGGGATGCATCCATGCCAGCGAAGGACGCCATCCGGGATGTGCTGGAGCAAGCCGCGGACGATGCGACCACGACCGATGGGCGGGGATGCCTGATGACCAAAACCGCCACGGAGATGTGTGCCCGCGACCCCGAGTGTGCCGACCGGGTGCACTCCTCGTTCGCCCGGATCGAAGCCGCATTCGAGGCCGCGCTCGAACGCGGACGTGCTGCCGGTAAGCTGGCCGTCGACGACGTCCAAGCCGTGGCGCGCTTTCTCACCAACAGCCTGCAGGGGCTCCGGGTCATGGCCACGGCGCACACCGACCCGTCGGCGCTGCGCGACGTGGTAAATGTAACGATGCAGATCATCGAGTAAGCGTTTTGCTTCTTTTTGGAACGACCATTCCAAAATACGATACTAGATGCTGCAATACTCAATCATGCATCATTGTAACAGACATGAGCCTCCATCTTCTCGAACCGTACTCCTTGGGTCCGATCTCTCTTCCCAATCGGGTCGTCATGGCGCCCATGACGCGCAATCGGGCGAAAGGGACGATCCCGAACAACCTGATGGCCGCGTACTACCGGCAGCGGGCGGAGGCGGGGCTCATCATCACGGAAGCCACGCAGGTGACCCCGAGGGGCCAGGGCTATCCGAATACGCCGGGCATCCACAGCGACGCGCAAATTGAGGGCTGGCGCCGCATCACTGAGGCCGTCCATGACGCCGGCGGGCGCATCTTCCTGCAGCTGTGGCACGTGGGCCGCATCTCGCACCCGTCATTCCACGACGGCGCGCGGCCGGTGGCGCCTTCTGCCCTGAAGCCGGAAGGTACAACGTTCACCGCCGGCGGCGAGCAGGTGCCCTACGAGACGCCGCGCGCGCTCGCCACGGACGAGGTGCCTGCGGTCGTGGACTCGTTCCGCCAGGGTGCGGCCAATGCCAAGGCGGCCGGCTTCGACGGCGTCGAGATCCACGGGGCTAATGGCTACCTCATCGATCAGTTTTTGCAGAGCGGCACCAACCGGCGCACCGACCGCTACGGTGGCTCCACGGAGAACTGCACGCGGTTCCTGCTGGAGGTCACCGAGGCCGTGACGGACGTGTGGGACGCCGAGCGCGTGGGCGTACGGCTCTCTCCCGGCGGGACCTTCAACGACATGCATGACGACGATCCGCTTGTCACTTTCGGGTACGCCGCCGAGCGTCTGGGCACGTTTGATCTGGCGTACCTGCACGCGGTCGAAAACGAGCTGCCCAACGGCACGCCGGTCTCCGACTTCATGCGCGAGGCGTACGACGGCACGCTGATCGTGACGGGCGGCTTTGACCGCGATACCGGCGAAGATGCCCTGCAGCAGGGTCGGGCCGACCTCATCGGGTACGCCCGGCGCTTCCTGGCCAACCCCGACCTGCCGAAACGATTTGCCCTCGATGCACCGCTCAATGAGTGGGATCAGTCCACGTTCTACGGCGGCGGTGCCGAGGGGTACACCGACTACCCCGCGTTGAACGAGACGGAGGCAGACGCCGCTCGCTCAGAAGACGAAGAAGGGGTCGTCTGCGAGTAGCGCCCCTTCTCGACCCAATTTCATTCCACCAACCACTGAGTGTCACTTACCAAACATGGCTGAACACACCCTGACCTTTACCGACGATTCCTTTTCCGATGACGTGCTCAATGCCGATCAGCCGGTGCTCGTTGATTTCTGGGCGTCGTGGTGCGGCCCCTGCCGCGCCCTGACGCCGACCATCAATGCGCTGGCCGAGGAGTTCGAAGGCCGCGTCAAGGTCGGCAAGGTGAACGTCGACGAGAACCCGGAAACCGCCGCCAAGTACGGCGTCCGCTCCATTCCCACACTGCTCATCATTCACAACGGCGACGTGGTGGATCAAACCATGGGCGTCGTGGCCAAGGAGCAGCTTGCTAGCAAGCTGGAAACCGTCCTCGGCCAGCCGGCATAAGCCGCCGGGCGTGACGGGGGGCGACAGGCCGCCGATCGCGGTGGAACGCGACGGGCGGTCTGTCGTCGGGAAATCGGGCGCATGGAGCGACGTCATGCCGAGGGGCAGGCATCGCGGTATGAGGACCCCGCGCCGCCGACTAACACACCCACCGAACCGATTTTCCCGTGAGCGAACTGCTAGCCTATCCGCCCTTTCCCGGCTTTCGCGACGAAGCGTTCGACTTCCTGTGCGCCCTCGCCGAGCATAACGAGCGCGCGTGGTTCAAGGCGCGGAAGGACGTCTACGAGGATGAGCTGAAAGGGCCGCTGGAGTGTTTGATCGCGGACGCGGCCCGGCGGATGGACGCGGCCGATCTGCCCCTCACGGGCCACCCAAAGCGATCGCGCTTTCGGATCTATCGGGACACGCGCTTCTCCGACGACAAGCGGCCCTACAAGACCAACCTCGGGGCCGTGTTTGATCGGAGTGGCGCGAAGAAGAAGCCCGGCGTCGTGTACGTCCACGTGGAGCCGGGGCAGTGCTTCCTGGCCGCGGGCTTCTATCAGCCGGAAGTGAAATACCTGCGCCCCGTGCGCTCTGCCATCGTGAACGACCCGGACCGCTTCGAGCGGATGCTCGCGACGATGGCGGAGCGCGATCTGCCCGTCGGCCCGGGCCGCGACACGCTCACCGGTATGCCCCGCGGCTTCGCCGACTACCGCGACACGCCCACGGCCGACTACCTGCGCTGGAAGAACTACCTGGTCCGCCGCGACCTGCCGGACGACGCGCTTCAATCGCCCGACTTTACCGAGGCGGTGGCGGCGGTGGCACGGGCCAGCCAGCCGCTGCTCCGCTACGTGTGGCGCGCTGCCGAAGGCGAGTCCTCCCTCACGGCATGAAGTGCGCTGCGATGTGCTCGTGGAGGGCCCGGTAGTCGACGCCGCCCCGATTCGCGATGAGGGCGACCGCCACATCCTGCTCGGGATACATGATGAACTGCGTGGAGCCGCCTACCGAGCCCCCGCTGTGACCGACGGTGCGGTGCCCATTTACGTCGGTGCCCACGAAGAAGCCGAGGCCGTAGCCGGTGGGCTCGCCGCCGTTCGTGCGCAGCGACGTGAAGAGCTCGTCGCGCGTGGCCGGCGTAAGGAAGGGACCGTTCATCATCGCGTCGCCGAAGCGGGCGAGATCTTCGGCCGTGGATAGGAAGCCCCCGCCGGCCCACTTGTAGCTGTTGTCCACGTACGGCGCATTCACGAGCGTCCCGTCGTCCTCCACCGCGTAGAACCGGGTGCGGTGGGTGATGAGGCTGTCGGTGTGATCGGCGACGGTGTGCCGGAGTCCGATCGTGCGAAAGACGGCTTCGCGCATGAAGGGGAGGAAGTCCCGATTGGCAGCGCCCTCGACGACGGCGCTCACGAGATTCCAGCCGTAGCTGGAGTACTGGAATCGGGCCCCGGGCTCGAAGAGGAGCGAGTCTTCCGCGAAGATGGCGAGGCCGGCCGCGACCGAGTCGTAGTGCTTCGCGCTCAGGAACTCGTCGCCGCGGTAGTGGCGGATGCCGGCGATGTGGCCGGCCGCCTGGCGCGTCGTGATCTCGTATCGCTTCTCCGGAAACGACGGCACGTACTGCTGCACGGGCGGGTCGAGGTTGATCTGCCCAGCGTCCAGCAGCACGCCGAGCGCGGCGCCCGTCATCGACTTCGAGACGCTGCCGACGCGCATCTTGGTGAGCGGCGTCACGGGCACGTTGTTCTCGACATCCGCCCATCCGAAGCCCTCCGACCACACGATCTGCCCGTCGACGAGCACGGCGGCCGTGAGGCCCGGCACCTGCTGCTCGACCATCAGCGCTTCGATGCTGTCCCGCGCCACATCGATGGCCGCGTCGTAGCGCGTGCCGGTGGGGGCGTAGGTGATGGCGCCCTCCTGCGCGTGAACGGCCGGCGCCGAGGCGCTGACGCCAAGTACGAGGATGAGAAGGACAGCAATCCGGCGAAGAGGAGGCGAGAGCATGGCAGGGGAGAGCGGGGGAACGAGAACGGATGGAGGGATACGCCTGGAAGATACAAACGCCATCATCCATCTCCAACGGTGCAGCAGCCGTTGGGCGGTTGGCTCGCCGGGGCGGCGCGTCGTCATTGTGCGAACGGCTGACGCGCCGGACGGGCGGTCTTGCATTCACACGCTGTAGCGTTAACTTTTGTGATACCGCTGCCACCGACCCCCCAATCGCCCTCAATCGTTGTTGCCCAGCCGTCATGTCTGCTTCTCCGCTTCGTCTCCCCCGTCGCGCAGGGATTGCATCGGTCGCCCTGCTGATCCTCATCGCTGCGTGGGCGCATCCGGTCCACGCCCAGCCGGACTGGCTCGACGGGTTCGACGCCGAGATCGAGCAGGTGATGGCCGACTGGAGCGTGCCCGGCCTGGCCATAGGCATCGTGACCGACACGTCGGTCGTCTGGTCGCGCGGCTTCGGCGAGCGCGACGTTGAGGCCGGCGCGCCCGTGACCGAGCGGACGCTCTTCGCTATCGGGTCGACGACGAAGGCGTTCACCGCCGCTGGGCTCGGCATCCTCCAGGACGAGGGCCAGATCGAGTGGTCAACGCCCGTGCAGGACGTTCTGCCGCGGTTCAAGCTGCACGACGAGTTCGCTACCGAGGAGATGACGCCGGTGGACTTGCTCACGCACCGTTCTGGCCTACCGCGCCACGACCTGCTGTGGTACGCCACGGACTATTCGCGCGAATCGCTCTTCGAGCGGCTGCGCCACCTGGAGCCGAGCGCTTCCTTCCGGTCGACCTTCCAGTACCAGAACCTCATGTACATGACCGCGGGCTACCTCGCCGGGCAGGTCAGCGGTATGACGTGGGAGGGCTTCACGCGGCGGCGCCTGCTCGACCCGCTTGGCATGACGCGGAGCACGTTTTCAGTCGACACCATGCAGACTGCCGACGACTACGCTCGCCCGTACGGCGGCGGCCGCGACAGCACCTTCGTGGTCGACTACCGCAACCTCGACGCGATCGGGCCGGCCGGCTCGATCAATTCCAGCGTGTCGGAGATGACGGCGTGGGTCCAACTCGTCCTGAACGACGGGCGCCACGGCGACCGTCAGCTCATTGACTCGACCACGGTTGCCCAGCTCACGCGGCCGCGCATCGTGCTGGAAGAAGATCTGCGGTCCTTCTTGCAAGACCGCGCGCCGCTCCTGTACGCGCTCGGCTGGTTCGTGGAGATGCACGACGGCCACCGCGTGCTCTGGCACTCGGGCGGTATCGATGGCTTCTCCGCGATGGTCGGCATGATGCCGGGCCGGGAGGTCGGATGGATCCTCCTCACGAACAAAGGCGGCACCCCCGCGCCCTCCATCCTCACGTACGAGTTGGTCGACCGCATCCTCGGGCGCGACGGGCCCGACTGGAACCAACGGATCACCGACTTTTACGCGCAGCGCGCTGAGCCCGACACCGCCCAGGCCAACACAACGGAGGCGCCATCCGACACGACCGCAGTCCCCGGACCGTCCCACTCGCCCGATGACTACGTGGCTACGTACTCGAACCCCGGCTACGGCACGTTCGAGGTCACGATGGAGGGCGACCGCCTCGTGGGCCGCTACGGCTCGTTCCGTAGCACGCTCCGGCACGACCGATACGACGTGTTCGAGCTACACCCCGAGGTCGGCGGCAACGAGCAGACGATCAAGGTGCAGTTCGAGATGGCGATGGACGGCACCATCGACGAGGCGGCCATCCCGCTGGAGTCAGCCGTCGACCCGATCGTGTTTACCCGCACGGCCAGCGAGCGCCTCACGAGCGCCGGCTATCTCCGGCCGTTCACGGGCGCGTACGCGCTCCGCGGGCAGATGCTCACCGTGCGCCTCCGCGGGGAGGACACGCTGACGCTCACCGTCCCCGGCCAGCCGACGTATACGCTGACGCCGACCGAAGAAAACGAGTTCAATATCCAGGATCTGTCGGGGTTCAGCGTTACCTTCCGGGAAGAAGACGGCGCCGTCACGCAGATGGTGCTCCATCAGCCCAACGGCACGTTCACCGCCAAGCGCAAGTAGCCGGCCGGCGGGGCCCGAGGCGGCACGGCGCGTGCCGCTGCAGGCTGAGCACGCAGCGAACCTGCTTGGGCGCAATGCTTTTGTGTACGTCTAGCCCGCTCGGCCTGCGAACCAGCCCCTGACATCACCATGCACCTCATGCGAAGCATGCGCCGGCTAGGCCTGACGTGGCAGCTCGTGATGCGCGGGGCGGCGGCCCTCCTCGCCGGCATGGTCCTGGCCCCGCCGGCCCGCGCGCAGACCGGCGTGACAGCGACGCACGTGACCATAACGGCCCGCGACCTGCAGGCGCAGGCGAAGACCGCCGCAGGCGTTGAGGTGGGGGGCACGGTGCGCCTGCAGGCCGGCCGCGCGCAGGGCGTCATCCTGTCGCCGCCGCTGGAGATGCCGTTTGCCTTCAACGCGGTGGCGCCGCACTGGGCGGCCCAGGTGCCGGAGGGCGCCCGGGTGGAGGTGGCGCTCCGCACCAGCCTCGACGGAACCGACTGGACGCGCTGGACGCCGACGGCGCACCCGGAGGCGGTTGCGGCCCGCCGGGCCGATGGGACGCCCAACCCGTACGCGGGCCACACGGCGGCAGACCCCGTGCTCGCGCCGCCGGCGAGCCGCTACGTGCAGTTCCGGCTGACGCTCCACCGCGGGAACGCCTCGCCCGCGCTGCAGCGCCTGCTGCTCTACGTGGTTGATGCGGCCGGGGCGCCCGCCGCAGCGCCCAAGGACGGGGACGGGGCGGCGCCCCGCATCATCACGCGGGACGCGTGGGGCGCGCAGCCGCCGCGGGCCGGGTACCGGTACGCGCGGGCCACGCACTTAGCCCTCCACCACACGGCCTCGACGAGCGCCGGCGCCGCCGACACGCAGCGCGAGTGCGCCGCGGCCGTGCGGGCCATCCAAGACTACCACATGAACACGCGCGGCTGGATCGACATCGGATACAACTACGTCATCTGCCAGACGGGCACCATCTTCCAGGGGCGCGAGGACGGCAACGACCAGCGCGACGTGGTGGGGGCGCACGACGCGCACAACGCAGGCAGCGTGGGCGTGAGCGGGCTGGGCTACTCCCACCCGCCACATGACCAACAGCCCACCTCGGCCTTGCTCGCCGGCTTCGTGGATCTGTTCGGCTGGATTGCCGCGCGCCGCGCCATCGACCCGACCGGTACGAGCTATTACGCCAGCTACGGCGCCCTGGTGCCTACCATATACGGCCACCGCGACGTGCGAGCAACCGCCTGCCCCGGCGATCACCTGTACGCCGAGCGCAGCATGATCCGGCGCCGCGTGGCAGAGCAGCTCGACGAAACCGCGCCCCCGGAGGCCGTGGCCGTGAGTGGCAACTATCCCAACCCGTTCCGCACGATGACCCAAATCGACGTGGCGCTCCCGCAGCCGCGGTCCGTCACAGTGGAAGTGTACGACGCGCGCGGCCGCCACGTGGCCACGCGCCGATTCGGGCGCAAGCCCGCCGGCACGCACACCCTCACCGTGCGCGCCGACGGCTGGGCCAGCGGCGCGTACGTCTACCGCCTCGCCGCGGGCCGCCGCGCAGTCACGGGCACCATGCGCGTCGTACGGTAGCACGCCGGCCGTGCGCCCGTAACAATCCGGCAGGCCGGCCCGTCCTGTAGGCGCAGCACGCCGAGGGTGCAACCATTGCGCGCATGCCCGTGTGGTTTACAGATGACGCCTCCTTTCTCACTTGCTGATACCGATGCTATGACCCGTTCGCTCTTTTCTGCCGGTCGATGGACGGCCCTTCTCGTGGCCGGATGGCTGCTGCTAACCCCGCCGAGCGCGCACGCGCAGGCCGCGCGCACTGTTAACGAAACCATCAGCCTCGACCGCGACGGCACGGTGGAGCTCAACGCCTTCACCGGCGCGATCACCGTGACCACGTGGGACCGCGCCGCCGTCCAGATCGACGTCCGCATCGAAGGCGAGGAGCAAGAGCTCGTCGACGCCACGCAGATCCAGATCGACGGCAGCGGCAGCCGCGTCACCATCGAAACGGACTACGACGCGCTGGAAGAGCGCTTCCTCGGCATCTTCGACCTCGGCGGCGACGAGGACCGCCCGCCGACGTTCTACACCCTCACCATGCCGGCCACGGCTGCGCTTTCTATCGAAGACTTCAGCTCCGACATTGAGGTGACGGGGCTGCGCAACGGGTTGGACCTGGACACCTTCTCGTCGACGGTGCGGCTGCGTGACATCGAGGGCCCCATCGAGGCCGAGACGTATTCGTCGGACTTCGAGGCCGTAGACCTTGCGGGCAGCATCCGGTTCGAAACCTTCTCGGGCGATGCGACGATCGTCGCTCGGGCCATCACCGACGACTGCCGGTTCGAGAGCTTCTCGGGCGACATCGAACTGGTTCTCCCGGCCGACGCAGGCTTCGACCTTGACGCCGAGTTCGGCATGGGGGGCGACTTTAGCTCCGACTTCGCGCTCGACAACGTGGACACGGAGGGCGACGCGTACCGCGGCAGCGTGAACGGCGGCGGCCCGCGCATCCGGTTCGAGACGTTCAGCGGCGACCTCGACATTCGCAGCCGCTGATTCCACCTCTGGATACGTCGTTGGTGGTTGGACGGATGAACGGATGGACGTGTGGCCGGGCTCAACTTCCAGCTGCCCGCCTTCCCCCCTCCATATCTCAATCTGCAACCGGTTTGGCACGAGATCCCAGGCGGACGCGCCCTGTGCTCACCCCAGCCGGTCCTTCAGCGCCTTCGCGCGGCGACGGCTCATCGCGAGGGGGGCGTCCCGTCCTGCTACGAACACGTCGTACGTGTAGTTGGGGGCCCGATCAATGCGCTCGACGCGCTCCACGTTGACGATGGTGGAGCGGTGAATCCGGGCGAAGTGGGCGAAGGGCAGTTGCTCGGTCCAGGCGGTGAGCGTCGTGGCGGTGAGGGCCGTGGCGCCGTCGGTGAGGTGCAGCTCGGTGTAGTTGCCGGCGGCCTCGATATACACGATGTCGGCGATGCGGATGAAGCGCGGCTGCCGGCCCTCTTCGTAGAAAAACAGATCGTCGTAGCGAAACGTCGCGTCGCCCGGGGCGGAAGGCTGCTGGGGGAGCACCGTCTCCGTCGCGCGGGCGCGGTGGAGCGCCTCGGCGAGGCGGGCGGGCGCCACGGGCTTGAGCAGGTAGTCCAGCGCGTTCACCTCGAAGGCGCGCACCGCGTATTCGTCGTAGGCCGTCACGAAGATGATCTGCACAGGAGCCTCCAGCCGGTCGAGCAGATCGAAGCCCGTCTCGCGGCGCATCTGCACGTCCAGCAACACGACATCCGGCGCGTCCTCCTGGATGAGTGCGGCGGCTTCGTCCACGGTACCCGCCTCGCCCATCACCTCGACACCGTCCTGCTCAGCGAGGGTGCTGCGGAGCGCGCGCCGGGCCAGTCGCTCGTCGTCCACAATAAGGGCTCGAAGTGCGTCAGGCATGAGCCGAAGCGGAATCAATGGCGGTCATTTCGATGGCGATGCGAGCGCACACCCAGCCGTCGTCTTCGTCGAGCGTGAAGGCATGGGCGTCGGGATACTGGGCGGCGAGGCGAGCGCGCACGTTGGCGAGCCCCGTGCCGGTGCCGCGCGCGGCGGGGTCGTCCGTGCGGAGATGGCCCGTGTTCGCCACCTTGATGACGAGGCGGTCGTCCTGCATCGTGGCCGTGAGCGCCACGCGTAGCGGCGAAGGGCTCGTGTGCTGGCCGTGCTTGACGGCGTTCTCGACGAGGGGCAGCACCAGAAACGCCGGCACGGTCTGCTGGCGCGCTGCAGCATCCACATCAACCCGCACCTCCAGGTCGTCCTCGAAGCGCATCTTTTCCACAGCAAAGTAGTGCTGGGCGGCCTGCACCTCCTCCTGCAGCGGCACGTCGAGCGTCTCGCCATCGAGCAGCGAGTAGCGAAGGAAGCCCGACAGCTCGTGCACGGCCTCTTTCACGCGCCGCGGGTTTTCCTCGGCCAGCGCGCTGATCGTGTTGAGCGCGTTGAAGAAGAAGTGGGGATTGAGCTGATAGCGCAGCATCTTTAGGCGGGCGCGTTGCGCCTCGGCGTCGGCCTGCAGCACACGCTGCTGCTGGCGCTGCCGCTCGACCCAGTGCATGACGCCGCGCTCGAAGCCGCTCCAGACGAGCAACACGATGGGAAACGCCTCCATCCGCGAGAGCATCGAGCCCTCGCCCGGCAGCACCGACACGATGGCGATCACTGGCATGGCGAACGGATCCACCCAGTCGGCCCCCCACGCCTTCACCTGATACCACCCCCACCCCACGACCAGCGCGCCAATCAGGACAGCCCCCATTTCCCCCGCAGGATGCAACGCCGACAGACGCAGCCGGCGGTAGGCGAGGCCCAGTCCCGTGCTCAGCACCAACCCCGATCCCGCAGCGATAAGCGTCTGTTTCAAGATGATGTCGGGGAAAGGATTATACGGACGCAGCGTGACGTAGTAGACGACGCCGTACGCGGCCCAGCCCACCAGTTGCAGGCCGGCGGCCAGCAGCCACCGCGCTCGCGTGGAGGACAACCTGGGGGATGCGAAGGAAGTCACGATCAGGAAGGCAGTAACACCGAAGGCATCTTGCAGCCGGCAACCGTCGCAACCGGTGCACCATGAAAATGCGTGCTGGGCTGCGGAAAAGGAAGCGCGGTTTGGCGGGCGGCCATGTGTTATGGCGAGCGGTGCATCCCCAACGGCCATCTGTTCGTAGGCCGAATCCACGTACCCGACGCGTTTCCAATACAATCAGATCACGAGGTACACGCGATGCAATACGTACGCCTCCTCCTACTCGTAGCTGCCGTGCTCAGCATGGGGCTATTCGTCGTGGCCCCCGCGCAAGCTCAGTCCAACGACGACGCCGTCGAAGCGGCCAAGCAATCCGCGCAGGGGTGGCTTGCCCTAGTCGACGCGGGCGACTACGAAACCTCGTGGGAAGACGCCGCCAAGCTACTCAAATCCCAGATCACCGCCGAGCAGTGGGCCGCGCGGGTCAAGCAGGTGCACAGCCAGCTCGGCACGTTCCAGGAACGCTCGCTGATTGCCGCGCGGTACACGACGTCGCTCCCTAACGTGCCCGACGGCGAGTACGTCGTCGCCCAGTACCGCGCGCAGTATGGCGACACGACGGTGGTCGAGACCGCCACGCTAATGAAGGAAGACGACGCGTGGCGCATCGCCGGCTACTTCGTCCGCCCGGAGAACTCGTAATCGCTTCGGGTAGCCACTCCCCTGACTCCGCCGGGCTGCAGCGTCGCTTGCAGCCATGAGACCTATGTACAAGCACACACAGATCGGATACGCGACGGGGGGTGCGCTGGCTGGGGCCGCCCTGGTGAGCGCCTGGACTCTCCGGTCCGAACCAAACGCTCCGGGATGGCTGGACGTCGTCCTGACCGGCGGCTTGGGCCTGGGCGCCGTCCTCTTTTCATCGCTGACCGTACAGGTGGACCGGGAGGCGGTCGCATTCTACTTCGGCCCGGGGATCTGGCGGCGGCGCATCCCGCTCGATGCTATCCAGCGCGTCGCGGTGGTACGCAACTCCGTGTATTACGGATGGGGCATCCGATACACGCCGCACGGCTGGCTCTACAACGTGTCCGGGCTGCAGGCCGTCGAGTTGATGGTGCGCGGCGAAGGCACGATCCGCATCGGAACGGACGAGCCGGAGCGGCTGCAGGCCGCCATCGAAGCAGCGCAACAGATCCCCTCCGGAGAGGCCGAACCGGCCTCGTGACCGCCCGCCGCGCATACTGCGATCCTCGGTCGGTCGGGACGCTCGGATGAGCGAGCCCTGCTCGTCGTGCTCCCAGGGATGACGGCGGCCGCTTCACCGCGCCGTCGCGTCGACCTCCCCCTCGGCTTGGACGCGCTCCTTGGCTTCCTGCGCGCGGAGCTTCTCCTCGTGCCGGCGGCGAGCCGCCTTGTGGACCTCGTCGCCCTCCGGGCCCGCGGGCCGCTGCCCCAGCTCCGCAATGGCGCGCTGCTCGCCATAGAGAATGAGCGCATCGCTGGGGCGGATCCCGTGCTGGCTGTGGGGCGCACACCGTGCTCACCAATTGATACAATCTGCCAGCCGAAGTGCTTCCCCGCCGGCGCGTCAGGCCACGGGCTCAACGTTGTGATTCGACCGGAACAGGTTCTCCGGGTCCCACTCGTGCTTGACCTGGGCCAGTCGGTCGTAGTTTGCGCCGTACGCTGCCGGGGTCCGCTCGGTCTCATCCGCGCCGAGGAGATTCACGT
>CAYFRX010000012.1:0-25607 GCA_964345515.1 uncultured Rhodothermales bacterium
CGCACGCGTCATGGGACTGTGTGGACGCTTCGACCCCAAACGTTACACCCAGTCTTCGACCGCAGCGCCATCCCGAAATGCTACGCCCGCGCCTCGACGCGCTCCTGGTCGCGATACTGGAGTTTGTACAGCTTGCGGTAGAGGCCGTCCATGGCCAGGAGCTCCTGGTGCGTGCCGCGCTCGCGAATGGCGCCCTTGTGCAGCACAAGAATCTGATCGGCGTCCTGGATCGTGGAGAGGCGGTGCGCGATGGCGAGCGTCGTGCGGCCCTCCATCAGCCGGTCGATCGCGTTCTGGATGAGTTCCTCGGTCTCGGTGTCCACGCTGGAGGTGGCTTCGTCGAGGACGAGCACCTCGGGGTCGTAGACGAGCGCCCGCACGAACGCGAGGAGTTGCCGCTGCCCCTGCGAGAGCGACGCGCCACGCTCCTTCACGTCTTGCTGATATCCGTTCGGCAGCTGTTCGATGAATTGGTCGGCCTGCACGAGCGCAGCGGCCTTTCGCATCTGCGCCTCGGTGATGCGGTCGTCGTTCAGCGTCAGGTTCTTCTCGATGGAGCCCGAGAACAGAAACACGTCCTGCAAGATCATGCCGAGATGGCGCCGCAGGTCGCACAGCCGCAGCCGGCGGATGTCCATGCCGTCGACGAGGATTTCGCCGCGCTGGATCTCGTAGAAGCGCAGCAGCACGTTCATGATGGTCGACTTTCCCGCCCCCGTCGCCCCCACGAGTGCGACGGTCTGGCCGGGCTCGGCCTTGAACGAGATGTCTTTGAGCACCCAGTTCGGCTCGCCGTCCTCGTCGTCTTCGTAGGCGAACCACACGTTCTTGAACTCGATGGTGCCGTTCACGCGGTCCATCTCCACGGGCTCGTCAGGCTCCTCGATGGCGTAGTCCTCATCCAGCAGCCCGAAAATGCGCTCGGCGCCCGCCATGGCGCGCTGGAGCGTGTTGTACTGATTCGACAGGTTGCGGATGGGCTCGAAGAACTGCCGCGCATACTGGATGAACGCGATCACGATGCCGAGCGTGAGCGAGCCGGCCATTGCCTGCAAGCCGCCGAACCAGATGATGGCCCCCAGCGCCACGTCGGCAATGATCTGCACGGCGGGCCAGAAGATGGCAAAGTAGAAGATGGTGTTGATCTGCGCCTGCCGGTGATCGTCGTTGGTCCCCTCGAACCGGTCCATCTCCTCCTTTTCCCGGTTGAAGAGCTGTACGATCCGCATCCCCGTCACGTGCTCCTGCATGAACGAGTTGATCCGCGCCACCTGCTTGCGCGTCTCGCGGTACATCTCGCGGGCGTTCTTCCGAAACCAGAACGTGACCCACACCATGAGCGGCATCACAGCCAGCGTGACGATGGCCAGCGTCACGTCCAGCGTGAACATGAAGTACGTGATGAAGATGAGCCGGAACAGGTCGCCCATAATGACGACGAGGCCCGACGAGAGCACGTCGCTCAGCGCCTCCACGTCGGAGGTCGTCCGCGTGATGAGCCGGCCAATCGGCGTCTGGTCGAAGAACGAGAGCGGCTGGTTTTGGATGTGGCGGAAGACCTTCGTCCGCAGGTCGTAGATGGCGTGCTGGCCGATCCACTGCGTCAGGTAGTTTTTGGCGAAGGCGAGAATGCCCTCGCCGACCAGGGCGAGCACCAAGAACAGGATGATGCGCTCCAGCCCGTCGAGATCGCCCAGCACGATGTAGTTGTCGATCGCCTTCTGGACGAGAAACGGGCGCAGCGGACCGAGCAGCGACGCGCCGAGTGTGAGGGTAAGCGCAAGCACCACCCATCCCGTGTACGGCCGCAGGTACGTCCCGATGCGCTGCAACAGCCGGCTGTCGAGCCCGGGCGTGTCGCGCTGGTTTTCGTTGTCGTGTGCAGCGGTGTTCGTCGAACTCAAATCAGTGTGGGGGTTCGTGTAGGACGTGAAACTTGGAGCGCGACGCGTGAAACGTGGGGCTCGGAGCGTGGTGCACGAGGATCACAGTCGCCACGCATCATGCAAGCTCGAAAACGTGCAGTTCGATCCGGTTCACGTGGATCCATGCTCGCCCTCAAGCGTGGCCCATTTCTCACGCGGGTCGAGAACATAGCGGTTCAATTCTTCGGCGGCTTCGGTGTTCGGGAAGACAGCGCATGCCTCGTCAGCAAGCGTCGCGGGGTCCTCGTAGCGGGCGCTGAAATGGCCGATGAGCAGGCGGTCCGCCTCCGCGTCGCGCGCCACGGTAGCGGCTTCGCGCGCCGTCGAGTGGCCCGTTTCGATGGCGCGCTGCTGCAAAGCCTCGCCGAACGTGGCCTCGTGGTACAGCAGGTCCGCGCCGCGGGCCAGGAGGCGCCCGCCCTCGCACGGCTTCGTGTCCGGCACGTACGCAAACGCAATGCCGGGGCGCTCCGGCCCCAGCACTTGACTCGGCTCCACGGTGGTCCCATCGTCCAGGGTGACCGGCATCTCCGCTTTCAGGCGGCGGAAGTCGGCGTAGTCCGTCACTCCGAGCGCCCGCGCTTCGTCGGGATGCAGGTGCCCCGGCCGCGCATGCTCCTCGAAGCGAAAGCCCATCGCGAACGTCCGGTGTTCCAGCGGCCGCGCCGTCACGGTGAACTCGTCGTGCTCGAACACCGTCGCATGGTCAAAGCCTTCTTCCAGTTCCACGAACTCGATCGGAAACGGGAGCAGATCCGGCTCCGTACCCGGAACCACGGCCATGATCTGCCGGAGGCCCTGCGGCGCAACAATCGTCAGCGGCTCCTCGCGCTGCAGCAGCGCCATCGTGGACACGAGTCCCATCAGGCCGTACAGGTGGTCGCCATGAAAGTGGCTGATAAAGATGCCGTCGATGCGCGAGCGCTTCAGCCCGGCCTGGAGAAACCGGTACTGCGTCCCCTCGCCGCAGTCGAAGAGCCACACGCGCCCCTTCCGCTCCAGCGCGAGGGCCGACAGATGGCGGCCGTGCACCGGAATCGCCGAGGCGGTACCCAGTGGGATGATGGTAGTGGTCATGGTTGGGTTTGCGGGTTGTGGGTCGATCGTTGTGCGTTGAGCGCCGCGCTGCTGCCTCCTACCCAAAACGCGCAACACCAAACGCACAACCCATCAACCCATCGCTTCGATCTCTTCTTCGAGGAGTTGCTTGCGATGGAGCGTGCTGTAGAGCCCGTCCTGTGCGATGAGCTCGTCGTGCGTGCCACGCTCGGCCACACGCCCCTCCCCCAGCACGAGGATGAGGTCGGCCTCCTGCACAGCGGAGATGCGATGGCTCACGATGACGAGCGTATGCTTGCCCTGCCGTGCACGTAGGTGACGCAAGATGCGTCGCTCGGTGGCCGTGTCGACCGCCGAGAGCGAGTCATCGAAAATCAGAATCTCAGGATCGCGGATGAGCGCGCGGGCGATCGACGTGCGCTGCTTCTGACCGCCGGAGAGCGTGATGCCACGCTCGCCCACGTACGTCGCGAAGCCGTCGGGGAAGTCCTGGATGTTGTCGAGCAGCTCGGCCTCGTCCGCGGCAGCGCGGATGGCGTCGTCGTCCGCGTCGAGCACGCCGAAGGCAATGTTGTTCGCGATGGTGTCGCTAAAGAGGAAGACGTCTTGCGGCACGTAGCCGATCGACTGGCGCAGCACCTGCAGCGGAATCTGCCGGATGTCGTGGCCGTCGATCTCGACCAGCCCTTCGTCCGGCTCGATGAGGCGCGGGATCATCTCCACGAGCGTACTCTTGCCCGCCCCGGTCCGCCCGACGATGCCGAGCGTGCCGCCGGCCGGCAGGTCGAAGTTGATGTCGTCGAGCACGAGCGGCTCGTCGTCTTCATAGCGGAAGCTGACGTGCCGGAAGGCAATGTGCCCCTCGATGGCCTCGATGGACGGGTCCGTCCGCTCGTCGTCCTGGATGGCGGGTTCGGTGTCGAGAATCTTGTTGAGACGGATGACCGACGCCGAGGCGCGCTGCACCATCGTGATCACGAAGCCCATCGACGCGACGGGCCACGTCATGAGCGCCACGTAGATGATGTACTCGGCGATGTTGCCGATCGTGATGATGCCTTCCACCACGAGCCGCCCACCGACCCACACGACGATGATCGTTGACATCCCCACGAGGAGCAGGAAAGCCGGCCGCCATGCGGCTTCGACGAGGGCGAGGTCGAGGTTGCGATCTTTGTACTCGTCGCTCTCGCCCTCGAACGCCTCGGCCTCGGACTGTTCGCGCGTGTACGCCTTCAGCACACGGATGCCGGAGAGCGCCTCCTGCACGCGGCTCGTGAGGCTGGAATACTGCTTCTGCAGCCGGTCGCTGCGGTGGTGCACCATTCGCGCCATGAAGAACACGGACACGGCCAACAGCGGCATCGGAATGAGCGCGTAGAGCGTGAGCGTGGGCGAGATGGCAAACATCACTGCCAGGGCCACCAGCACCATCGAGAGCGAGCGGGTGATGTACATGATGGCCGGTCCGATGTAGCGCCGCACCTTCTCGATGTCGTCGGTCGCCCGCGTGATGACGTCGCCCGTCGAGTAGTCCTGGTAGAACTTGGGCGAGAGCGTCTGCAGGTGGTCGTAGAGCGCGTTGCGCAGGTCGTACTCGATGTGCCGCGAGGCGACCACCACGGTCTGCCGCATCAAAAACTTGAACACGCCACTGACGAGCGTGAGGGCGACGATGGCGCCGGCAAACACGAGCAGGCCGAGAAACAGGTACAGGTAGAGCACGCTCTGCGCGCCGGTCCCTTCGAAGAGGCCCTGCAGCCGGACAAATTGGGGAATGCTGTCGATCGCCTGCCGCACGACCATCGGCACCGTAATCTGAAAGCCGGCCGAGATGATCGTAAAGAGGAGGCCCGGGATGAAGAGGTGCTTGTACGTCCAGAAGTAATGATTCAGCCGAGCAAGCGGACGCATTCAATCAGGGGGATGCATGTGAGGAGGCGGCGAGGTGGACGGGCCAAGCCAACACACCATCGTGCAAACGATGCGCCAGGGGACTGAGATCCGTGGTGCCGCCGCTTGTAGCAGGATTCACGCATTGTCGCGCGCCCACGACCACGCCCGGGTGCGGTGCGAGACAACCGTCGGCGAGCAAGCGCTACAGCCCTCTGCCCCTTTGCTTATCCTCAGTCGCGCGCGCTGCGGTATCGGCCACGGTGCTCAACGCCGACGAGCGGCCTACCTCGTCGGCCATGGCGTCCACCAGGTCGACGTGCTCCTCGGCCAAGTGCCGCGCCAGCAGCATCGTGATCTCCGCGCCGGCCTTCGGATTCCGCTTTGTCAAGTTCTTGAGGTCGGGCTGAAAGAATCCCACGACGGACGCCTCCGTCATAGCTTGCACCGTCTCCAGCCGGCGGAAGTCACCAAAGATGGAGAGCGTGCCGAACAGGCCATGCGGCCCGAGTTGCCCGAGTTCCATGCGCCCGCCCTCCGGGGCTTCAGCCAGCAGCCGGACGCGCCCCTGCCGGATCACGTACAGCCCCAACCCCGGGTCGCCTTCGTAGTAGATGTACTCGTCGCGCCGGTAGGTGCGGCGGTGCATCGACTCGGCCATGGCGCGCAGCGTCCCCTGCGTGCACGTCGCAAAGGCGGGGACCTGGGCGAGCGTCGTGGTCACGTCATGAATCCGCTCGCTGGCTTGCCGCTGAAATATGCGTTGATACAGGCGGCGCGCAGCTTGGTTGACGGTGCGAAACGAAGCCATTGAAGTTGGAAACTCACGGATCGATGAGTACGATGCGGCGGCACGCCTAAAACGCGTGACCGATGCCAAAGTGGAGCTGTGGGCGCCGGAGCGCGTCGGGAAAGAGCCCCTGTTGCTGCGGGATCGGATCGTGCACGCGATACGCCAGGTCGAAGCGCACGATCAGGTAGTCCCATACGAAGCGCAGGCCAATGCCGGTGCCCACCCCAATCTCCGACAGGAAATCGTCGAACTCAAACCGCCCGGCCGCACGGCCCGGATTGCGGGGGCCAAACCACACGTTGCCCGCGTCGATGAACGTGGCGCCCACCCAGTTGGCCGCCAGGACGTTGCGGAGCAGGGTCGCCCGTAGCTCGATGCTGCTTTCCAGCTTGATGTCGCCGCCGAGCACGTTGGTCGTGCCCTCAGCGGTGGCTGTGGTGTCGAGCGTGGAGCGTCCGGGGCCGAGTTCGCGCAAGCCCCACCCGCGCACGCTCGACGCGCCGCCGGCGTAGAAGCGCCGGTCGAAGGGTACGACGTCGGGTCGACCGATGGGGTGCGACACGCCGCCCAGCAGCTTCAGACCCAGGACGGTGCCGCGGCTCAACGGCTTGTACCGCCGTAGATCGACCAGAAAGCGCACATACGGCCGGTAGATGAGCCGGCTCGACTCGTTCTGGCGCAGGAAGGGCAGCCCCGGAATGCTGTTTTCTAGCGTGTCGGGTGAGGAGATAAACCGGTCGATCAGGTAGGGAACCGTATTGCCCACCTCAGCGGCGGCCTCGTAGCTGTAGCCGCGCTCGCGTCGGAGCGGGTTCGTGTTCGAGGCGCGGAAGGTGTAGCGCAGCGCCGTGTTGATTTGGGGCTGCGTGTAATCCTCGATGATCTGTGCCCGCTGGACGGGATCGGTGATCAAGAGGCTGTCCCCCGTCCCAATCACCCGATTCAAAAACCGCCGTTGAAACCCCCGCAGCGTATCGGGATTGCTCAGGCTGAGGTCGAACACGTCGACCAGCGACGTGATGGTGGGCGTGTGCTGCATCTCCAGTTGCAGCCGGGCCGACCCGCGTCCGCGAATGTTCAGCCGAAGCTGATCGCGCCGGGCCGTGAGCAGGCTGACCGACACGCGCGTCCGGGCGTCGTACAGGTTGAGCGCATCATCCAACCAGTTGAACGGGCGGATGAGGTACGGACTCGTGAGCGACGCCGTGACCTCGGCCTGCGCGGACGAGAACAGCGTCGAGTCGAAGTCGGCGGCGACCGAGCCGGAGGTGCCCAGGCGGAAGGTTTCGCCGCCGCCTAGCAGGTTGGCGTTTTCGTACGTGAATCCCACGCCCGTGCCGAGTTCGTTCTCGGCCCCGCGCAGCACGCCGCTCCGTTGGAGCATGAACGCCTCGGCCCGCAGACGGTGGCGCGGCCGCGTCCGCAGCTCGATGCGATGCGGCAGAAAAAGCTCTGCGCCCGATGCCGTGTACACCGTGTCGTCGGCCTGCGGGATGATATTGGTGAACGTGAAGATGCCGGTGCTTTCGAGCCGCCGCTTCGTTGCCAACAGCTGTGATCGATTGTAGAGAGCCCCGGGCTCAAACTGGAGGGCGCGGCGCAGGAGCGACCGGCGCAGCCGGCGGTCGCGCTCCACGCGGGCGGTCACCGTAGGCGTGTAATCTGGCGACCGCTCGGCCCGCTCGATCTCCAACGTGTCCACTTCGGTCTCGACCCCGGCCTCCAGGCCCACGACGCGAAACTGGAGGTCTCCGAATCGATACTGCCCGCCCGTCTGCACGCGGAACGTCACGTCGAACGAGTCCGCGACGGGCTGATAGACCAGGGCTCGAATGGAGTCGCGCGTCACCCGGGCAAACCCCTCGTCGCGCAGGAAGGAGAGCAGGCGCTGCCGCTCTTCAAGAAGCAAGGGTTTCGTGTACCGCTGGGAGGCGACGTGGAACGTCAGGGGCTGCTCTGGATCGATCTCCTCGGGCTCCAGGACGGATGCGCGCGCGAGGCGCCGCTTCTGCAGGTCGGACAGCCGGTCGAGGCCGTCATACGTGACCGTGCGCAAGTGCGTGGGCGTCCCAGCGTCGATGCGGTACACCAGACGCACCTGCTCTGTGTCGGTCATGGGCTGCACGGCGGCCGACACGGTAGCGTCGCGAAAGCCCTGCTGCTCGTAGTAGATGTTAAGCCGCTCGACGTCGCTGCGGACGGTCGTCGAGTCGAGGTAGGCGGGCGGCTCGCCGCTCGACTTCAACGCATTGCCCACGCGCCGGCCCAGGGCCCCCGAGTCGCCCAGCTGGTAAATCCATCGCCACCACGTGAAGCCCGAGATACCCAGGAACTGGCGATTGGGGAGCATCCGGATGCGCTGACGCAGCTCGCCGTCTGAAAAGAAGGTATTGCCGCTGAAGACCACCGAGTGCACGATCGGCGCCCGGCTCGTATCGGCCGGTGGCTGCCGCTCCGGTGGCTGCTGCTGAGGCAGGGCGCGGGCAGCCTTGACTGGCCCCAGCCCGCCCACAAGTACCACCGTGATACTCAGCCACAGTCCCCACGTGGACCAGGCGAGGTCGGCGAGCGCGCGCGGCCTAATCTCAAACGGTTGCTTCTGCATCGACGGACATACGGAGATGGCGCAGCAACGGACGACGGGGAGCGATTGTGCGGTGAATCAGCGGCGATAATGTTCGCACAAATGAGTAAAGGGTTCCTGATCCATCAGGAACCCTCCGTTAAAACCCGTATGTGGACATGCCGTCAGCCGGGTGCGACCTCTAGGCGTTCGGTCATCGAGAGCAGCTCCTGGTACCGATCCGGCGTCATGTCGGGCGCGAAGAAGTAAACGGGATTCAGCGTCCGCTTCGTTCGGAGGTCCCGGACTTCGTAGTGCAGGTGCGGCCCCGTCGAGCGGCCCGAGTTGCCGCTGAGTGCAATGGTGTCACCGCGCTCGATGCGAAGCCCGCGCCGCATCCCGGACGTGAACTCGGACAGGTGGGCGAAGCGCGTCATGTACCCCGAGCCCGGATGCCGGATGTCGATGTACTTGCCGTACGTGGGGCTGTTGCCGACGCGCCGCACGATCCCGCTGGCAGGTGCTATGACGGGCGTGCCCGGGCGCACCAGCACATCGATGCCGGCGTGCATCTTCCGCACCTTAAGAATAGGGTGGAATCGTTTGCCGTAACCAGACACGATAGGGCCCTCCGACGGAATCAGGGCGGGGAGCTCCGCCAGATATCGCTCCCGCTCCTCGGCCTCTTCCGTGAGGGTGCGAAAGCTTTCGCTCTGCAGGTTCATCTGCCGCTCCAGCTGATCGAGCGTCTGCGACGTCTGGCGGAGCAGGGACGCCGTTTCCCCATTGAAGCGGTCGTACGACTCGTACGGATCGGATCCACCGATCCCCACCCGGCGCACGTCGTCCGAGATCGGCTCGGCCTGCAGGAGCGTACGGTAGAGCTCTCGGTCGGTCGCTGCCAGCTGGTCGAGTTCTCCGGAGAGTACGTCCATGCGCTCGGTAGCCTGGGCGAGCTGCTCTTGCAGCACCTGGTTCTCCGATCGGAGGGCGATTTCTTCGGGGGTGCCAAACCAGTACTTGTCGATCATCCACGTGATACCCGCGGCGAGGACCAACGCTATGCC
This sequence comes from uncultured Rhodothermales bacterium, assembly GCA_964345515.1. Lineage (GTDB taxonomy): Bacteria > Bacteroidota > Rhodothermia > Rhodothermales > Salinibacteraceae > JAAAPH01. Next base: position 9,301 of record CAYFRX010000012.1, read on the forward strand.
CAGCAGCGTCGCCGCCTGCTTCACATAGCGTTTGTAGCTGGTTTCGACCTCGACGAACGTACACGTCTCGGGGTCGAAGTAATAGTTTCCTTGAGCCATGGGAATGGAATCCGGTTGAATGGGCTCCGCGTCTACCCGACGAGCTCGCATGAACGACCCGGGCGGCCCCTTTGAAGGGATGCCCATGTCAGCTCAGCCACGCCACTGAACGTCGCGGGCGTTACGCAGGAGATCGGTGGTCAGATGGTGGAAACATGAGAGCGAACCTGCTACGCAACGGATTGCAATATAGGAGTGCCTATTGCTCGAATCAATGACGCCGACGGGCATGTTCGTAACGCCGGTCGGTATATTGTAACCTGATGGAGCCGTGCAATCCGCGTCCAGCGTCGCTGAGCGCCCTTTGCACGTGTGGCTTCTATGCAACGGACAACACGTCACAACAACCGCACCACGAGGCACCTGTCCGGCAGCGTTCATTCATAATCGCCTTCGAAGTACTCGATGCCGCGCGCGGGCACCGAAGCGCCTTCGCTCCGGATCTGGTCTCGAAGCCGCTCGGTGAACACCTCGGCCGGGTCGTACCCGTAGTGCCGGAGCAGATAGTTCATAGCGATCACCTCACAAATCACGGTGATGTTCTTGCCGGGCGTGATGGGCAGTTGCACCATGGGAAGCTCAACGCCCAAAATGTCATGGGTGTCTTCGATCATGTCGATGCGTGTGTATTCCTTATCGGCATCCCAGAGCTGCATATTAACTACGACCTCGATCCGCTTCTGAAAGCGGATCGCGCGGATGCCGAACATGGCCCGGACGTCGACGAGGCCCAGCCCGCGCACCTCCATGAAGTGCTGCACCAGATCGGTACCCGAGCCCATGACGATTGGCCCCTCTTGCTTCGTGGCGATGACGACGTCGTCGGCCACCAGGCGGTGGCCTCGCTCTACGAGGTCGAGCGCCACTTCGCTCTTCCCGATCCCCGGCTTTCCAATGAGCAGTATGCCGATCCCGTAGACGTCAACCAGGGAGCCATGCACCGTCCACTGCGGCGCAAACTGATCCGTCAAGAAGCCGCGCAGGGCCGCCATGAAGCGCACGGTCGGGAGCGGCGTCTGGTACACGGGGATGTCCTCGGCCTCGGCCCGCTCGACCAAGGCATCTCCAAGCTCGTTCCCGGCGGTGACGACGATGCAGGGCACGGGAAACTGGACGAGGTTGCCGAAGGCTTCTCCTCGCGCCCCGACGTCGAGATGGTTCAGGTACCGGCTTTCCGTGTTGCCGATGATCTGCACGCGCTGGTGCGTGAACAGGTCGACGTAGCCGGCGAGCGCGAGCCCTGGGCGGTGCAGGTTGCTCTCCGTCACGTCCCGCGCGCCAGCATCCGCCTCGTTCAACGCCTCAATCTCGACGCCCACCGACTCCCGCAACTGGCGCACCATGAAGTCGACGGTGATGGATTCTTTCTGGAAGGTTTTGGGCGTGTGCGACATAGCGAGTGTCGATTTGGGAATGCCGAGTGCCGAAGGCCTTGCGAACGCGTCCTCTCAATTCGCCTTTCGACAATCGCCATTCGAAATTCGAATCAGGGGACCTCAATGGTATCCAGAATCTGCTGAACGATCTCAGCCGACGTGACCTCTTCCGCCTCGGCCTCGTACGTGATGACGACGCGGTGCCGCATGATGTCGAGCGCGACCGAGCGCACATCCTCCGGCGTGACGTACGCGCGGTGCCGCAGGAACGCATGCGCGCGGGCGGCCAGGTTCAGGTTGATGCTGGCCCGCGGCGAGGCGCCGTAATCCACGAGCGGCACGAGGCGCTCCAGGCCGTAGTCGGACGGCGCGCGCGAGGCGAAGACCAGGTCGATAATGTACTGCTCCACCCGCTCATCGATGTACAAGTCGTTGAGCACGTCCCGCGCCGCGAGAATCTGCTGCGGCTGCACGACGGCCTGCACCTCGGCCGGGCGGTTCGTGCGGGCCATGCGGCGCATGATCTCCAACTCCTCGTCGCGCGTCGGGTAGTCGACCTTGATCTTGAGCATGAAACGGTCGACCTGCGCCTCGGGCAAGGGGTACGTGCCCTCCTGCTCAATCGGGTTCTGCGTGGCGAGCACGAGAAACGGGTCCTCCAGCCGAAACGTCTCGTCGCCGATGGTGACCTGACGCTCCTGCATACTCTCCAGCAACGCGCTCTGCACCTTGGCCGGCGAGCGGTTGATCTCGTCGGCCAGAATAATGTTGGAGAAGATCGGGCCTTTTTTGATGGAGAAGCTGCCTTCCTTCTGGTTATAGACCAGTGTGCCCAGCAGATCAGCCGGGAGCAAATCGGGGGTAAACTGGATGCGCTGAAAGTCGGTGCCGATGGCGTCAGCGAGCGCGCTGACGGTGAGCGTCTTGGCCAGGCCGGGGACGCCTTCGAGCAGCACGTGCCCGTCGGCGAGCAGTCCGATGAGGAGTCGCTCGATCATGTAGCGCTGCCCAACGACGACGCGCCCGATTTCGTCCAGCAGATCATCGATGAACGCACTTTCGCTCGCGATGCGGTCCTTCACGCGAGCAAGGTTGAACTGGGACATGGAGCGTAGTCAGTTAATCGCAAGGGAAGCGTCGGCGTCTTCGTCGGCGCCGCCGGCCAAACGGGCGCCGGCACAACGGAAGGGGGATCACAGCGGCATGGTGCGAAGGGGGCGTCCGAACCGCTCCTCGAACGCGGCCGTGAGGCGGTCGAGGCCGTGGGGAAGCGCCCGGGGCTGCCCGATGATCACGACGTATCCGCCTCGCCCCGTCATGCAGGCGCCGTAGACGCCTTCCAGCGTCAGCGTCTCGACCTGTTCGACGAGGAAATCCGCCTCGGCGCTCGTCGCCCGCCACTCGTCGCGGCGCGACGCGTGCGCCATGAGGAGCAGCGCGCCGACCATCTGCCAGTCGCTGCGCCGCATGGCCGCCACCATCTTTTGCACGCGGCGGTTGGCGGTAACCAGGTGGCGCGCCACGGCCGTCAGCCGAGCGGGCAACGCGTCCATGGCCCGTGGAATGTCCTGGTGCTCCAGTTCGCGAAAGGAGCGCAGGTTCGGGAAGGCCCGCTGCTGCAGCAGATCGATCGCCTCGTCCGCCTGATCCCGGCGCCGGCGGTGAAACGCCGCGTCGCGCGGTGTCACCTGTGGGTCGAGCAGGGTCCATGCCAAGTCGTCGCGGGCGGCTGTTTCCACCGGCAAATGCTCGCGCGTCGCCGTGTCGACGAGCGTGAACGGGTCGTCCGACCGGGCCATCGCAGCCCCAATGAGATATGCGACGCTGAAAGGATGGGCTGTGTGCGCCGCGATCTGCTTCCGGAACGCAGGGAGACGGGCAGCTAGTTGCCTACCGGCATCGCCTGCTGCCCTGTGATGAACGGGATGTACCGACGCGGCCCGTGCCGTAGCGACGGCCAACGCGGCGAAGAAGGCATCGAAGGAGGACGACGGCACGGTGCTCACGACAGCAACGTCGATGGACTCGCCAGGGTCGCCCATGGCGGCTACCGTCCGTTCCACGACGCGGACCCAAACGGGAACGTCGGGTCCCTTCCTCAGCGGGTACATCGCACCGTCGTCTTCGAACACGACGCGCCCGGGGCCGTGCTCGGTGCGGCGCAGCGCCACCGCGGTGCCCTGCACAACCGGGATGAGCAGCGCAAACCCGTTCGAGTAGTGCGTGTGGTCGCTGATCAGGCTGAGGGCAGCGGGGGAAGCGGCCGATTCCACCGAGCGGGATGACGGTCCAAACTGCTCCGCCAGCAAGTCACGCGCCGCGGCCTCAAGCTCCTCCAGGGACGTAGCTTCGGATGCGCGCGCCCGGTCAAGCGCGTCGAGCGAGGAGCCAACCGAAGAGCGCGAACCCTCCTTGGGCGGGAAGGAATCAGGAGGCATGAACGCGTGCGATCCGTACCGTAGAACAGATGGTAGGGTGAAGCCTTGCGCGGTAGCACATTGTTGAGGGTACACCGGATCGGCTATACATGCAAACCCGTCGTGTTACACCTCAGCTACATTCACGCCTCATGTCCCCAACCGGTCCCCGACGTGTAGGTCGTAGCCATTCAAGAAGTCCGGCGCCGCCAATCGGCTGCGGCCCGGCTGCTGAATCGTGACTGCCTCCACCGCCTCGTCGCCGCATGCGATGATGAGCCGGTCGGTGGCGTCGAGGACGGTGCCCGGCGCCCCGCTGCCCGCTGCCCGGCGCGAGCGGTAGATCTTGAGGCGCGTGCCATCGTGCTCGGTCCAGGCGCCCGGATACGGCGACAGTCCGCGGATGTGGTTGTGCACGGCGGCGGCGGGCTGGTCCCACGGAATCTCGCACTCCTCGGTGTGGATCTTGGGTGCGGGCGTGGCCTCCACGTCGTTCTGCGGCGTCGTCGCTACCGTCCCAGCGTCAATCTGCTGTACGGTTTCGACGACGGCCTCGGCGCCGAGGTGCTTCATCCGGTCGTGCACCTCGCCCGCCGTCTCGTTCGGCCCGACGGACATGCGCTTCTGCAAGATGACGTCGCCCGTGTCGACCTTCTCTTTCAGGAAGAACGTCGTGACGCCCGTCTCCGTCGCGCCGTCCATCACGGCTCGATTAATGGGGGCCGCGCCGCGGTACTTCGGCAGCAACGAACCGTGGAGGTTAAAGGCGCCTTGTGTGGCGACGGTGAAGACCGAAGGCGGTAGAATCTTGAAGGCTACGACGGCAATGACGTCGGGGGCCACGTCCGTCACGGCCTCCGCAAAGGCGGGGTCCTTCACCGACTCGGGCTGGAGCAAATGGTCGATGCCCGCCTCCTGGGCGGCCTTCTTAACGGGCGTCGGGGTCAGCTTCTGCCCGCGGCCGCGCGGCCGGTCCGGACCCGTTGCCACGGCCACCGGCGGGTGGCCCGCATCGATCAGCGCGTTGAGCGACGGCACGGCGAACTCGGGCGTGCCCATGAACAGGAGGCGCATGGTGGGTTGTGGGGTTTTGCGTTGTGCGTTGGGAGTTGCGCGTTGTGCGTCGTGGGTTATGCGTTGCGCGTTGAACGCGTGGCGCTAACCGCCTTCGAACAGCGCTTCGACGAAGCCCTTGCGGTCGAACACCTGCAGGTCGTCGATGTCCTCCCCGACGCCGATGTACTTGACGGGCACCTGAAATTCGTGGGAGACGCCGACCACGACGCCACCCTTCGCCGTCCCGTCGAGCTTGGTGAGCGCGAGGCCCGTCACGTCCACGCTGTGGGTGAACTCCTCCGCCTGGCGGATGGCGTTCTGCCCGGTCGAGGCATCAAGCACGAGCAGCACCTCGTGCGGCGCGGCAGCCACCTTTTTGCCCATCACACGCTTGATCTTGGCGAGCTCCTCCATCAGCCCGCCTTTCGTGTGCAGGCGCCCTGCCGTGTCGATGATGACCACGTCGGCACCCTGGCTCTCGGCCGACTCGATGGCGTCGAAGGCGACGGCGGCCGGATCGGCGCCGTGCTTCTGCTTGACGACGGGCACGCCCGCCCGCTCGGCCCAGATGTCGAGCTGCTCGATGGCGGCGGCGCGGAACGTGTCGGCCGCGCCCAGCACCACCTTCTTGCCAGCCTGCTTGTAGCGATAGGCCATCTTGCCGATGGTCGTCGTCTTCCCAACCCCGTTCACGCCCACCACCATAACGACGTACGGCGCCTCGGGCAGCGGCGCGTCGAAATCGGCCGGCCGCTCCGGCGCGTCTTCCAGCATGAGCTTCGCGATTTCGTCGCGGATCAGCGCGTTGAGCTCCTTGGTGGAGACATACTGATCCTGCGCCACCCGCTCCTCCACGTGTTGGATGATGTCCAGCGTGGTATCGACACCGACGTCGCTCGTGACGAGGATCTCCTCCAGCTCGTCGAGCACCTCGGCGTCCACGTTATCCTTGCCGCGCACGAGGCGATCCAGCTTTCCAAAGAAGCTGGTCCGTGTCTTCTCCAAGCCCTCTTCGAGCTTCTTCTGCTCCTGCTCGTCGTTAGTGCGTGTAAATCGGTCAAAAATGCCCATGAGGCGTCGCGTAGCTTGATGTGATGTCGGTCGACGGACTCTACCCATCTGCTGAACACAAACTCACGGCCCGTCCGAAGTGTCCATTCCAGGCCGCGCTATTGCACCGACTTTGCCTGTTCTTCCTGCTCTGTAGGCGCGTGGACGGCGTCGGCGGGGGGGCCGTCCTCGTGAGGAGGTGCCGGCGGGGGACGATGCTGCGTCACGCGCAGGATGCGAATGAGCCGGCCGGTGTACACCACGAAGGAAAGCCCCATGAGCACCGCCGTGAGCCACACGCAGAACTGCAGGATGGGCGGGTCGGCTTTTAGGATGGCGGCGAACACGGTGAGCGAGAGCGCGGCGACGGCCAGCTTGCCCACCCACGAGCTCACCGCGATGCGCCCCGTGCGCTTGGCGATGAGCACGCCGCCCGCCACGATGCACAGGTCGCGCCCGACGACGACGAGCAGTAGCCACAGCGGCAGCGTCGGCTCGACGGGGCGAAAAACGAGCGCAGGGACGATCATCACCGCCGCAAACTTGTCGGCGATCGGGTCGATGACTTTCCCCCACTCCGACACCGTGTGCGACCAGCGCGCGAGGCGCCCGTCGAGCCAGTCGGAAAAGGCCGCCAGCAGGATGAGCCCGACGAGCCAGTCGATCCGTCCATCGACGACGATCAGGTACGTGATGGGGAGCACGAGCACCATCCGCGCGAGGCTCAGCGCGTTGGGGAGGGTCCAGAACCGGCCCAACCAGTCGGTCAGCGTGGTATCGTCAGCAGTGGGATCAACCATGAGGGCCCGGATCGGCTACGGCGGAATAGGACGGAAAGGTAGGAGGCAGCCGCGGCGAATGCATGCGAAGATTTTAACAACGCACAGACGGCCGTCCCGGCGTCGCAGGCGGTGCGCCAGCAGCCTAGCGCTTTCGAGCGCCGTCGACGCTGTTCGACCCTCCAAAACCGGAGCAGCCTTATCGATGGTTGCCACGCGCCAGGGCCCTCGATTAAATGTCCCCGATTACAGGACGAAGCCGACGCCGAGAATCACGAAGGCAAGCAGGATAATGAGGACGATGATGAGCCAATCCGGCATGTTGCGGAGGATCCGAAGCGTCTTGCTGTCGGACTCTGCCGGTTCGTGGGTCGTTGTGCGTTCCATAGCAGTCAGTCGGTTGAGGACGCGTCAGCGCGTTACAGCGCCAGCGCCGACGGCGCCAGGTCCAAGGTGTCAGCGAGGATGCGGCGGAGGGCCGGTCGGTCAGCGGGATCGGTGACGTTGAGGGCCGGCACATCGCAGAGCGACTCAATCAGGTCGATGCCGGCTTGCGTGTTCGTCGCGATGCCCGTCACCCCATCCGGCTCCATCCCGAAGGCGTTCATCACGCCGTACGCGGCATAGGGATCCGAGGCCGCCAGCACGGTGCACCGCACACTGTCGGCAACCGCGCGGATAGCGGCCGCGCCGTTGTACGGCTCAAGCGGCGAGGAACCGATCTCCACCACGGCCACGTCAGGGTGAACGGCCGCCATCATGGAAAGGAGCTCTTGGATGATACGCGTGTAGGCCGCCTCGGGATGCACCGTCGAGGGCAACCCCGCATCCACGAAGTCGAAGATGTGATCCGCCCCGGCATCGGCCATGTGCAAGATGTCCCGGTACCGACCGGCCCCGGTGAGCTTGGCCCCGAGCACGCGCAAGCCGGCAGCCTTCAACTGCCGAATGATGACCTTGGCCGCCGTCGTTTTCCCTGCGGACATGGACGTGCCAGTCATGAGCACGGTGGGCACGGCAAACGGCTGATGTGGCACCGACGGCACAAACCGGCGCATGGTCGCCTTTTCGCCGTCGAGGAGCACATGGCCGGTGTACTCCAGTTGGACGAGCGACTTCGCGTACGGCGACGTGGACGTCATCGCCCCGAACAAGCCGGCACTCGTGAGCACCTCCATCCGACCGTCATCGCCTACCTCCTCCCACGTGCCGGTGACCTCCAGCGTGGCGTGGCGCACGCCCAGCGCGCCTACGACCTCCACGTTCTCGGCAACCTCGATCATCCGTCCGCTCGGTGCCTCGATCTCGGAGTAGCCCCGGGGCGGCGTACGCACGCGCCCCACTACGTAGTCGCCAGTGGCCCACTCGTCGCGCGGAATGGAACGCATCGTGAAGCCACGCTCTCGGAGGGGCGCGATGCGGGTGAGCGATGTGTACTGGCGCAAATTGTCCATGGTCGTTCTCCTCTCCCGGTGCTCAATGTGACAGTTCGTGATGGGGCGTGCGCTCCTCGGCGACCGCTGTCGCCCTCTCCAGCTCCAGCGGACCGGCCAGCAAGAGGAGGACGAGCAGGGCCGTGCGCTCCACCATCTTCTCCAGGTCCACGTACTCGTGCGCGGCGTGCGCTCCGTCCCCCACGGCGCCGAGCCCGTCGAGCGTCGCGGAGAAAGCGCTCGTCTCGTTGCCATCCGAGGCCCCACCCGCCGTGCCCTCGTCCAGTTCGATGTCCAGCCGATCGGCCGCTGTCTGCGCGCAATGCCAAAGCGCCCGGTTGCTCGGCGTGCGCTCCAGTGGCGGCCGGCGGATGCCCCCCTCGATGTCGAGCGTGACGCCCGGCGTCGAGACCTCCAGGTTGTGGATCGTCGTCTCGATGGTCTGTGCATCCGCGCGGGTCCGCACCCGCACGTCAACCGTAGCGTGGCTCGTGGGCGCGACCACGTTCGGGCGCTGCCCGCCCTCAATCATGCCCACGTTGACGGTGATGCCTTGCTCAGCATCGTTGAGCGCGTGCAGTTTTTGGACGACGTGCGACAGCTCGACGATGGCGCTTGCGCCGGCCTCCGGGTCCAGCCCCGCATGGGCCGACTTGCCGGTGATGCGAATGGTGAAGCGCCCGACGCCCTTCCGGGCCGTTTTGAGCTTACCGTCGAGGCCGAGCGAGGGCTCCAGCACAAGCGTCCGCGTGGCCACCTTCGCGAGCCGATGGATGCGCGGCCGCGAGTCGTGGCTGCCGATCTCCTCGTCCGAGTTCACGAAGACCACGGGCGTGACGGACGGGGTCAGGTTCAGGTCGTGGAGCGTGCGGAGCGCGAAGACCATCTGCACGAGCCCGCCCTTCATGTCGTACACGCCGGGGCCGCGCATCCGGCCGTCGTCGGTGATTTCGACGGGCATCGTCTCCAGCGTCCCCTGCGGCCACACGGTGTCGCCGTGACCGAGCAGGAGCTGCACCGGCTGGCCGTGTGGGCGATCCGCGGGCCGGGCGTAGAGCTGTCCGCCCGAGGTGTCGCCCGGCAGATGGGTGGCCACGTATCCGGCGGGACGCAGCGCATCGGCCAGCAGTTCGAACACACGGCGCTGCGCCTCCGGCACGTCTGACGGCGACTCGGCGCGCACTAGGTCGGCCAGCAGGTCCGTCATCGCCGGCCGGCGGTCGCGCACCTGCGCCCACACCGCTTGCGCGTCTACGTTCGTCATCGGACTGCCCTCCTTATCTCGAAAATCCGGCGGGAAAAGGAAACGCGTTGGTCTCCTGGACGGTCGCGTACCGCCCCGGATGGAGGTACGCCAGGAGCGGCGATTCGTGGAGGAGGGCCTGGTCGCCGCCCTCGGAGACGCGCAGCGCATCCTCGTGCACGTGGGCTGCCATCACACGGCTGAGGATCAGACTGTTGTCATCAAGATCGTCGATCATGCGGTCGAGCTCGCACTCCAGATAGAGGTACGCATCCTCCAGAAACAGCCCGTCCACCTGGGGGGCGGGAAACGTCGGGAGCGTCTCCACGATGGGTTTTTCGAGGCCCGGCCCGTCGCGGCGCTCCGACGCGGTGAGGCTTGCGGCTGTTACTTGCTCAGGCCGCGGGTAGCTCACGGCAAAACTGCCGGCGGCCTGGATGTTCTGATACGTCTTGTGGTGCGGCGCACACACGAATCCGTAGTACTGCTTCCAACTGACGGGCATCGCCATGTGCTTCGGTGCCAGATTGTACGCGCCGTCCCCCCGGGTGCCCACGACGATGAGCGGGGCCACTATGAAGAAGCGCTCCCAGATGGAGCGGCTGGTGTCCAGCGTGACAAGTGATTCGGGCAGGCCGTTATTCATAGGATTCAGGGCTGTGGGCTCGCGATGCGTGTATCACTCCAGTGCGTATAGTATATCAGTCCAATCATCTCAAAAGGTACAACGCAGCTTTGTCCTTCGTTGCCAGCCGTTGCCCTTGCACGCGTGTGGGCAATTCTCCTACGCGACCGCGACCGACCGGCCCTCACGACGCCGCGTCGGCGTCCGACGCGAGGACGGACGCGGGCAGCAGCGACTTGCCAAACGGCTTCACCGTGAAGACCGGGCACGAGGCGCTGCGAATCACCTTCTCGGTGACGCTCCCGATCAGGAAACGCTCCAGGCCGGTGCGGCCGTGCGTGGCCATGGCGATAAGCCCCGTATCGTTCTCGGCGGCAAAATCGATGATGTCGCGGGCCGCATATCCGGCGATCACGTGGAGATTCGTCGGCACCATCCCGTCAACCACCTCGTCGGCCATGCGTTCGAGCGCCTCCGTGGCGCGCTGCTGCACGTCGGGCAGTTGCGGGGCGATCGGGTCGATGCCGTACACGGACGGAAAGACGACGTCCTCGACGATGTGCATCAGATCGAGCGTGGCGTCGTAGGCCCGTGCCAGCTCTCGCGCATGCGCAAGCCCCAGATGCGCGTGCTCCGAGAAGTCTACCGGGGCGAGCACGCTTTGAATCTCGGGGCCGGGCTGCGGCTCCTCGCGGCCAAGCACGGTAAAGACCGGACACGTCGACTGGCGCACGACCTCCTCCGAGACGCTCCCGCTCAACAGGCGATCGATCCCCTGTCGGCCGTGTGTGCCCATCACCACGAGGTCGATGTCGTGCTCGGGCACGTATTCCACGATTTCCTTGGCCGGCGACATGCCCTCCATCTTGCGGTAGACGATCTCGACATTCATCTTGGGCTGCGGCGGGCCGGGCAGATCGACGTCCTTGGCGGTGAGCACAAGCGCCCCGCCCGACTCTTCCAGTGGCAGATAGTCCATGGGGTTGGTCTGGTCGGCCTCGTCGGGCGTCACCACGTTGAAGACGTGGATGCGCGCGTCGTGCCGATGGGCCAGGTGCACGGCGTGTGAGAAGGCATCTTCCGCGCGCGGCGTGAAGTCCGTGGGGAAGAGGATGTTCTCGATCGTAAGCATGGTGATGTTCAACTCATCTGATGGGAGAAACCCTGCGGAGCGCAGGCGTGATGGGGGCGAGATGCGTGGTCAGCAGATCGCACTCGCGGTCAGTTGGCACTCTCGCTCTCGACCCACTGCACGGCATGCTGCATGAGTTCGGTGGCCGAGTCGAGGTTGAGCTTTTTCTTGATCCGAGCGCGATACGACTCCACCGTCTTCACCGAGAGGTGGAGCCGCTCGGCGATGTCGCGCGTGCCGATGCCCCGGCCGGTAAGTTCGAAGACTTCCAGCTCGCGATCGCTCAGCACTTCGAGGGGCGACTGGGTGATGTGCTCGCGCCCGCCGGTGGCCATGCTCAGGAGCAGTCGCTCGTTGATCTCGTCGCTCACGTAGATGCCGCCGTTCATCACGTGGCGTACCGCTTTCACGATGACATCCCCGGCCTCCAGCTTCATGATGTACCCGCGCGCACCGGCCCGGATGGCCCGCTCGGCGTAGAGCGACTCGTCGTGCCGGGACACGACGAGCGGGCGCACGTCCGGCATGCGGGCTTGCAGGTGTTTGACGAGCTCCATGCCGCTCATGCCCGGCAGCGAAATGTCGATGATGGCGAGGTCGGGCTCCAGGCGCTCGATCTCGTCCATCGCCTCCTCGGCGCTGTTCATCTGCCCGACGACCGAGAGGTCGACCTCGGAGTCGAGTGCGAGCGCAAGGCCCTTTCGCATTAGCGGATGGTCGTCAACGATCACAATCTCATGCATGGCGTTCGGGGTGCGTCGTTTCGTCTTCTGTGTGGGCAGTAGATTCTGTCTGAGCACCGGAGGGTGTGGACCGGCGCGGGAGGGTGAAGGTAACGGTAGTGCCCGCCCCCGAACTGCTCGTAATGTCCAGGGTGCCTCCCACGATGCGGGCGCGGTAGCTCATGATATGCACGCCCATGCCGGCGCCGTTGGGCTCGGTCTCAGAAAATCCGACGCCGTCGTCCTGAATCCGGAGACAGATCTGCTCCATCCCCGCCGCCAGGCTGATCTTGATACGATCGGCCTGGCCATGCCGCACGGCGTTGCTGACAGCCTCCTGGGCGATGCGGTACATATGTGTGGCGGTAGTGCCATCGTGGACGAGGGCCGAACCGACCTCGTCGAAGGCACACTCAATATCAAAGAGGCGCTCAGCATTCGCAACCAGCCGCTGCAGCGCGGCGACGAGGCCGCTCGCTTCCAGGTCCACGGGCGTGAGGCCGCGGGCCAGGTCGCGCGCATACTGATCAGCTTCCTTCAGCAGGTTGGTAATCTCGGCGGCGTCCTCGGCTTCGGGCAGGTCGCGCTGCTCCAGCTGCCGTGCGAGGTTCTGGCTGAGCAGTCCAATGCCCGTGAGCATTTGGCCGAGTCCGTCGTGCAGGTCCTGTCCGATGCGGCGGCGTTCCTGCTCGGTCACGTCAAGAATCTCCTTCTCCAGCCGGCGGCGCTCGGTGATGTCGCGCACGATGCCGGTAAAGATGCGCCGGTCGCCCAGCCCCACCTCACTCACGGCAAGATCCATCGGGAAGGTGGATCCGTCCTTGCGCTTGCCCGCGACTTCCCGCCCGATGCCGATGATCTGGCGGCGCCCGGTCTCGCGGTAGCTGCGCATGTAACTGTCGTGCTCCTCACGGTAGGGCGGGGGCATGAGCATTTTCACGTTTTTCCCAATGACTTCCTCGGCATCGTACCCGAAGATCGACTCGGCGGCTTGGTTAAACGACTCGATGCGCCCTCGCTTGTCGATTGTGATCACGCCGTCCACCGTCGTCTCGACGATGGCACGGGCTTTGGCTTCGCTCTCGCGCAGCGCCTGCTCAGTGCGGACGCGCTCCGCTCGGTTTTCGATGCGCTGCTCCACGAATAGAAATTGGCTGCCGATCTCGTCCAGGGTTCCGCTCGCCTCCAGGCAGTCATCGAGGCCCGCGTGGTGGGCGGCTTCGAGTTGCTCCGGGGTCGGCTGTTGAGAAAGCGCTACCATCATGATGCCGCGATCCGGCACAGCACGTACGCGGCGGCTGAAGGCGAGGTGCGCGTCCTCCAACTCCGGGAAAAGAACCAGGTCGGGCTGCTCGCGCTCGTAGGTCGCCCAGGCCGCCTCGGCGGTGTGCTCGGCATCGACGGCGTGGTCGCGCTGCTGGAGCATCGCTTCGAGCGCTGCCCGCCTGTCGTCATCCGATCCAAAGAGCAGCGTTTTCATCATGCAGGGTCCACATCGGTCAGAAAAAGCACATGGAGCGCAACCTACCACGGGGAGGGTGGGACTGGTATGCCTCAGTCGCGCGTTTTATCCCGCATGGCGTCCGGTTTCGAATAGCCTCCTGACGGCCCCGTCGCCATGTAGGCAATTCTCCCACACGGCGCCGGTATCCTCCGCCCACACGGCGCGCCGGTGCGCTCCGTCAGCGAAGTGGCTAGCGCAGAGTCACCTTGAACACGGACTCTGAGGTTTTTCGTCCGTGCTTCCGGCCCGCATCAGTCCTCGATCCTTCCTGGGCGCAATCTCATGCTTCACGTTGCAAATATCTTGGTGCCTGTCGATCCGGCGGCGCCTGATGCCGCCCTCTCGCAGACCCTGTTCTGGGCCCATCGCCTGGAGGCCACTGTGCACGCCGTAGAGGTGCACGTGGCGGGCGGCGACTCCGTCTCGGCGCCTCCAGTCGCGCGCTCCGCGCCCTCCATCCACCGCCGCGCCCGGGCCTGTGCGCAACGCCTTGGATTGCCGTCGATCGACCTGCGAGCCGTGGGCATGGACGCCTCTTCCCTCGCGCAGGGCTCCATCTGGTACGCCGCGGAGTACGACATCGACCTGGTGATTGCGGCGTTGCCACCGCATGAGCGCATCAGCCTCACACAGCGCCTCGCCCTCCCCGTGCACATCGTGGGGGCCTCCACCGTGGCCGCCCAGCCATTTCGACGCGTGCTGGCTCCGATCGACTTTTCGCGCCACGCGCGGCGGGGCTTGGCCCACGCCCGCCTGCTTGCGGTCCTCTTCGACGCGACGCTCCACGTGCTCCACGTGCTTGAGCGCCCGCCGTACGTGGCGCTCAACGCAACAGACCTGTTGGCCCTCTCGGATGCCACATTGCCCGAGCGGCGTGCCCTGCGGCGCGCCAAAACGCTCCTGGACGACACGACCGGCCCGCCGGTCGAGACACACTTCCACGTTGCGCACGGCGATCCGGCCCGCGAGATTGCCGCCTTCGCGGACGATCCCGAAAGCGACCTGCTCGTCCTCTCGTCGCATGGGTCCACCGGTCAGTCCGACCACCCGCTCGGCACCGTGACTGAGAAACTGGTGCGCCGAATCGACGCGTCGATCTTTCTGATCAATTCGTTCGGCCCCTCGCTGGTCGCCCCGCCATCTAATTCGGCAGCGTCCAATTCGTGAGCCGGGCCCGAGCGCCTCCTCTTGACTTCGCTGCGCGGATTCAAGTTTTTAGCACTCCCCCTCCCTGCCGCCTTCCCCGACCCCGTTCGTTCCTTGCAACCAACCGTCGCACGCTCATGCCTTCGCCTTATTCTTCATCGACAGCCGCCGCGCCGCGCCCGATTACGCCTACCGACGGCGAACCGGCGCAGGGTGGTACGCGGCCAGCCTTCCGCTGGGAGGCCGCTCCGGATGCCACCGGCTACCACCTCCAGGTGGCGACGTCGCCCGATTTTGACCGTCTCCTGCTGGACAAAGCGGTGAGCCCGGCGACGACGTACACACTCGACCAGCCCCTGTCCCCCCGCACGTCTGACCCGTTGTACTGGCGCGTCCGGGCCGAGCAGTCGGAAGGCCACACGGCATGGAGCGCCCCACAGTCCTTCGTGGCTTCGTCCTCGACCGACACGGCCTCCCCCGTTCGCGAGGCGCGCACCAGTGCCGGGTCGGCGCTGCTGTGGATCAGCATCGTCCTGATCTCGTTTGTCGTCACGATGATCGTGATCTTCTGGGCCGGCGCGCAGATCTCGTGATGCGGTGCGATCCGACGATCTCGGCAAGCCGCGGAACAGGGTTTGGCGGTGCCCGCCCGGCCGACTTCCTGGTGCGCTTCTCTTTGGCTTTCACTCCCCTCTCAGACGCATGATTCAGCGACGCACGGTAGGCATCGTGGGCACCGGCAACGTGGGTGCCGCGGCCGCCTACGCGCTTTTCAACCAAAGCCTTGCCAGCGAGATCATCCTGCTCGACAAGGACGAGCGGCGCGCCGAGGGCGAGGCGATGGACCTCATGCACGGCCAGATCCTCGTGAGCCGCATGACGGTGCGCGCCGGCGACTACGCCGACCTGTCCGAGGCCCAGGTGATTATCCTGTCGGCCGGCGCGAGCCAGCGGTCGCCCGACGAGTCGCGGCTCAATCTGCTACAGCGCAACGCCGACATCTTCCGCGAGATCATTGCCGCGCTGGACACGCACGCGCCCGGCGCCATCCTGATCGTGGCGACCAATCCGGTTGATGTGCTCACATATATCTCGCAAGAGCTGAGCGAGCGGCCGGCCCATCGCATCATCGGGACGGGCACGCTGCTCGACACGGCGCGCTTCCGGGCGCTGCTCGGCCGGCATTATGGCGTCGATCCGCGCTCGGTACACGCCTACATTCTCGGCGAGCACGGCGACTCGGAGGTGCCCATCTGGAGCAATGCGACGATTGGCGGCCAGCCCATCCTGGACCGCACCGTGCTCGGGCAGCCGTTCGACCGGGCGGTGATGGACGATCTCTTCGAGCAGGCACGCGACGCCGCGTACGAGATCATCGACCGAAAGGGGCACACCGACACGGCCATCGGCGTCGTCATTGCCCGGATCGTGCGCACGATCCTCTCTGACCAGAAGAGCGTGATGCCGGTAAGCACGCGGCCGGACGGCGCGTACGACATCCGCGACGTGTGCCTGAGCGTGCCGTGCGTCGTCGGCATCGAAGGCGTGGAGGCGCGCGTGACGCCCACCCTCACCGACGACGAGCGGCAGGCCCTGCAGGCGTCAGCCGAGACGCTCACGCGAAGCCGCCGGGGATTGGCGATTGCCGATTGACGATTGGACGTTTTCGGTCGGCAATCACCCGGTCGGCAGTTCGGGCTTCTTGACCTCGGCCGTGCCATCGCC
>CAYFRX010000013.1:0-25315 GCA_964345515.1 uncultured Rhodothermales bacterium
GGGCGGGCACACCGTCGGCGCCGGCGTCGTTACCGATATTATGGACTAAGTGCGTCATCGGTCATCTTTCATCGGTCCTTGGTTTGTAGCCCGTGACCGATGACCTGGTGATCATTGACCAATGACCAATCAATTTTATGCCTACGCAGCAGAAGATACGTATCAAGCTGAAATCGTACGATCACACGCTGATCGACAAGAGCGCGGAGAAGATTATCCGCACGGTAAAGTCGACGGGAGCGATCGTGAGCGGGCCCATTCCGCTGCCCACCGAGAAGAAGGTGTACACGGTACTTCGCGGCCCACACGTGGACAAGAAGAGCCGCGAGCAGTTTGAGCGGCGCCACCACAAGCGGCTCATCGACATCCTGTCATCGAGCAGCGACACGGTCGACGCGCTGATGAAGCTCGAATTGCCGAGCGGCGTGGACGTCGAGATCAAGGTGTAGGTTTGAGAAAGAGCGAAAGGGAGAATCTGGGAATTAGAGAGAAGGGTGCGGAAAGCTTGTTGGTTGTCTCCCTTTCTCCCTCTCCCCAACTCTCCCCGCTCTCTGCCTCTTCCTGACCACCACACACAACAATTTGACCTATGAGCACTGGAATCATTGGAAAAAAGGTCGGCATGACGAGCGTCTTCGATGACGAGGGCAACAACGTGCCCGTGACCGTCATCGAGGCCGGCCCAAACGTCGTGACGCAGGTCAAGACCGGAGACGGTCCGGACGGCTACGACGCCGTACAGCTCGCGTTTGGCGACAAGAAGGAGAAAAGCACGACGAGCGCCTTGCAGGGCCACTTTGCCGAAGCCGGCACCTCGCCGAAACAGGTCGTGAAAGAGTTCCGCAACTTCAGCGAAGATGTGGAGCTTGGTGACGAACTCACCGTCGAGGACCTCTTTGAAAAGGGTGAGTTGGTGGACGTGGCCGGCGTGACGAAAGGAAAAGGCTTTCAGGGCGTGGTCAAGCGCCACGGGTTCGGCGGCGTGGGCATGCGGACGCACGGCCAGTCTGATCAGCAGCGCCACTCCGGCTCGGTCGGCGCCTCCGCGGATCCGTCGCGTGTCTTCAAAGGCACACGCATGGGCGGTCGCATGGGCAATGAGCGTGCGAAAATCAAGAATCTCGAAGTGATCGACATCCTGCCCGACCACAACGCGATCCTCGTGAAGGGATCGGTACCAGGGCCGAAGAACGGATTCGTCGAGCTTTACAAGAAATAAAACAGCGCCCGAAAACAGGGCGGCGCGTTCGCCCGTAGCGTTGCATCGGGTACGAAATCATTGGCTAGACGGTAGCAATTATGGACGTTGAAATCCTACAAGAAGACGGTATCGGGTCCGGGCGGAACGCTACGCTTGATCCGTCGGTGTTCGGCATCGAGCCGAACGACCACGTGATTTGGCTGGATGTGCGTCGGATTCAGGCGGCGCAGCGCCAGGGTACCAGCAAGACGAAGCAGCGCAGTGAAGTGCGTGGAAGTGGCCGCAAGCTGTATCGCCAGAAAGGCACGGGCAACGCCCGCGTTGGTGATGCGCAGTCGCCCATCCGCCGCGGTGGCGGGCGAGCCCACGGCGCCCGGCCCCGCCAGTACAAGCTGAACCTGAACAAGAAGACGAAGCGCCTAGCGCGCCGCTCCGCACTGAGCTACAAGACCGAATCAGAGGCAGTACGCGTCATTGAGGATTTCAGCATGGACGCGCCGAGCACGCGCCAGCTCCGCGAGCTGCTCAGCCTGCTCGACCTCGCCGACCAGAAGGTGCTGCTCGTCACGGCCGACACCGAGCGAGAGATCTATCTGTCCAGCCGCAACGTTTCGAACCTCAATGTGCAGGAGGCGCGCAGCCTCAACTCGGTGGACATCCTTGACGCGGGTGTCATTCTATTTCAGGAAGGTGCGCTGGAGCACGTGACGGACCTGCTCTCGACGGATGCCGAAAAGCAACCCGCCTAGCTTCCCCTTCCACCCACGCGCCTGCCAGGACGCCTGGCACTGACCAACAAAATTGCACTGAGCTATGAGCAAGCGAGTCCTCATCAAACCGTACATTACCGAGAAGTCCACCCGCATGATGGAGGAGGCGAAGTACACCTTCGTCGTGAGGATGGACGCGAGCAAAACGGACATCCGGGCGGCAGTGGAAGACCGGTATCCAGGCGTCCAGATCGAGAAGATTCGGACGCAGATCGTGCCGGCCAAGCGCCGCCGTCGCCACACGCAGGGCGGCGTCATTGAGGGCCGGACGTCCGGGTTCAAGAAGGCGATCGTGAAGCTCGATCCACAGGGCGAGCAAATCGACTTCTTCGAGGCGGTGTAATGACCCCTCCGGTTGACTTTTCAAGCTAGACGTTCTTACCGTCATGCCTATCAAGAAGAACAAACCAAACACCAACGCGCAGCGCGGCGGCTCCGTCTCCTCGTTTGAGGAAATCACGGAGACCGAGCCGGAGAAGAGCTTGCTGGAGCCGCTGAAGAGCAGCGGCGGCCGCAACAACCAGGGGCGCATGACCATGCGCTACCGCGGCGGTGGCCACAAGCGGCGCTACCGCGTCATCGACTTCAAGCGCGACAAGGATGGCATTCCGGCGAAGGTGTCGACGATCGAGTACGACCCGAACCGGTCGGCCCGCATCGCCCTGCTCGTGTACGCCGATGGCGAGAAGCGCTACATCATTGCCCCACGCGAAGTGGAAGTGGGGCAAGAGGTTGTGAGCGGCACCGGTGCGCCGCCGGAGGCCGGCAACTGCATGCCGCTGGAGAACATCCCGGTGGGTTCGTTTGTGCATGCGATCGAAATGACGCCGGGGAAAGGCGCGCAGATGGCCCGGGCGGCGGGCACATATGCCCAGCTCACCGCGCGTGAAGGCAAGTACGCCACGCTCAAGTTGCCGTCTGGCGAGACGCGCATGGTGCCCAAGACGTGCCGCGCCACGATCGGAACGACGAGCAACGTGGATCACATGAACATCGAGCTCGGCAAGGCCGGGCGCAAGCGTTGGCTCGGACGGCGCCCGCGCACGCGCGGCGTAGCCATGAACCCGATCGATCACCCGATGGGCGGCGGCGAGGGTCGTGCCTCCGGCGGCCATCCCCGCTCGCGGAAAGGCCTCCCGGCGAAGGGCTACAAGACGCGCAAGAAGCGGAAGAAGTCGAACCGCTACATCATCCAGCGCCGCAACGAGCGCAAGAAAGGCAAAGGCAAGTAACGGAATCTGGTGCACGGCACCCCCGCACGAACAAACTACTAGCAACACGATATGGCACGCTCACTACGCAAAGGACCTTACGTATATTACAAGCTGCAGCGCAAAGTCGACGCGCTGAACAGCAGCGACGAGAAGAAAGTCGTTAAGACGTGGAGTCGCGACTCCATGATTACGCCGGACTTCGTGGGCCACACGTTTGCGGTGCACAACGGCCGGCAGTTCATCCCGGTGTATGTGTCGGAGAACATGGTCGGCCACCGGCTGGGCGAATTCGCTCCGACGCGCACTTTCAAGGGCCACCCGCGCAACAAGGTCGACAAGCGCACGCGCAGGGTCGGGTAACTCGCGACCGGAAGAGGCGCATCTGATGGCGGCCTCCACGGCACCCTTAAACGAACAGTACAACCATGGAAGCACGAGCGGTACGTAAACACATTCGGAGCTCGCCTCTCAAGATGCGCCGGGTTATCAACCTCGTGCGCGGGAAGACCGTCCCCGAGGCGCTCAACATCCTCAACTTCAAGCCGCAGAAGGTCACGGAGGTCATCGACAAGACCATCCAGTCGGCCGTCTACAACTTGATGGACAAGCACGACGAGCGCTTCAACGAGGGGGAGCTGGTCATCAAAGAGATCCGGGCGGATGAAGGGCCGACCTTCAAGCGATACAAGCCGCGCGCCCGCGGGCGCGCTACCCCGATCCGCAAGCGCACGACGCACCTGACGGTCGTCGTGGCCGTGCAGGAGCCCGAAGAGGTCGCGTAACACCCCGCCCTCCACACGAGAATCGAACTACTGACGAGGTACACCATTGGGCCAAAAAACACACCCTATTGGATTCCGTCTCGGCGTCATCCGCGGTTGGGACTCCAACTGGTACGCTGAGGACGACATCCAGGAAAAGCTGGTTGAAGACGACAAGATTCGCAATTACCTGGATGCGCGTCTGAAGCGCGCGGGACTGAGCCGCGTCGTCATCGAGCGGACGCCGAAGCGCGTCATCCTCACGCTGCACACGAGCCGCCCCGGCGTGGTTATTGGCCGCGGCGGGAGCGAGGTCGAAAAGCTGCGCGAAGAGCTCAAGACGCTGACGGACAAGGACATCCAGATTAACATCAGCGAGATCAAGCGGCCAGAGCTCGACGCTAAGCTGGTCGCGAAGAACATCGCCCAGCAGTTGGAGGGCCGGATCTCATTCCGCCGCGCGATGAAGCAGGCCATTACGGCGGCCATGCGGATGGGCGCCGAAGGCGTACGCATCCGGGCCGCGGGCCGGCTGGGTGGCGCCGAGATGGGCCGCATCGAGGAGTACCACGAGGGCAGCGTTCCGCTGCATACGCTCCGCGCCGACGTGGACTTCGCTCGCGAAACGGCGTTCACGATTTACGGCACGACCGGCGTGAAGGTGTGGATCCACCGCGGCGAAATTCTCGGCTCACCCGACCTGAGCCCGAACGTACAGGCGCAGCAGCGGCAGCAGACCAAGAAGCCGCCGCGCCGCCGCCGCAACAGATAACGCCTTTCTCCCAAGTTACACGTTTTAGGTTGCAGGTTGGACCTGTAGCCTGCCAACGTTCAAACCTGCTAACCTGAAACCAACGAGTCATGTTACAGCCGAAGCGCACGAAGCACCGCAAGGTGCAGAAAGGCCGCATCAAGGGCAAAGCCTCCCGCGGCACCCGCATTAACTTTGGAGACTTTGGCATCAAGGCGCTGGAGCCGGGCCGCATCACGAGCCGCCAGATCGAGGCCGCCCGTGTGGCGATCACCCGCCGCATGAAGCGCGCCGGCAAGGTCTGGATCCGGATCTTCCCGGACAAGCCGATCACGAAGAAGCCGGCCGAGACGCGCATGGGGAAAGGCAAAGGCGCGCCCGAGTATTTCGTGGCGCCGGTCAAGCCGGGCCGCATGCTGTTCGAAGTAGGGGGTGGCGTGACGCGCGACGTCGCGCAGGAAGCGCTCCGCCTCGGTCGGCACAAGCTCCCGGTCAAGACGAAGTTTGTCGTCCGTCCCGGGTACCGCCCGCCGGAAGAAGAGTAGTGCTGCACCGGCACGTCCCGTTTCACTTACGACCTGTGAGCCCATGACGCCTGGAGAGATTCGCGACCTGAGCGAAGAAGAAATTGAGACGCGCATCGACGAGGAGCAGGAGCAGCTTGAGCAGCTCCGCTTTCAGCACGCGGTGGCGCATCTGGAGAACCCCTCCATCTTGCGGCAGAAGCGGCGGCTCGTCGCGCGGCTGAAAACCATTCTGAACGAGAAGCGGCGGGCCGCGGTGCAGGAAGCATAGCGCACCGCCGGCTGCTGGACGGCACCGCCTCCATCGCATGACCCTTTTGAACCGGTAGTTGGTGAGGAACGGTGAACGGCTCACCAAGCCCCCAAAGATACTATGGAAACTCCCGAAACGACGAATGAACCCCGCAACGCGCGCAAGGAGCGCGTGGGCATCGTGACGAGCGCCAAGATGGACAAAACCATCACCGTTGAAGTACGGCGCATGATGAAGCACCCGATGTACGACAAGTACATCGAGCGCTCGTCAAAGCTGATGGCCCACGACGAGAACGAGGACGCCGGCGAAGGCGACACGGTGCGAATCACCGAGACGCGCCCTCTGAGCAAACGGAAGCGCTGGCGCCTCGCCGAGATCGTGGAGCGCGCCAAGTAACACAGCCGACGGATTCTCCCAACGTCGATGGTCGCCTACGACCTCGGCGTTTCTTATTGTGTTCGGCCCGGAACGATCACTTTTGCAACGCGAAACAGCCATGATCCAGCAAGAATCCAGACTTAAGGTCGCCGACAACAGCGGGGCCAAGGAGGTGCAGTGCATCCGCGTACTCGGCAGCAGCGGACGCCGCTATGCCGGCGTGGGCGATACCATTATGGTGTCGGTCAAATCGGCCATCCCCGGTGGCAACCTGAAGAAGGGCGACGTGAGCCCTGCCGTGGTGGTGCGCACCAAGCGCGAGCAGCGCCGCGACGACGGCTCATACATCCGGTTCGACGAGAATGCAGCGGTGCTCATCAACCCGCAGGGCGAGCCGGTGGGCACCCGTGTGTTCGGCCCGGTGGCGCGCGAGCTGCGCGAGAAAGAGTTCATGCGCATCGTGTCCCTCGCGCCTGAAGTGCTCTAGCGGCCGAAATTGGATCTCGCTGGGTGCGATGACGCGTCGGAGACGCCCTATTCGACGCTCGGAAATCAACAGTTGATACATCGTAAATCGACAATCGATACATAAGCGATGCCTCGAACGAAGAACAAAAAGAAGAAGCTGCACGTGAAGACGGGCGACATGGTCCGCGTGAACGCGGGCAACTTCAAAGGGGAAGAGGGCAAGATCTTGCGCGTCTTCCCGGACGAAGATCGCGTCATCGTGGAGGGCGTAAACCTGCGCGTCTACCACGAGCCGCCCAGCCAGCAGAATCCGCAGGGGCAGCGGGTCGAGCGCGAGGCTCCCATTCACGTATCCAACGTGCAGCCGCTCGATGAGAACGGCGAGCCGACCCGGGTGGGCCGCAAGAAGATCGAGGACCCCGAGACAGGGAAATCCCGCTGGGTTCGCTACGCCAAGACGACCGGCGAAGAGCTCGACCAGTAGGTCGCCCACAGTGAAACGTTTGTGCAGGTGAAACCCGGGCGCGATCCTTACATTTTATCAGTCTGCAGCCGGAGGGCGTTGAACCGCGTGGCGAGCGCCCTGCGAGCCCTGACACCAACGATTGACTCTTTATTCCCATGGCTTACGTACCACGACTTAAAAAGCAGTACCGTGAAGACGTCGCGCCCGCGCTCAAGAAGCAGTTCGGGCACGACAACATCATGGAGGTGCCTCGGCTGGAGAAGATCAGCATCAATAAGGGTGTGGGAGAAGCCGCGGAGAACCAGAAGGTGCTCGACGATGCGATCAACGAGCTCCGCAAAATTACGGGACAGCATCCGTCGGTGGCGCGCGCACGCAAGAGTATTGCGAGCTTCAACATCCGCAAAGGCATGCCCATCGGGGTCCATACGACACTGCGAGACGCTCGCATGTACGAGTTCATGGACCGGCTGGTGACGCTGGCCCTCCCGGGCGTGCGCGACTTTCAAGGCGTGCCCGATCGCAGCTTCGACGGACACGGCAACTATACGCTGGGCATCAAGGAGCAGATCATCTTCCCTGAAGTCGACGTCGACAACGTCGACCGTATCAGCGGCCTGGACATCACCTTTGTGACGACGGCCGAGACGGACGAAGAAGCCTATGCGCTGCTGAAAGGGCTGGGCATGCCGTTCGTCCGCCGCGAGGAGCAGTCCTCGGAACCGGAGCCGGCCCCAGCGGCCTGACGATGCCTACCGGGCGCCCCCGTACACTAAATTTGTTGATGAAACGACTAATCCCCCATGGCCAAGAAGAGCTGGATAGCCCGCGTCGAGAAGCGGTCCGAGATGTACGAGAAGCACAAGGAGAAGCGCCGTAAGCTGAAGGAGCAAGGCAAGTGGACTGAGCTCCAGAAGCTGCCGCGCAACTCAAGCCCGAGCCGCCAGAACAACCGCTGTCCCCTCTGCGGGCGGATCCGTGGCTACTTGCGGGACTTCGGCGTGTGCCGGATTTGTTTCCGCGAGTTGGCCCTGGAGGGGAAGATTCCGGGCGTGCGCAAGTCAAGCTGGTAAGCTGAAGGAAAATGGTCGAATGGCGAGGGGCGACTGAAAAGTTGGTGCTCCGCGAAAGACAAGTGTTCGTCTCAGTAGCTTCCGGCGTCCCACAATCGTAAATCGAAAATCGCAATGAGTGGAATTTCCGATCCCGTAGCTGATTACCTCGCACGCATTCGCAACGCGCAGGCCGCGAATCATCGCCACGTCGATATTCCGGCCTCGCGTGTCAAGCGAGCCATGACGCAAATCCTCGTTGAGAAGGGGTACATCAAAAATTACCTCAACATCGACGACAGCAAGCAAGGGCTACTGCGGCTGTACCTCAAATACGACGAGGCCGGCAATCCCGTCATCCGCGAGTTGGAACGTGTCTCAAAGCCGGGCCGCCGCCGCTACGTCGGTGCCGACAGCCTGCCGCGCGTTCGGAACGGGTTGGGCATCGCCATCATGTCGACGTCGCAGGGCGTGATGAGCGACAAGGAGGCGCGCAACGTTAACATCGGGGGCGAAGTGCTGGCTACGATTTTTTAACCGCCAGCGCGCCCGCTAATTTTATCAGGCTTAGGATAGACGCACTATGGCACGCATTGGAAGCAGGCCGATTGAGTTCGGCGACAACGTGGACGTCTCCGTGAGCTCCGACAACGTGGTGACGGTGAAGGGGCCGAAGGGAGCGTTGACCACCGACATTGATCTTCAGATCACCGTTTCGGTAGACGACGATGCCGTCACGGTGTCACGCCCGTCCGATCAGAAGCAGCACCGGGCTCTGCACGGCCTCTCGCGCTCGCTGATTGACAACATGATCACCGGCGTGGTGGAGGGCTACCAGAAGGAGTTGACAATCATTGGCGTGGGCTACCGCGCTAGTGTGAGCAACGGGGTGCTGGAGCTGGCACTCGGCTTCTCCCACCCGATCTATTTTCTGCCGCCAGATGGGATTGACCTCTCGGTGGACACGAGCGCGAAGAATCCGGTCATTACTATCGAAGGCATCGACAAGCAGCTCGTCGGGCAGGTGGCCGCCAAGATTCGCAGCCTCCGCCCGCCCGAGCCGTACAAGGGCAAGGGGGTCCGCTACGTGGGCGAGCACGTAGAGCGGAAGGCCGGCAAGACGGCGGCACGGTAATTACTCCTGGATTCTAGATGGTCGATTTTCGATCACGTGGCTGCACATGGTTTGTTTGACGGCCCATCGAAAATCGCAAGTCGGAAATCATAAACCGAGAAGCGCAACCATGGCGAAGATCAAGAGCAAAGAAGAGCGGCGGCGTCGCGTGCATCGCGGCATCCGCAAGAAGATTCACGGCACGCCCGTCCGGCCTCGGCTGTCGGTGTACCGCTCGAACAAGTACATCTACGCGCAGCTCATCGACGACATCGCGGGGCACACCATTGCATCGGCATCGAGTCTCGAAGAGGAGATCGAAGGCGACGAGCCGATCGATGAGAGCCACGAGGTGGGCCGAGTGCTCGCCGAGCGCGCGCAAGAGGAAGGCATCAGCAAGGCCGTATTTGACCGGGGCGGATACCGCTATCACGGTCGCGTGCGCGCCATGGCCGAAGGCGCCCGCGAAGGCGGGTTGAACGTGTAACGCGCCGACTCGGCCACAATGGACTCTACACTGTACGACCGAAAAGAACGGACTCATGGCTAAAAGCAGAAAGCAACGGAAACGCGCCAACGCGGGCAAGCGCAACGAGAACTGGGTCGACCGGTTGGTAGCGGTCAACCGCGTGTCGAAGGTGGTGAAAGGGGGACGGAGGTTCTCCTTCAACACCGTCGTCGTGGTGGGTAACGAAAACGGACTGGTCGGTGCCGGGCTGGGCAAGGCCAACGAGGTGTCGAGCGCGATCCAGAAGGGCAACGAGGACGCCAAGAAAAACTTGGTGCGCGTGCCCATGCGCGATGGCACTGTGCCGCACGAAGCCGTCGGGCAGCAAGATGCAGGCCGCGTGCTGCTGAAGCCCGCAGCGCCCGGTACCGGCGTGATCGCCGGCGGCGGCGTGCGGGCCGTCCTGGAATGCGCGGGCTACAAGAACGTGTTGACGAAATCGATCGGCAGCAGCAATCCGCACAACCAGGTGGCCGCGACCATCGATGCGCTTCTGAAAATGGAAGATGCCATCGAGGTGGCCAAGCGGCGCGGCGTTCCTCTGGAAAAAGTGTTCAACGGATAAACGGAGCCGTCCGGCGACCCTCGGTCCACGCGCAACGCGCACGACGGCGCAGAGCCTCACAGATTATGGCCAAGCTGAAAATTACCCAGACGCGCAGTTCCAACCGAAACCCCCTTCCGCAGCGGCGCACGCTGGAGGCGTTAGGGCTGCGCCGTATTCGTCACACCGTGACGCACGATGATACGCCACAAGTTCGCGGCATGATCGAGAAAGTTCACCACTTGGTGGACGTCGAAGAAATCGAAACATAGTGTTCAGGGATGATCGGGGTTCAGGCTGGGGAATACCCTACCTCGGCCTAGAAACACCCATACACCCACAACCCAAACCCGTTTACATCATGGATCTCAGCAATCTGAAACCCGCAGACGGCGCCACGCAAGACAGAAAGCGACTCGGCCGCGGCCGAGGCTCCGGCACGGGGGGGCACAGCTCGACCCGTGGTGATAAGGGGCAGAGCAGCCGCTCCGGGTCGGGCAACCGGCCGGTGTGGTTCGAGGGCGGTCAGATGCCGCTCTTCCGCCGCATCCCGAAGTATGGATTCAACAACCCTTTCAAGGAAGAGTACAGCATTGCCAACGTTTCGCGACTTGCGCGGCTGGTGGATGAAGGGCGGATCGACGCCGATGCGCCGGTCACGCCTGAAGCGCTCGAAGACGCCGGTGCCATCCGCAGCGCCGAGCGTATCAAGATCCTGGGCGATGGCGACATCGACGTCGCGCTGGAGGTGAGCGCGCACGCCTTCAGCACGTCGGCAAAAGAGAAGATTGAGGCGGCCGGTGGAACCGCGACGGTGATCGAGTAACTTCCCGCGGCGTCCACCGCCGATTTTTACTAGAAGGACGAACGAGCTATGGCTGGTCTCGCAGAGAGCATACGCAACATTTGGAAGATCGAGGAGCTCCGCAAGCGGATCCTCTACACGCTGGGGCTGCTCATCGTGTACCGCTTCGGCACGTTCGTGACGCTCCCCGGGGTAGATGCTACCACGCTGGCGGAGGTCAACGCGGCCGACACGTCGACTGACATCTTCGGCTTCCTCGACATGTTCGTGGGTGGGGCCTTCAGCCAGGCCGGCATCTTCGCCCTCGGCATCATGCCGTACATTACGGCCTCGATTATCATTCAGCTGATGGGGGCGGTCGTTCCATACTTCCAGAAGTTGCAGCGCGAAGGGGAGGAGGGCCGCCGCAAGATCACCCAACTCACGCGTTACGGCACCGTCGGTATCACCGCGCTGCAATCGATCGGCTATACGATCAACCTGCAGTACGGGGCGACGGGCAGCGCCATCGTGATCGGCTCGACCTTCTTCATGATCTCGACGGTCGTCGTGCTCACGGCGGGGACAGTCTTTGTGATGTGGCTCGGTGAGCGCATCTCGGAGGACGGCATCGGCAACGGCATCTCCCTGATCATCATGATTGGGATCATCGCCTTCTTTCCGCAATCGCTTATCAACGAGTTTCAGCTGAACGTGTCCGGGGCGGGGGGCAACCTGTTCATCTTCCTGATGGAGATTGGCGTCTGGGTTCTGGTGACGGGCGGCGTGGTGCTCGTCTCGCAGGGCGTGCGCCGGATTCCGGTGCAGTACGCCAAGCGCGTGGTCGGCCGCAAGGTGTACGGCGGCACCACCCAGTACTTGCCGCTCCGCGTGAACGCGGCTGGCGTGATGCCGATCATCTTCGCGCAGTCGATCATGTTCATCCCATCGACGGTGGCGTCGTTCTTCCCGGACAGCGCCTTCATGCAACAGGTGGGCGCCTGGTTCTCGGACATCAGCGGAGTGGGCTACTCGACGGTGTTCTTCTTCATCTGCGTGTTCTTCACGTACTTCTACACGGCCATTGCCGTGAACCCGAAGGAGATGGCCGATACCATGAAACGGCAAGGCGGCTTCATTCCGGGCATCCGACCGGGCAAGCAGACCAGCGAGTTCATTGATAACATCCTGACGCGCATCACGCTGCCGGGCTCCATCTTCCTCGGCTTCGTGGCCATCCTGCCGGCCTTCGCCATGCAGGCGGGTGTGTCGCAGGGCTTTGCAATGTTCTACGGTGGCACGAGCCTCCTCATCCTGGTGCAGGTGACCCTCGACACGTTGCAACAGATCGAAAGCCACTTGTTGATGCGCCACTACGACGGCTTCATGAAGGGCAGTCGGGTGCGCGGACGGCGCGTGTGATGAATCTGTGGACGACGCTCATTGACTGGATACGAGGCGATCGGATGATCCACCTCAAAAGTGCACGAGAGATTGATCACCTCCGCGAGAGCGCGGACCTCGTCGGCCGCACGCTGGCCGAGGTGGCGAAGCACGTGCGCGTCGGCGTCACGACGGCCGAGTTGGACGCCATCGCTGAGGACTTCATCCGAACACGCGGCGCCGAACCGGCGTTCAAAGGGTATGAGATTGGTGGATCGGCGCCGCCGTTCCCTGGCACGCTCTGCACGTCGGTCAACGACGTCGTCGTGCACGGCTTCCCCAGCGACTATGCGTTGCAGGAGGGCGATCTGCTATCCGTGGACTGTGGCGTGGAGCTGAATGGTTATTACGGCGATTACGCCTACACCTTCGGTGTGGGTGCGATCGCGCCCGAAGACGCCGCGTTATGCCGCGTCACATACGACGCCCTGAACAAAGGTGTGGCACAAGCCGTTGTGGGAAATCGGGTCGGGGACATTAGCAGTACGATCCAGACGCATTGCGAGGAGCACGGATGCGGGGTGGTGCGCGATCTGGTAGGACACGGAATCGGCCGGTCGCTGCACGAGGATCCGCAAGTCCCGAACTACGGAGAGCCGGGCCGCGGCCGTAAGCTGAAGTCGGGACTGTCCATTTGCATCGAGCCCATGATCAACCGGGGCACCGGCGCGGTTACTACAGACGACGACAGGTGGACCGTGCGCACCGCCGACCGCCTTTCGTCAGCCCATTATGAGCACATGGTGGTCGTGCGTAATGGCCAAGCTGAGGTGCTCAGCACGTTCCAGTACATCGAGGACGCTATCGACGCACCCTACAAGCAGTCTTCCACAAAAGAACGCGTACCCAATGGCTAAAGAAGAACCCATCGAACAGGATGGGGAAGTCATCGAGGCGCTCCCCAACGCACAGTTTCGCGTGGAGTTGGAGAATGGACACGAGATTCTCGGTCTACTCTCCGGCAAGATGCGGATGCACTACATCAAGATTTTGCCCGGCGACCGCGTCAAGGTGGAGCTTTCCCCTTACGATTTGTCCAAGGGCCGCATCGTGTACCGCTACAAATAGGGCGATACCCTGGGCCGAACAGCATCCCACGTGCGACGCGAGGCGCCCCGACTTCCCGATCAGGACTCAACGACACTGCGACTAACCACCACGTTTTCAAGTATAGCATATGGCACGGATTGCTGGAGTAGACATCCCGAACGATAAGCGCGGCGAGGTCGCGCTCACCTACGTGCATGGCATTGGCCGCTCCCGCGCGAGCGAGATTCTCGAGCGCGTGGAGGTCGACAAAGACCTCCGTCCGCACGAGTGGTCGGACGAGCAGACGCGCCAGGTCCGGCGACTCATCGAGGATGAGTACAAGGTGGAGGGGCAGCTGCGCACCGAGACCCAGATGAACATCAAACGCCTGATGGACATCGGCTGCTACCGTGGATTGCGCCATCGCAAGGGATTGCCCGTACGGGGACAACGCACCCAGACCAATGCCCGGACGCGCAAAGGCAAGAAGAAGACCGTGCCCGGCAAGAAGCAGGCCGCGCAGAAGAAGTAGGTTACGTCACCGGGGCGCGCCGCACCTCGACAGCCACAGGTTGCAGCACCGGCGTCCTTACGTTTCATCGAAAAGCACGAAAAAGAGCTCATGGCGAACGACAACAAGGGAAGCAAAAAAGGGCGTCGCACCGTCCGGAAGAAAAATGTCGTTGTTGAGTCGAACGGCCGCGCATACATTAAGGCCACGTTCAACAACGTCATCATCACGATCACCGACCAGTACGGCAACACGATTTCGTGGGCCAGCGCGGGCAAGATGGGCTTCAAGGGCAGCCGCAAAAATACGCCGTATGCCGCGCAGCAGGCCGGGCGCGCTGCCGCGCAGGAGGCCTACGACCTGGGCCTGCGCCGCGTCGACGCGTTCGTGAAAGGACCCGGCTCGGGCCGTGAGGGTGCGATTCGCGCCATGGACGAAGTAGGCATTGAGGTGGCCACCATCCGTGATGTCACGCCGCTTCCCCACAACGGATGCCGCCCGCCCAAGCGCCGCCGCGTTTAACCATTTGGGATTTTGGATTGCGGATTTTGAATTTTCATCCATCGCCGCAATCAATCCAAAATCGACAATCGACAACCTAAAACCGAAATATGGCTCGATACAGAGGACCCAAGCAAAAGATTGCCCGCCGGTTTAAGGAGCCTATCTTTGGACCGAGTAAGGCCCTGGAGCGCAAACCATACCCGCCGGGCCAGCACGGCCGGGGGCGCCGGCGCCGCGAGAGCGAGTACGCCGTACAGCTCAAGGAAAAGCAGAAAACGAAGTACACGTACGGGCTGCTCGAGAAACAATTCAAGAATCTGTTCGACAAGGCCTCCCGCAAGCGTGGCGTTACGGGCGAAAACCTGCTCCGCTTCTTGGAGGCTCGCCTCGACAACACGGTTTTCCGGATGGGGTTTGCGAAGACGCGCCGCCAGGCCCGCCAGTTCGTGTCCCATCGGCACATCATGGTGAACGACCGCATCGTCAACATCCCCTCCTACGAACTGGGGCCTGACGACATTGTGGAGGTACGCCCGAAGAGCAAACGGCTGGACGTCATCCAGGAAAATGTGCAGCGCAACCAGCGCATGTTTCCCTGGCTGGAGGTGGACCGTGAAGAGATCAAGGGGAAGTTTCTTGACCTACCACAGCGCGAGGACATCCCCGAAAACATCGACGAGCAGCTGATCGTCGAGCTGTATTCGAAGTAGGCGACGCACGCCGCTGGCTGGGCAGGACGTACGCCGAGCAGAACACCGCCCAGCCGTTGGGGCTTCTAGAAGACGGGCATTCGCGATTATCTACGTTTCGACTGACCACATAGCTTATGAATAATTACGGGATCCAGATGCCGGAAGGCGTTGAGGTGGAAGAGGTTTCAGACACCCAGGGCCGTTTTGTTGTCCAGCCGCTTGAGCGCGGATACGGCGTGACCATCGGGAACGCCCTGCGCCGCGTCCTGCTCTCCTCGTTGCAAGGCATCGCCATCACCGCCATCAAAATCGATGGCGTGCAACACGAATTCGCCACGATTGAGGGCGTCTCCGAGGACGTCTCGGATATCATCCTCAACCTGAAGGAGGTGCGCTTCAAGGCCGACGAGGTCGAAGAGGGCAACCTGCACCTCAACATCGAGGGGCCGGGGAAGTGGACGGCGGAGGACATCGACGAGACCACCTCGGAGTACGAGGTGCTCAACCCGGATCTCCACATCGCAACGCTGGATGAGGGGGCCGCCGTGAACGTCGACCTGCGTGTCGGATACGGCCGGGGGTACGTGCCCGCCGAAGAAAACAAGCGGGAAGATGACCCGATTGGTGTGATTGCGATCGACTCGATCTTCACGCCCATCAAGAATGTGAAGTACAACGTGAAGCCTACGCGCGTGGGCCAGAAGATCGACTACGAGCAGCTCACGATTGACGTAGAAACCGACGGCTCCATCCATCCGGAAGACGCGCTGGCCCGGGCGGCGGCGATCCTGCGGGATCACATCAACTTCTTCATCCAGATGGAGGAGGAACCCGAGCCCGCTCAGGAGGAGCAAGAGGTCGACGAAGAGGTGAAGCGCATCCGCGAACTGCTCGCGCAGCCGGTCGACGAGCTCGACCTGTCGGTGCGCTCGCACAACTGCCTCAAGGCCGCGAGCATCAAGACGATTGGCGATCTCGTGCGACGCGAGGAGAAAGAGATGCTCAAGTTCCGCAACTTCGGCCGCAAGTCGCTCCAGGAGCTCGTGGAGGTACTGGAAGATCGTGGTCTCCACTTTGGCATGAACGTCGAGGAATACCTCGAAGAGCAGGCCTCCAGCTAATCGACGCTGGTAGCCGGCTCCAGAGTGCAGGGCAGTAGCCGCCTGCACCGTTCTAATTTGAAACCCTGAACTCTCATTATGCGACACCGGAAGAAAGGAAAGAAGTTAGGCCGCGATAGCGGCCACCGCAAGCAGACGCTGGCGGCCCTTTCGAGCGCGCTCATCGAGCACAAGCGGATCCAGACGACCCTGGCCAAGGCGAAGGCGCTCCGGCCATTCGTCGAGCCGCTCATCACGCGTTCGAAGGAAGACACGACCCACAGCCGCAAGCAGGTCTTCCGCTATCTGCAGGATAAGGAAGCCATCAAGGAACTGTTTGGCGAGGTGGCCGACCGTGTGGGCGACCGGCCCGGCGGATACACGCGCATCATCAAGCTGGGGCAGCGCTCCGGCGATGGGGCCGAGATGGCCATGATCGAGCTGGTCGACTACAACGATGTGCCGCCGGCCAGCACCGGCAGCGGCGGGTCGCGCACGCGGCGGGGGAGCGGCAAAGGCCGCCGAGGAAGCGGCTCCTCGAAGACGGAGGCCGATCAAGAGCCGACGCAGGACGTTGACGAAACGACCGAGCCGGAATCGGCTGAGGCGGAAGCCGAAGCCGCAGACGTAGAAGCCCCCAATGAGACGGTCGCTGAAGCGGAACCGGCTGAAGAGATAGCCGAGGAGACCGCCGAAGCAGAAGCGGGGGACGTTGCCGCGGACGAGGCCGACAGCGAGGCGGAGACCGCCGAGGAAGAGGACGACGAGGACAAAGACGCTTCGAAGTAACGCGTACGGATGTTCCGGCGAGACGTCGGAACGCAGACACCACTGAGCGCTGCCGGCACGCGCGGGCAGCGCTCTTTTTTGTCGCATCCGAGAGCCGTACATTGTCGGGTAGCAGGCTTTCCCGCGCGGCGGAGTGGCCGGGAGAAACTCTCCTCCGGCGGGAAGTTATGACGACATAGCAGATGTACCGAGTGATGGGGATTGATGACGTAGCATGCTGCAAGCCTCAACCATTTTGCAGAAGACGGATCTGGACATCGAGCCGGATTTCGAGGAGCAGCTCGCCGAGCTGCTGGCCTTGTGCCGCGAGCACCTCGGCAGCGTGGATGAAGACATGCTCCGCCGCTCGTTTCGGCTGAGCTACTGGGCCCACCGCAACGACTGGCGTGCCTCCGGCGAGCGCTACATCAGCCATCCGCTTCAGGTGGCGAAGATCGTGGCCAAAGACATTGGCTTCGACGACATCAGCGTGGCCGCCGCCCTCCTGCACGATGTGGTCGAGGACACCGAGCTCTCGCTCGACTTCATCCGCGAGGAGTTCGGCGAGACGATGGCCACCATTATCGACGGGCTCACCAAGATCAAAGGCGTATTCGAAAGCCGCGAGCTCGGCCAGGCCGAGAACGTTCGCAAGCTCATGCTGTCGATGGCGACGGACATCCGCGTCATCCTCGTCAAGTTCGCGGATCGGCTGCACAACATGCGCACCATCGAGGCGCTGCCGAAGGAGAAACAGCTCAAGAAGGCCAGCGAGACGCTCGACCTGTTTGCT
Organism: uncultured Rhodothermales bacterium; assembly: GCA_964345515.1. GTDB lineage: Bacteria > Bacteroidota > Rhodothermia > Rhodothermales > Salinibacteraceae > JAAAPH01. The sequence continues at coordinate 17,632 of CAYFRX010000013.1, forward strand.
CCGCTGGCTCATCGCTTTGGACTGTTCTCTGTCAAGAGCGAGCTAGAGGACCTTTGTCTCAAGGTCCTCAACCCGGAAGCATACCACGAAATCGTGCAGCGGCTCGAAGAGATGGCCGAGGAACGCGAGGCGTACATCGCGGCCTTCACGGAGCCGTTGGAAGAGCGCCTGCGCGAAGAAGGATTCGAATTTGACATCTACGGGCGGGTCAAGAACGTGTACTCGATCCACCGCAAGATGAAGCGAAAGAACCAGCCGCTCGATGAGATCTACGACATCTTTGCGATCCGGATCGTGCTGCAGAGCGATGGCAAGAGGGGCAAAGAGGATTGCTGGCGCGTCTACTCGCTCGTCACCGACCGCTACAAACCGCTGCCCGAGCGCTTTCGCGACTTCATCTCCGTGCCCAAGTCGAACGGCTATCAGAGCCTGCACACCACCGTGCTCGGGCCCAAGGGGCGGCGCGTCGAAGTCCAGATCCGCACGCAGGAGATGCACGAGATCGCCGAAAAGGGCGTGGCCGCCCACTGGAAGTACAAAGAGGGCGTCGACGACGCGGACCGCGAGATGGACCAGTTCCTCGACTGGGTCCGCGATCTGCTGGAGAATCCGGAGCCCGAGCGCGCGACAGAGTTTGTCAAGGAGTTTCGGCTGAACCTGTACGACGAGGAGATCTACGTCTTCACGCCGATAGGCGACCTGATGACGCTGCCCAGCGGTGCCACGCCCGTCGACTTCGCGTTCAAGGTGCACAGCGAGGTCGGCATGCAGTGCATCGGCGCCAAGGTGAACGGCAAGATGGTGCCGCTCTCCCACGAGCTCAAGAGCGGCGACCAGGTCGAGATCATTACCTCCAAGAAACAAACGCCGAATCCAGACTGGATCAACTTCGTCGTCACGCACAAGGCGCGCAGCCGCATCCGCCACTGGCGTAACAAGCAGCGCCGCGAAACGGCCGATCTGGGACGCGAGATCTGGGAGAAGAAGGCCGACCGCGCCAGTCTAGAGGTGAGCGACCAGGACCTGCAGGACTACGCGCACGAGCTCAAATTCCCCGATCTGCAGCAGCTCTTCTACGAGATCGGCAGCGGGCTGTACGAGGCCGATGAGCTCGTGCAGTATATCAAGAAGGGCCAAACAGCCCTGGAGAAGAAGGAGGACGCGGAGCGTGAAGACGAAGACGCGCTGCGCGAGAAGTACGAAAAATTTCTCGACACGGCGCAGACCACCGGTAAGCAGGCGCTCCTCATCAACGGCGAGTTGCAAACCGACATCGCCGTCAACTACGCCTCGTGTTGCAACCCCATTCCCGGCGACGAGGTCTTCGGATTTGTGAGCAAAACAGGTACGATCAACATCCACCGCACGAATTGTCGCAACGCGCCGGATCTGCTCACGAATCATCCCGACCGCATCCTAGAGGTAGACTGGAGCCGGCAAAAAGACATCCAGTTCGTCGCGGCGCTCCGGCTCATGGGCGAGGATCGGGTCGGGATGGTGAACGACATCACCACGGTGATCTCCAAGAACCTGAAGACCAACATCCGATCAATCACGGTCGACACCGAGGACGGCATCTTTTCAGGGACCGTGGTGCTTCACGTGAGCGACCTGGAGCACCTGCGTCGGCTTATGGAGCGACTCAAGCGCATCGACGGCATCCACGGCGTGTATCGGTTTGAGGAGTGAGCGCCGCGGGCCTCGCGGGTACACAACGAAGCCTGTGGGTTCTTTGTGGCCGAAAGTTGATCTTGGTGTGAACGTCGTGTTACGTATTAGTGCGCGCCCTTGCCGAATATGCTATTAAATCATGTCGAACCGCTCGGAAACACTGACTAAAAAGGACGTGTCGCGCCGCGTAGCGGACCTGATGGATGAGCCCATCTACAAAAGCGAGCCCTGGGTGGGTGCCGTTCTGGATGCCCTCAGCGAACTGATGATGGAGGCCGATCCCGAGCGTCGTATCGAACTGCGTGACTTTGGCGTGTTTGAGGTGAAGAAAACGAAGGCCAAGCCTAAGGCCCGCAACCCGCGCACCAACGAGACGGTGTTTATTCCTAGTCGCCGTAAGACGCATTTCAAGCCCAGCAAGCGGATCAAGGAGGTGCTACAGACGCCGCTGCACGAACTAGACTACACCATTCCCGAAGGCAGTGCCGACAAGCACCTGGAAGACGTGTCCGCTGAGGAAGAGTGAGGCGGAATGTCCGCGTGAGGGGGAAACCGAGATGCGTGAAGAGGGGCCGGTGCGGTGCAAGTGCCCAATCTCTATGCCTGCATCGCTTCGGTAGGGAGAGGCCCCTCGTTTTGAGCCCTTGCGGCGAAATGCACGCCTCACGAAACACGCAACGCGCCCCACGCACCCCAGAACAACCCATGTTCGCTTTGCTCGACGCCCCGGCCCCCCGCGTTGTCGGCGTTGATTACGGCACCAAGCGGGTCGGGCTGGCGCTCGCCGATCCGCTGCGCATGTTTGCCCGGCCCCATGGGGCGTTTACCCAGCGCGAGGCCGTCGAGGAGCTGAAGCGGATTCACGCCGCGGAGGGCATTGAGACGATCGTCATCGGCTGGCCACTGACCCTGGAGGGCGAGGAAGGAGCGGCCACTGAGCGCGTGCAACAGTACATCAACCGCTTGCGCAACGCCTTGCCCGACGTCGTCTGCATCGTGAAGCGCGACGAACGGCTCACCTCCAAGATGGCCAAGGATGCCCTGCGCGATGCTGGCGCCCGGCGCACCGGCCACGTTGAGGACGACCGCGGACGCGTCGACGCCGCCGCGGCGGCTCTCATCCTCCAGGACTACTTAGACGCTTCTGAGAAAGGGGGACTTGGAGAAAGAGGGAGAGGGTGAGGGCTCTTTTCTCCGACGCCCCTGTTCCCTAACTCACTCTTTCCCGTCTTTCCTTCTCGTCCAGCACGCGGTGGGTAATGGTGCGGGCAAGGTCGGGCGCGTTGCCCCACGCGCGGTTGTTGGCAATGAGGTTCAACAGCGCGTTCTTCGCCTCCGCCTGGAAGACGAGCGCCGTCGCGTCGAGCACCATGTCGCGAGCCTGTTGGGTGTCGGCAATCTCGGGCGCGCGCTCATCGAACGGGTACGCGTTCGCATACGCCTCAGCGTACTTCACATCGCGTGGCGTGAGGAGCCGGGCCACCACGTTGCCATCGCTTGCGGTGAAGCGTTCGCCGCACATCGCCCACTGCTCGCGAATCGGGGGCAGCCACGTCCAGTGACTGAAGATGAAGCCCAGCCCGCGCTCGGCGAGCCAGTCGAAGTACACGTCTGTGAGCAGATGCTCCGAGCGGAGCTCGACGTGCGGCTGCGGAGCATCGGGCAGGTGCTGGAAGAAGTCGTCGAGCGTGTCCACGTTCTCCTCGGGGCTTGGACTGTCGCCGACGCGCTGGTACTCCTGCTGAAACAGCAGCCCGTCGATGCGGTCGTCGAGGATCTCCGTTGCGGGTTCGTGAAACCGGGCGAGATACGCCTCGACGTCGAGAAAGTCGGGGTTGTCAACATACTTCGTTTCTCCACCACGGCTGCGGCGGAGGGTACGCGCAAAGTATTGCTGGGGCGCCTTGAGCAGAAACGAGGCATTGTCCGGAGCGTGGTCGGCGTACTTGCTCAGGACGAAGAAATTGTTGGTCGGCTCGCCGTCGGCGTCGCGGAGCGGGCGGTAAAACGTGAAGTCCAGTTCCAGCGTGCCGAAGTGCTCGAAGTAGTCGGCGACCGACGCGATGGGCACGTTGCGCTCCTCGAAGGTCTGTCCGCCCAGTTTGCGCGAGCGGCTCGAAATCTCGTCGCGGTAGTGCTCGGGATAGATCTGGCCGATCCAGGCCGCGTACCGGTCGCTGGCTGTGCCAAACCGAACGTGCGGCGTCACGGTGCGAAAGTCGAATTGATCGACCTGTTCGCGCGTGTCTGAGAGCGATGGAGAAGACATGGGGAGCAAAGAGGTTACTCGGTGGAGGAGGATGGAACGGAGGGGCGGGCTATGGACTGCGGCTGGTCGGACGGGGCGTCGCCCTCGTCCTCTGCAGCAGGGTCCGCAGCAGGGCGCATCTGTTGAATCTGATGGAGGAACAGGTACGTCCCGAGCGCAATGAAGATGTAGTATCCGAGGAAGCGCCACGCGAACAGTGTGGGCGCGACGAGCGATTCTGGGATGACTGGACCAATGAAGAGCGCGTACAAGCCCTCCAGGCCGCCCGAGCCGCCCGGGGTGGGCAAGACCAGCGAGCTAACCGTCATGGCGACTGTGCGCAGAAAGACGAGCAGCTTGTCAAACACAGGAAACACGCTCCAGACAATAAACACGACGAGCGCGTAGCGTCCGATCCACACGCCGCTGGTCAGGAGCAACCCTTTCAGGTAGAAGAAGGGGGGTTGTGCACGGAGCGTGCGGGCCTGCTGCGCGAACGTATGCATCTCCTGCATCACGCGGTCGTGAAAGCGGGACAGGTATCGGAAGCTGAAAATGCGATCGGCGAGCCGTTCCAGTAGGGCGGGACGGAAGAGCGTCGCGTACGCGAAGAGGGCGGCCCAAGCAAGCATGCCGATGAAGATGACCACAAACGTCCACAAGCCCACGTCGCCGATGGCGGGGGGAATGACGTCGACCACGAAGCTCGTGGCAAGCACGACGGAGATCGAAAATGCAAACCACAACTGATCCAAGAGAGCGGCGAACAACATGAACGCCGTGGCTTCGCCCACCTTAATCCCACGGTCCTTCGCGATATATAGCGTGGCAACGGGGCTGCCGCCGATGGCGGACGGCGTGATGTTCGAGAAGAAATCGACCGCAAGTTGGCCCCGAATGCCTTCCATGAACGCAAGCCGGCCGCGGGAGACGAAATGCAGGCGCCATCCGCCGAAGAACGTGCGGCTGATGGCCAGGAGCACAGCCGCGACGAACGGCCACGGCTGCATCTCACGCATCAGCTTCCAGAAGGCCGCGGCGTCAAACGTAAAGTAGCCGATGACCAGCAGTACGGCCAGGCTCAGCCCGAGAGAAAAGCCGATCTTCGAGAGCGATGCCGAGCCCGCAGGCGGGTCTCGATCGGCCACGTCGGGGGACGGCGGCGGACTCACATCTTCAGACGGCGACGAGGCGTCGGGCATGAAAGCGCGATGCGATGCGGGGAGGAGACGAGGGGAAAGCCGCGAGGGCGTTCACTCCGTCGGAGTAGGGGCGTCCCCAACCGCCTTGATGGCTGCCTGAAGGCGATCATATGTCTTGCTCAACGCTTCCGGGAGGACGCGCGTCTCGGCCGTCGTTGCCATGAAGTTCGTGTCGCCATTCCAGCGGGGAACCACGTGGGCGTGGAGGTGCTCCGGAATGCCAGCGCCGGATCCGTCTTCTAGGTTCATCCCAACGTTAAAGCCATCGGGCTGGAGCGCGTGCCGCAGCCAGCGGATGCAGCGGTCGATGGCATGGGCAATGGCCGCTTGCTCTTCGGGGCGTAGCGCGTCGTAGGCCTGCACTTCCCGGTATGGGACGATGAGCAGGTGACCGTTGTTGTAGGGATATCGATTCATGATGACGAATATGTGCTCGCCCCGCCAGAGAATGAGATTTTCTTCATCCTGTCCTTCCTGTTCGAGCTGCTTGAAGAGGGAGGGCTCTGCGTCGGATGGCGTGCGGCGGGCCGCATCTTCAACATACTCCGAGCGCCAGGGGCTCCACATCCGTTGCGTCATGATCGGGGGCTTCATCGTTTGCATCTACTGAACACCTGCGACAGGCAGATGTGTTAACTCACCATGCGAAGGTCAGTTCATGAGCGCAGCAAACGGACCTGTGAAGTCTCGGGGCGACCTACGGCGACACGAAACGTCAACCCCTGGCAAAACGTGGAACGTCTGTCCTTCTCATCCAGTCCAGTGCCATGACCGTCCCGTACGCTGATCTGCACACCCACACGACGTATTCGGATGGGCAGCTCAACCCCGCCACGTTGTTGGACAAGGCTGCGGCCGCGGGAATCCAGGTGCTCGCCATCACCGACCACGACACCGTCGCTGGGTGGGAGGCAGCGCAGAAGGCGGCCGCTGGCGGGCCGGTCGAGCTCGTGCCCGGGGTCGAGCTCAGCGTCACGGTGGGCGATCGGGAGGTGCATCTGTTGGGATACGGCTTCAACCCCGCGCATGCCGGCTTGCGCGCCCATCTGGCGCAGTTTGAGAAAGCTCGACGGGAGCGAGCTCAGCAGATGGTCGACAAGCTGAATGCGCAGGGCATCGCCCTCTCCTTTGAGGCGGTGCAGGAGGCGGCCGGAGCGGCGCGATCGATCGGACGGCCCCACGTGGCCATGGCCTTGGTGGACGCGGGACACGTCGACACGTACGATGACGCCTTTGAGCAGCATCTCCACCGGGAGGGCAGGGCCTTCGTGGCGAAGCCGCAGTTTCCGGCGCAGGACGCGCTCGGTCTGTTGCATGCCGCTGGTGGCATCGGTGTGCTAGCGCATCCCGGACACTGGACGAGCGGGCGGACGCTGCATTTGCTACGCCGAGCCGGTCTCGATGGGATCGAGGTGTGGCATCCCAGTCATGACGCGCCACTCGCCGCATATTACGAGCGGTTAGGGCGCGACGTTGACCTTGCGTTGACGGGCGGGTCTGATTATCATGGCCATCGGTCCGGAGACGAGGAGCGGCTTGGCGCATACGGGCTTACCCGCATCCAGTGGAAGGCGGTCTGTGACGCCGTTCGCGTTCCGGAGACCGCGACTTGACTGCACCAACCGTCAACCATTTTACGACCTGTATGCCTGAGTACCTCGAAGGACACTACGCGGCTGGCGACGCGCGCTTTGCGATCGTCGTAAGCCGCTTCAACGAATTCATCACCGAGCAGCTGCTCGAGGGCGCGCTGGATGCGCTCCACCGGCACGGCGCCGACACCGATTCGATCCCTGTAGCGCGCTGCCCCGGCTCGATGGAAGTCCCGCTCGTGGCGAAGAAGCTGGCCAAGACGGGCGATTACGACGCCGTCATCTGCCTTGGGGCTGTCATCCGCGGGGCGACGTCGCACTACGACTACGTGGCGGGTGGGGTGGCGAGCGGGACGTCGCAGGTGGCGCTGGAGACCGAGGTGCCTGTCGTCTTTGGCGTCATCACCACCGACACCATCGAGCAGGCCATCGAGCGGGCTGGGACGAAGGCCGGCAACAAAGGGGCGGACGCCGCCGTCACGGCCATCGAGATGGTGAACCTGCTTCGGCAAATATAGCGGGCGGCTATCCCTGCGAGAGGGGCCGCGCTATCACGGAAAGTTCATGGACTCTGAGGATCCGTAGGTTGCTTTCGTTCGAATGATATAGTAGCCTCTGTGTCCTTACAATGGTGATCGTAGCTCAGTCGGTTAGAGCGCTAGGTTGTGGTCCTAGAGGTCGAGGGTTCAAATCCCTCCGGTCACCCACTTTACTACATACGAGACCTGCCGCGTTCGTCTAGTCTGGTCTAGGACGCCGCCCTTTCACGGCGGTAACACGGGTTCGAATCCCGTACGCGGTACCATGCCCCGACCGGTTTTGCTGGATCGGGGCATTTTCTGTTCACCGCTCTGTTGGGAGGGCCACCATCACCCAGCGGCCACCGGCGCGCGCGGCGCGGCGACGTAGGCCCGCCAGCCGAACCGGACGGCCAGCAGCAGCGTGAGCGGCAGCACGGCCGCGTGCAGGTC
>CAYFRX010000014.1:0-10782 GCA_964345515.1 uncultured Rhodothermales bacterium
GTCAACGACAACAGGCTCACTCACGCGTTAGGAGGTCGAGTACTTGTGCTTGATGTGCTCCCAGACCGAGCGGTCGATCTCATCCGCTAGCTGCGCCGCGTCCTCTTTGCTGAGCTGGCTGCGCTTGCGAATCGACTCCAACTCGACAAAGTCAAGCAGGCGTGAGAGCGCGTCGCGATCGACGAGTTCGCCGTTGAAGCGGACGACAATATCGCCCTGCTCGTTTGCTATTTCGTAGGACTTGCTCATAACCGACGTGGGCTAAAGCAGGAGAAAGCACAGTTTAGGCTCGCAGCCGCTGTGCTTGGTTCGAGACCACCTTCTCGCTCCATATAACCTATGTTCTACGAAAGAGGGCGGCGTATGGAGGCCGCTCATCAGAGGCTACACCGCGTGGTTTCACCGGGATCACTGCAATATTGGATACGGTGATCCCGGATGCCATCCGCCTTTCTCTCATGGCACGATCCGCGACTGCGTTGGGTCCGCGACTGCGTTGGGTCCGCGACTGCACCGCCTCTGCGTGCATGATCTATCCCTGGCCCTGATAAGTTGCAATCGGCTGCTTAGCCGGTGCCCGCCCCCGCGCCGCCATTCTCCCGTTCTCTCTCGCTCCCCGTCTCCCGTTCCCGCACGCCGTTCCCTCGCATCTCAGCGCGCACCCGCGGCAGGGCATCGGGGAAGCGGTCCTGCACGTAAGCGATCAGCTTCTCGCGCACCTCGCAGCGCAGCTCCCACAGGTTCGGCGCGCTGTCGGCGCTCATCAAGGCGCGCAGCTCCACCGTCTTCTCCGAGGCGTCGGTGACGTGCAGGCGCCACACGCGGCCGTCGTAGTACTCGGAGGCCTCCACGATCTCGCCCAGCGCCTGCCGGATGGCGTCAAACGGCACCGTGTGATCGACGTAAAGGAAGACCGTGCCGAGCAGCTCCGACGACGTGCGCGTCCAGTTCTGAAACGGCTGCTCGACGAACTGGGTGATGGGCACGACGATGCGCCGCTGATCCCACACCCGCACCACCACGTACGTGAGCGTGATCTCCTCGACCCAGCCAAAATCGCCCTCCGCGATCACCACATCATCCACGCGGATGGGCTGGGTAAAGGCGATCTGGAAGCCGGCAATCAGGTTGCCGAGCGTACGCTGCGCGGCCACGCCGACGACGATTCCGATGATGCCCGCCGACGCGAGGATGCCGGTCCCCAGTTCGCGAAACGGCTCGTACTGCATCAGAATGGCCCCCACGGTGAGCACTCCGATCACGACGAAGGCGATCCGCCGCAGGATGCGGACCTGCGTCACGATCTTGCGCGCCTGCAGGTTGTCTTCTTCCTCGATGGAGTAGCGCTGGGCGATGATGTCCTCGGCCATCATCACGAGGGCGACCAGCAGCCACGCTACGGCGAGCACGGTGACCGCGTGCAGCAGTCCATCCAGCAATGCCTGCACATCCGCAGATAGGTAATCTTGGGCGAACGGATACGCCGCATACACGGCCGCAAGCGGCAAGATGAGCCGGAGCGGCCTGCGCGTGCGCTCCAGCACCACCCCGTCGAAAACGAGCACGGACGGCATCCGCCGGACCGTGGCGCGCGCGACGCGAAAGAGGATGGCGTGGATGACGAGCCCGGCGACGACCGCAGCGCCCAAAATTAGCAGGACACGGAGGCCGGCCTCTGCGTCGGAGAGCAGCAGATCCATGGCAGAAGGGGGATCGAGCGAAAAACGATGGCTGAACGTGCCGTGGCGCCGCAACCGGTAGGCGGCGACGCCCGATTGGGTGTACCGTCCAATATACACACCAGCCCGCCTCCTATCGACCAGGACGTTTCGACCGGGGCGTTGCCGCCCGTAGCAGCGCGCACCGCGGATCCGCTGGGTACGGCATGCCGTTGCCGACAGGTGCTCACCCGACTTCGGCCATCTCCATGGCTTTGTCGAACTCGACGCCGACGAGTTTCGAGACGCCCTGTTCTTCCATCGTGATGCCGTACATGCGGTCGGCGAGGGCCATGGTGCGCTGGTTGTGCGTCACGAGAATGAACTGCGTGTCGTCCTCGAACCGACGGATGAGCCGCATGAAGCGCTGCACATTGGCGTCGTCGAGCGGGGCGTCGACCTCGTCGAGGATGCAGAACGGGCTCGGCTTCACGAGGTAAATGGCGAAGAGGAGCGCCGTGGCCGTGAGCGTCTTCTCGCCACTGGACAGCTGCGCGAGCGTGCTCGGCCGCTTGCCGCGCGGCTTGGCCTTGATGTGGATGGTCGACTCCATCGGATCGTCCGGATCTTCGAGTTCGAGCCGGGCCTGTGCGTCGCCGCCGAACAGGTTCGAAAAGATGTCAGAGAAGCTGTCCTGGATGACTCCGTAGGTCTCGAAGAAGCGATTCGCCGCCGTCTCGTTGATCTCGCGGATCGTTTCGAGGAGCGTCTCCTCGGCAGACTCCAGATCTTCTTTCTGCTCCATCAGAAAGTCGAGGCGCTCCTTCTCGTCCTCGTACTCTTCCAGCGCGAGCGGATTCACGCTCCCGAGCCGCTTCACCTTGCGGCGGAGCGACTGTACCTCGTCGCGCGCACTTTCCTCGTCGAAGTCTTCGGGGACGTCGACCGTCGTGTCGAGGAAGTCGACCTCAAAGTCTTCGTCGATGCTCTCCAGCAGATCTTCGGTGCGCGTCTCCACTTCGGCGAGGCGTACGGCGCGCTGGTTCTCTTCGCGCATGGCCTGCTCGCGCTCCTGCCGCACCCGCCGCAGCCTCGTCTCGACCGTGGCGATGGTCGACTTCGTATCGTGCAGCGCGGTCTCGGCCTCCTGCACGGCGTCGTCGTGCGCGGCCCGCTGCGCCCGCACCGCCTCGATCTTGGCGTCGAGCTCCGACTGCCGGTCCTGCGCCGCCTCGATCGTCTCCTGCAGACCGTCGAGTTCCTGCGCGCGCTCCCCCGTCCGGGTGTCGAGATCCTCCAGCCGCTCCCGGGTGCGTTCTAGATCGCGCTGTAGATTGTCGTACCGGTTGCGCGCCTCGATGGCCGCGACGTTGGCTGCGCTGAACGCGTCGCGCGCCTCGCGTTCGGCGGCTTCGGCCCGCTGGAGAGCCTCTTCGGCGTTATCGCGCTCTGCGCGCAGCTCCTCGTGCCGGGTCGCTGCCTCGGCCGCCGCCGCCTCCAACGTCTCGACCTGCTCGTCCCCCTCGGCCTGCTCCTCTTCGATGTCCTGCAGGCGCGCTTCCAGTTTGTCGCGCCGGTCGGTGAGCGACGCCCGCTCGTAGCGCACTCGTTCGTGTTGCTTCTCGGCGGCCGTCAGCGCCTCCTCGGCCTCGCGGACCGCGTCGCGCTGCGCCTCCACGTCCACCGCGTCGAGCGCGACCTGATGGTCGTCCACGACGGCCTGCTGCTCGGTGCACGCCTGCTCCAGCCGTTCCAGCGTCTCCCGGGCTTGGTCGAGCTGCTCCCGCCGCCCCAGCCGGTTGGCCACGGGCGAAGCGCTCGTCCGCCGGCTGCCGCCTTTGCGGAGGCCGCGCGCGTCGGCCCATTCGCCTGTGCGGGCCACCACCTGCGCGGGCGCCGCAAGCTCGTCCGCGAGCGACTGCGCCTCGTCCAGCGTATCGACGAGATAGGTGCGCTGCAGCAGCACGTCGGCGAGGCGGTCGTAGTCGTCCGAGACCGTGCGCACCACCGCCCGGAGTGGCGTGGCGCCGTCGACCGAGGAGGGCGACTCGGGATCGGGCAGCCGGCTGCGCACGAGAAACGTGGCCTGGCCCTGCTCCTCGTCGCGCAGCCGCGCGATGGCGGCGTGGGCCGCCTCGACGTCGTCCACCACGATGCACGACGCCAGCGCGCCGAGCGCCGTATCGAGCACCACGCGCACGTCGTCGTCGCAGGCGAGCACGTCGGCTACGGTGCGCAGGTCACCGAGCGGCCCCGCATCGTCCTCGGCCAAAAACTGGACGGCGTCGGAGAAGTCTTCGTACGAAGAGACGAGGCTGTCCAGCAGGTCGACTTCGGCGCGGGCGGCGTCGCGCTGGCGTTCCAGCTCACGCAGCTCATCGCGGGCCGCGTCGAGCGCCTTCTGGCGCTGCGTCCGGGTAGCCTCAGCCTCGTCCCGCTGTGCCTGTGCGGATTCGAGGGCTGCCCGGGCCTCGTCGCGAGCCGCCGTCGCCTCCGCGACGCGGTCGTCGAGGGCGTCGGCGTCGTCGACCAGCGTGTCGAGTTGAGTGCGGGTGCGCCGCCGATCCTGCTCCAGCATGTCGAGGCGACTCGTAAGCCGGTCGAGCCGACGTTGCTGATCGGTGTGCGTCTCGGTAGCTTCCTGCTCGTTCTGCCGCAGCACCTGAACGCGCTCGCGCTGCTGCTCGGCCGCCTCCTGGGCCTCATCGCGCCGGGCGCGGGTGGCTTTCAACTCGTGCTCGGCGGTCTCCAATGCCGGACCCGCCTGCTCCAGCGCGGCCTCCAACCGCTGGATCTCGCCAGTCAGCTCCTCGCGCCGGGCGGCGGCTTCGTCCTGCGCCTCCCGCAGCCGCTCCCGGTCGCGACGAGCCTGGTCGAGCCGCTCGCGCTGCAGGCGTTGATCGGCCTCCAGTTCGTTGACCGTATCGCGGTGTTGCTGGAGCGCGGCGCGGCGTTGCCCCACCACCTGCTCCCGTTCCTCCAAAAGCTCGCGGAGCCGCTCCAGGCGCTCCTCGGCCTCGTTTTGCTCTTGCGTCTTGGCCTCAACGTCCTGCTCCAACGCATCGAGTTCCTGCTGCAGGGTGCGCTGCTTCTTCTGCAGCCGGTCGTACTCGATCTGGGCGAGCACGAGCTCCAGGTGGTGCAGCCGCTCTTCGTAGGTCGCGTACTTCTCCGCCTTTTCGGCCTGCCGTTCGAGGCGCCGCACCTGCGTACTGATCTCGTCGGTCAGGTCGCGAATACGGTCGAGGTCGGTCTGCGTGTTGTCGAGCTTGCGCAGGGCCTGCCGGCGGCGCGACTTGTAGCGGGTGATGCCGGCTGCCTCTTCGAACAGCCGCCGCCGGTCTTCCGCGTTTTCGGAGACGATCTCGTCGACCATCTTCAGCTCGATGACCGAGTAGGCGTCTGCCCCCATGCCAGTGTCCATGAACAGGTCGGTGATGTCCTTCAGCCGACACTGGGTGCCGTTCATCAGATACTCCGACTTGCCATCGCGGAAGAGCCGCCGCCCGATGGTGACTTCCGAATATTCGGTCGGCAGCACGCCGCGGTTGTTCTCGATGGTGAGCTGCACCTCGGCCATGCCGAGCGGCTTGCGGTCGGCCGTCCCGTTGAAGATGACGTTCTCCATCTTGTCGGACCGGAGCGCCGTGGGCCGCTGCTCGCCGATGACCCACCGCACGGCGTCGACGACGTTCGACTTGCCGCATCCGTTAGGTCCCACGATGGCGGTCACGCCCGGGTCGAACTGCAGCTCCGTCCGTTCGGCAAAGCTTTTGAAGCCTTGGAGTTCGAGCTTGCTAAGATACATGCGCGCTGATGGCAATCTGCAAAGAAAGCTTGCACGTCGAGGTCATCATGGACCTTCGGGCACAAGCTATCGTCAATTAAACGAGCGGAATGCCGTTTTGCAACTGCATTCCGCCGCGTCTAGAAAATGCGTTTGAATTTAGCACAGGGAGCCGAGAGCCGCATTCCGGACGAGAGCAACGGGGCCACCCGGTTTAAAATCCGTTATTGTTTCAGATGACCATACATCACATGCCCAGCTTGATCATGATCGACACGACGCCGTTCTTCGCGTCGTTGGGGAGGGTGCCGGCAAGTGGATCGGTCGTGACCGTCTGTGTCACGTCCCGGAGCCCGAAGATGTAACGCACTTCGAGCTGCAGTCCGTCGGGGCCGCCCAGTGACGCGCCGGCGCCCACCATCACCCCGGCATCGGTGCGCTCGAACGCTGTCTCTTCGGTGTCAATGCTGAAGCCGGGCGCGCCTTGCCGTTCGAACAGCTTCAGGCTCAGCGTTGGGCCGGCCAGCACATGCGGCGCGTACGTGCGCAGGAACGGCAACTGACTCACGACCAGCACGGGAAGCTCCAAGTAGTTGGCTTTTAGCGTGAGCTCCCCGGCCTCCGTGTTAATCTTGACGCCCTTCTGGCTGAACAAGAGCTCGCTCCGCACGGCGAAGGGGTCGAGGACGCTCAACCGGACGAAGAGCCCTCCAGAGGCGGCCGTGCGGTATCCCAGATTGTCTACGCCGCCGCCCCGGAGCGTCGCGACGTTGGCTCCGAAGAGCGCCCCGCCTCCAAACTCCTGCGCCTGAAGGGGGGGCGCGGCCCCTCCGATCAGTCCAGTGAGCATGAGGCACAAGAGAAACCGTTTCATGAGACGTGGATGGATGCTCGGGGCAACGGTTGAACGCCTTCCTTAACGACCCCCACGGGCGGGAGATCCACCGCACGCCGCCTGCGCAGGACGCTGCTTTTTTTATCACCCGGCTTTGTTATCATACAGTATCATCATACAGTGTATTCTTTGTGTAAAGCGGCTCTACCTCTCAGTTTGGGCAGCTTTTCGATGCATGCCATTCGCTTTGGCCTTTACTTGCGCCGGGGCGCGGACGATAGAATGTGCAAGGAAAGCCGTTGTCCCATCGCCGCGGACCGACGCTAATTACCCGTGCCACAGCATGGCGAATGTCACTCAACTTCTCGTCGAATTTCAGGAAGGGAATCCTGAAGCCGCTGACCAGCTGTGGGCTGAGGTGTACGATGAATTGCGCCGCATCGCGCGCTACAAGCTGCGGCACGAACGGCAAAGCCACACGATGAGCACGACGGCGCTCGTGCACGAGGCCTATCTGAAACTGGTCGATCAGTCCCAGGTCGAGTGGGAGGACCGGCTCCACTTCTTCGCCATGTCCTCACGCATCATGCGCAACATCCTCATCGACTACGCGCGGCGGCGAAGTGCGCAGAAGCGCGGCGGCGACCGTCCCCACGTCCAACTGGACGACGCGATCATTTCGGCGGAGAAGTCGGCGCACGTGTTTCTGGCGCTCGACGAAGCGCTGAAGCGGCTGACCGAACTGGACGAACGCTTGGGGCGCGTGGTGGAATACCGCTTCTTTGGCGGGATGCAGGAGAAGGAGATCGCCGAGCTGCTCGGCGTCTCGAAGCGAACCGTGCGTCGCGACTGGCGCAAGGCGAAAGGCTGGCTGTCCCGCGCGCTGAACGAAGACACTGGTTCCTCCGATGCAACCGACTAACTACCTATCCGAAAACCCCATGGGGGAGGTACATTTCAGATGTTACCAGATAACTGAAACGCCCTCTCGCCACGAAACTTTCGGACTACGAATTCAGTGGTCTTTTCGCGAAGTAGGAGCCGTTTCGACGGTAGGCGTTGAACGAACATTTTCCACGTGTAAGTAACTTCGCTACCGGACCGTCTGCGAGAAGTCCGGCGGCGGTAGCGGAAATGCCACGAGAAGCTCCTCGCCCTGGTGGAGCTGCCGATACCACCCGCAGGCGAAAATTTTCCTCGACGGCGAGTTCTCGGTGCAGCGATAGTCAAGACGCCGCCGGTTCGGCCGCGGCGCCGAGTGCAATCGTGTCATCCACGATGGGTTTGAGCGCGTCGGTCAGGTGGCTGGCGATGACGACGAGGCCGCCGTTGGCCTTGAACGCGCGTAACAGGTCGATGGCGGCGTCGCTGCTGGCGGCATCGAGGCTGCGGAGCGGCTCGTCCAGCAGCAGCACGGCCGGGTGTGGGGCGAGGGCCGCCGCGATCTGCGTCTTCTGCAGCATGCCGCTGGAGTAGGTGCCAATCAGGTTGTCGCGCCGCTCGTCGAGCGCCAGCGCGTCGAGGAGTTCGTTGATGCGGGGCGGGCCTTCAGCGTCCCACCGGTCGCGGCTGCGCAGCACCCACGTCAGCAGCTCCACGGCAGAGAGGTGTGTCGGCAGCTCCGGTTCGGCGTGCACCATGCCCACGTGCTTCAGATAGCGATATGGATGCGCGTGGATGTCGAGATCGCCGTAGCGCACCGTGCCCTCCGTCGGATAGGCCGTCACCGAAAGCAGTCGGAGCAGCGTCGTCTTGCCGGAGCCGTTCGGTCCGACGAGGCCCGTCACGGAGCCCGGTGTAAAGGGGTGCGTCATCGCGGTGATGACAGGCGGATCCTGCCCGTAGCGCTTCGTCACGCGATCCAAGTGCAGCGAGTCGGCCATTTCTGTAGAGGAGTGTGGAG
Source organism: uncultured Rhodothermales bacterium (assembly GCA_964345515.1). Classification (GTDB taxonomy): domain Bacteria; phylum Bacteroidota; class Rhodothermia; order Rhodothermales; family Salinibacteraceae; genus JAAAPH01. The sequence goes on from CAYFRX010000014.1 coordinate 8,184, forward strand.
GTGTGGAAGGGGGAGGGGTGAACGTTTACTGAGCTGTATAGAAATCCGTGAAGATGAGGCGTTCGGATAGGGCGTCTGGGAGGATGGGAGTATGAAAGACGACCCCACACTCCCGTACTCCTCTCATTCGTCCATACTCCGTTCTAGGCGAAGCGCCAGCGCGCAGCGACTTCATGGGCGCCAGTCATCAGCGCGGCGACGCCCAGGGAGAGCGCCACGTCGACCATCCCCCAAAACAGCATGTCCCGCGCGCCGAACGCGGCATCGAGTACGGCGACCAATCCCAGGCTCAGTACGAGCGGCAGTGTCCAGCGCAGGTTCACGAAGAAGCGCGCCATCATCCAGTGGGCAGGCGACGTGTGGGTGAGCTGGAAAGCGGGCGGCGCCACGGTGGGACGAAGGAGCACGAAGCACGCCGCATTCTGCGCCACGATGAAGAGGAGCAGGTATGCCCCAATCACAGCCAGCGACACGTCTTGCAGAAACAGGACCCAGAGCAGCAGGTGCCCAAGCGCTACGAGGCGCCCGAGCGGCAACACGCGATCGAACTGACGCAGGCTGGCCCACACGGCCGGACGCCATCGGTGCGGCACCCAGTAGATGGCCTCGTACGCGATCGGTGATCGGGCGCGGGCCCGTACGCCCCCGCCGCCCAGCACCTCGCTGTAAAAAGCATTCGTGTGGTAGAAGTGCCGGTCGTACGTCGCCCTCGTGCGCGCCGCCTGCACGGCCGCGGCGGCACACAGCGCGGCGCCCGGGGCCCAGGCTGCGAGCCCCGCGGAAAACGGCTCCAGGTACGCCGCTGCGATCACGGCGGCAAGGCCGACGCTGAACACGCGCGCCGTCGCAAACAGGGCCGGCACGAGCCCGCGGGGCACGCTGACGCCCTGCCCGGCTTGTTCGACGGAGGTGGCGTACCACTGCCCGGCCCGGCCCTCCTGCCACGCCTGTGACTGCACGCCCAGTCGGACGTAATGCATCAGGCTGTACGCGCCGGTCCCCATCATGATGAGCAGGTGCTCGATCAGTTGCACGCCCTTCGTGGCTCCATCGGTCGTCCAGCCGGAGGGGTCGTAGAAGGCGAGCAGTATGGCCGGTAGTACGAAGAGCGCCACGACCGGTGCCCACTGCCCCAGTTGGTACGTGAGCAGTTGGGCCGGCGGGCGGTTCAGCAGCTGCAGCAGGGGGATGCGCGCGTCGGGAAGCAGCACGTGCGGGACGGCCGCGGCGAGGGCCCCGGCGCTGAGAATCGTCCAGTAGCGCAGGAGGCCTCCGCGCATCTCAAGCGTCACGTCCGCGCCCAGGAGGGCCGCCGTGTAGCACAGCACCGCCAGCAGGAGGAAGTACGTCCATCCCGTACTGGACGCAAGCACCGGGCGGGACCGCATCGGCCTGAGAGAGTTGTGCGCGGGAGATAATACGCGCGGTTCAAGCAGCAGCGGGAGCGCTTGTTCCGGGGGATGGCCCGCCGTATGTTGTCATAATTAGACACAGCGCAAAACGATGATCCGCGCCGTGCGTATGTAGAACGCAGCATCGCTTCCCTTCCACGACGCCATTGGGCGCAACATGGCCAGTTCTATCGTCGATGAGTTGTTCGACCGGCTGATTCACGCATTCCCTGCGGACCACCGTTACGGGCACAGTGATTTTTCCGCCGATCCCATGCCGGGTCCGGTCGCGCACTTCTTGGATCAATTGCTCCAGCGCCGGCTCGACCTAGAAATGCGCAACATGCGCGATGCCACCTCCGCCTGGGTCGACGCCGATCATCCCGAGGTGCACGACGCCGCGCGGGCGTTTCGCAGCGCCATCCAGCCCCACGTGCGCATCCCTCAGTCCGAGTGGGAGAGCGTGCTGCGCCGCGCTGTGCAGCGGGTCACGGCGTACCTCGTCCATCCCACCCAGACCCTGACGGACTTCGTGTTCGGCAGTGAGGAGGGAGCCCGCCCCGTCGCAAGCATCCGCGAGCGCGTCCGCTTCTTCTCGGCGTATCCCTACTTGCGCGAGGCCATCGATACCCTCATAAAGCGCGAGAACGCGTCGTCGCTCCAGCGCAGCCGCTTTCAGGCGGCCCTCCGCCGCGTCGACGAGGAGATGACGGCCGACTATGACGCCGACGACTGGATGCGCCTCACCGATCCGCTTTTTCGCCTGATGGAGTTGACCTCCCACCGCGGGGCCCCGGTGTCGTTCCTGCAGACCTTCTTCCAGAGCAAGGGGGCGTCCGACGTCGCGCAGCGCTTGCAGGCGGCCAGCCTGGAGCAGGGCACGATGGTGCTCGACCGATCGGACTTGCGGAAACTGATCGCGGGCACGGCCACGCCTTCGGGGGATGCAGCGCCCGACCCGGCCACCACGCCGCCCGCGCCCTCGCGCACCCCATCGGCGGACCCGAGTGAGCGTGCGCCCTCCAACCGGAATGCGAGCGTTTCGTCCTCCTCCGAATCGTCGAACGCGTCGTCGTCAACCTCCAATGGGCCTACGCCGCTGTGGAAACAGTTCCAGGACGCCGGCGGCCTTTCGGCTGACAACCCGCCGTCGCAGGCGCCTACACCCGCCAACGATGTGGCCGACGATGCGCCACTCTGGCAGCGTT
>CAYFRX010000014.1:10882-24456 GCA_964345515.1 uncultured Rhodothermales bacterium
CAGGCGCCTACACCCGCCAACGATGTGGCCGACGATGCGCCACTCTGGCAGCGTTTTCGCCCGGCGTCTACGTCGTCGGCCGCCGCGCCGTCGCCCGCGTCATCAAACACGCAGCCATCGGAGGCCGAGCGGGACTTGGCGCCGCTAGAGCGCGCGGTGATGGGCGAGCGCGGCCCCTCCAACCGCGACCTGTTCGTGCGCGAGCTCTTCAACGGGTCGACGGAGGACTACCGTCAGACGCTGCAGCGGCTGCGCGAGGCGCCCAACTGGACGCGCGCGTCGCAGATCATCGCGCAGGACGTCTTCCGCACGCATCGGGTCAACATCTACAGCGAGCCCGCCGTGCTCTTCACCAACGCCGTCGAGGATCGCTTCCGCCAGCGTTCCTGACGCCGCGCCGCGGGGCGGCTGTTGACGGACCCCGGGCTGGGGGCTAGTTTCCGGGCGCACCCTTCTTCTGACGGATTCTTCTAGCCTCTTTATGAGCGACGAAAACGGCTCGCCCCAGCCGCACCAGGAAGATCTTTTTGCAGATCTCGAACGCCGCCGCGACGAGGCGGCCCAGGGCGGCGGCCCGGAGCGCATCGAGCGCCAGCACGAGAAGGACAAGCTCACCGCCCGCGAGCGGCTCGACGTGCTACTCGACGACGGCTCGTTCGAAGAGCTCGGCACGTTCGTCCGCCATCAGGTGTCCGACTTTGGTCTGGAAGAGCGGCGCCCGTACGGCGACGGCGTAGTCACCGGCTACGGCACCATCGACGGGCGGCTCGTGTACGTCTTCAGCCAGGATTTTACCGTGTTCGGCGGCTCACTCGGCCGGGCGCACGCCGACAAGATCGTTCAGATCATGGAGCTGGCGATGCAAAACGGCGCACCGGTCATCGGCCTGAACGATTCGGGCGGGGCGCGCATCCAGGAAGGCGTCGTCTCGCTCGGCGGATACGCGGACATCTTCAAGCTGAACACGGACGCCTCAGGCGTCGTGCCGCAGATCTCGGCCGTGATGGGGCCCTGCGCGGGCGGCGCCGTCTACAGCCCCGCCATCACCGACTTTACGTTCATGGTGGAGGGTACGAGCTACATGTTCGTGACGGGACCGCACGTGGTAAAGACCGTGACGCAAGAGGACGTGACGAGCGAGGAGCTGGGCGGCGCTTCGGCGCATGCCTCAAAGAGCGGCGTGGCGCACGTCACCTGCCCGAACGACGTCGACTGCCTGCTGCGCCTGCGTGAGCTGGTGGGCTACCTGCCCGCCAACTGCGAGGAGCAACCGCCCCGCGCCGCCGGCAACCGGACGAGCTCGTTTGACCCCGAGGAGCTGAATACGCTCGTACCGCCCGCGCCCAATAGGCCGTACGACATGGGCGAGGTCATCCGCCGCATCTCCGACGACGGCGACTTCTTCGAGATTCAGCCGGAGTACGCGCAGAACCTCATCGTCGGCTTCACGCGCCTCGACGGCCATCCGGTGGGCGTGGTGGCGAACCAGCCGGCCGTGCTAGCGGGCGTGCTCGACATCGACGCCTCGCTCAAGGGCGCGCGGTTCGTCCGCTTCTGCGACGCGTTCAACATTCCGCTGCTCATCTTCGAGGACGTGCCCGGCTTCCTCCCCGGCACGGATCAGGAGTGGAACGGCATCATCAAGCACGGGGCGAAGCTGCTCTACGCGCTCTGCGAAGCCACCGTGCCGAAAGTTACCGTCATCACGCGGAAGGCGTACGGTGGCGCCTACGACGTGATGAACTCGAAGCACATCGGCGGCGACCTCAACTTCGCCTGGCCGACGGCTGAGATCGCCGTGATGGGACCGAAGGGCGCGGTGGAGATCATCTATCGCCGCCAGATCGAGCAGGCCGACGATCCGGAGGCGAAGAAAGGCGCGTTCATCGAGGAGTACCGGGAGAAGTTTGCCAATCCGTACGTAGCGGCCGAGTACGGGTACGTCGACGACGTGATCAAGCCGAGTGAAACGCGGAAGCGTCTCATCCGCGGCTTCGACATGCTGCGCAACAAGGTGGTCAACGCGCCGCCGAAGAAGCACGGCAATATTCCCCTCTGAGTTCATCCAGAGGATGGGCGCATATGATCTATTTGTTACCCGCCCCACCCTCTTTTTTTGCCGTGCTCACGGTTTTACCATGCCGTGAATCGCGGGTCGTCGCCGAAACCCATGTTCGAGGGGCGGGTATGAATGCCCTCGACAGCAATTTGGGCGGCAGCGTTCCGTGCAGGAGCGCGGCACGTTCCTCACTCGTGGTCTTGATCACAGGTCTCCGGCTTCGGAGAGAGGTGCACATGAAGCGAGAGCTACTCCTCAGCACCGTCCTGGTGGGCCTGGTCGCCGCCGCCTATCTCCACAGCCCACCGCTTCGGCCCAATGAGGCTGCTCAGACCTCAACCGCTGATCTTCTGGGGTACTCCATCCGCCCTGTGCTGCACGCCAATCCGCCGGCGCCGGCTGTCGACTCGCTGAGCGAATCCGAGGCGCTTCGGCGGATGAGTCGCCTCTTCCGCCTCCAGTCCGACATCATTGACGCGCAGGCGCAGCAGGAGCACCAGCGGGCCAATCGCTTGCTCGATGTGGCCGTTACGGACCTTGATGCGTTGGCGCAGTACCCTGGCATGGCCGAGCGGTCGCGCTTTCGTGCGCTCTACCAGTCCCTCACGGCGGAGTACGAGGCCACGTACGGCGTGCCTGACACGCTCGAACTCCCGCGCGGTGAGATTTACGACATTCGCCGCGAGCTCTTTGCGGCCGTCAATGAGGCGCCGTCGTCGGTGCTACTTGAAGACGTGGAAGCGGCGGTGTTGCAGTCCAACGACACCGCGGTGGCGATGACCATCAACGAGAAGGTCAAGGCCACCATGGTCAAGCTGCTGGAGCATCCGCACCGGCACCTATACCCGTGGCTTCGGCGCAGCGCCACGTACTTCCCGATGATTGAACATATCTTCGCCGAGGAGAATGTGCCGGATGAGTTGAAGTACCTCGCGCTCGTGGAAAGCGGACTGAACCCCCACGCGCACAGCCGAGCCCGCGCGGCCGGCCTCTGGCAGTTCGTCGCATCGACCGGGCGCCGCTACGACCTGACGGTGAATCCGTGGGTGGATGAGCGCCTCGACCCGGAGAAGTCGACCCGCGCGGCCGCCCGCCACCTGCGCGACCTGTACGCCATGTTTGGCGACTGGCAGCTCGCGCTCGCCGGCTACAACTGTAACCCGCTGGTCATCCGGCGCGCGGTGCGTAAGGCCCGGCAGCGCCTCGACCGTGAACCAACCTTCTGGGACATCTACGACGACATCCCCGAGGAGACGCGCAATTACGTCCCGACGTTTATCGCGGCGGCACTCATCGTTTCCAATCCGGTCAAGTTTGATCTGCGGCGCGTCGATCCGGGGCCACGCTACACGTTCGACTACGTGCCGGTGCAGGGGGCGCTCACGCTGGACGCCGTCGCCAAGCTTGCCAACGCGGATGCCGCGTCCGTGCAAGCGCTCAACCCCGAGCTCCGCCGCGACCGGCTTCCGCCCTCTCGTGAGCCGTACTACATTCGCCTGCCGTACGGCACGTATCAAACCTTCCTGCAAAACTATGAGGCGCTGCCCGACGACAGGAAGTCAGCGACCGTCGCTCACACCGTCCGGCCGGGCGAAACCGTCGGCCGCATTGCGCAGCGCTATGGCGTGAGGTGGCAGTCCATTCTGGAGGTGAACGGTATGACGTCGGGCAACATCGAGGTGGGGCAAAAGCTGACCATCCCGCCGGTGAACTACCGCGGCAATCAAGAGCTGGTTGCTGCGGCCGGCGGCGAGCCGATGCGCGTGCGCTATGGATCGCGGTTTACTCGCCCGATCACGTCGCCCGAACTCGCGATGGCCGATCCGCAATCGGTGGACCGGTAGGCGCGGGGGGTTGGCTCATCCCCGCGGAGCCTTCGCCGAGCAGAAGCGGCGACGCCTCTCCCGGTTGTCCATCTTGCTTTGGCCCGCCGCTATGTCCGAAGATCCCTGTCACCTTTTCGTCTACGGCACGCTGCGCCGGGCGCTGAATCGTACGGCGTATCGAAAGCTAATCGCCCCCCGCTCTACGTACACAGGGCTGGCGACGTGTCGTGGACGCCTGTACGATCTCGGATCCTATCCCGGGCTCGTGGCGCCCCGGCATGAGGACGAGCGGGTGACCGGCGAGGTGTACCGCCTTCGCGACGACGAGCGCGATGAGACCTTGGCTCTGCTGGATCGCTTTGAAGGATGTGACCGGCCCGATCCGGAGTACAAGCGCGTTCGCTGCCGCGTGACGCTGGAGGAGGGGACGTTTCTCATGGCTTGGGTGTATCGGTATCGCCTCGGCACTGACACGGCTCGCCCCATTCCTGGCGGCGACTATCTGGCGTATCTGGAGCGCCGAAAATCGGCCTGATGGCACTGTGCAAAAGGAAAGGCCTCGTACTGCAGTAGCACGAGGCCTGGAGAGCAAACGGCGGGGTGGGTCGTCAACCGGTGACGGCCTTGCGCTTGAGCGCGGACAGCCAGCGGGTGATGTCGATCTCCTTCGGGCAGGCCTGGTTGCAGTTGAAGATGGTGTAGCACTTCCAGAGACCGTCCTCGGAGTCCACCACGTCGAGGCGCTCGTCGGCGCCGCGGTCGCGCGAGTCGAACGTGTAGCGGTATGCCTTCAGCATCGCCGCCGGGCCGAGGTAATCGGGATCGGCCCACGTCGAGGGGCAGGCGTGCGTGCAGGCGCCACACATGATGCACTTCGTGGCATCCTCGATCATCTCGTGCTCCTCGGGGCTCTGCAACCGCTCGCGCTCGGGCGCCGGCTCGTCGTTGATAAGCCATGGCTTCACCGAGCGGTACTTCTCGAAGAAGCGGCTCTGGTCGATGACGAGATCCTTGATGACCGGCGCTGAGGGCAACGGCGCAAAGCGTACCGTGGCGCCATCGCTGTCGACAAGGTCCTGGACGAGTACGGAGCAGGCGAGCTTGTTCTCGCCGTTGATCTGCATCGCGTCCGAGCCGCAAATGCCGTGCGCGCAGCTCTTGCGGAGCGACAGCGTCCCGTCGATGTGCCACTTCACGTGTAGGAGCAGGCTGAGCGCGCTGTCCAGCGGGTCGGCCGGCACCTCATACGATTCCCAGTGCGGCGCGTCGTCCTCTTCTGGATTATAGCGCTTGATTTCGACGTTTAACTTCATGATCGAGCGAGTAGTGAATGGTGAGCAGCGAATAGAAGAAGCGAGGGCGAGCCCGGCAAACTACCACTCGCCACCCGCCATCTCGCCACTCGCTAATACTTGCGTTCCTTCGGTTCGAAGCGGGTGATAACGACCTCCTTGTCATCAAACTCGTAGTTGCCGTCGCACTCGCTGTAGAAGAGCGTGTGCTGCAGCCAGTCGTCGTCGTTGCGCTGCTGGTAGTCCTCGCGCGAGTGGGCGCCACGGCTCTCTGCGCGGTGGTTGGCGCAGGCCGCGATGGCCTCCGCATAATCTACCATGAAGTTGATCTCCACGGCGTCCATCAGGTCGGTGTTGAACCGCTTGCCCTTGTCGTCGACCACCACATTCTCGGCACGCTCGCGGAAGGACTGGATGTCGTCGAGCGCCGTGGTCAGCGTCTCCTCGTTGCGGAAGACGGACACGTTGTCCATCATCGACGCCTGCAGGTCGGAGCGCACCTTAACGGTGGGCTCGCCATCGTCGCGCGTGTTCGACATCAGGTCGTCGAGCAAGTCGCGCGTCGCCTGCTCCGGCTCGTCGGGGAGGGGCTGGCGCGTCTTGCCGCTACGAATTTCGTCGGCCATGGCCATGCCGGCCCGGCGGCCGAACACCACGAGCTCGAGCAGCGCGTTCGTGCCGAGGCGGTTCGCGCCGTGGATCGACACGCAGGCGCACTCGCCCACAGCGTAGAGGCCGGGTACGGTGGAACCGCGACCCGCCCACTCCACGCGGCCTTCGGCGTCGGTCGGGATGCCGCCCATCGCATAGTGGCACGTGGGCACCACCGGAATCGGCTGCTCTTTCGGATTGATGCCCATGTACGTGCGCGAAAACTCCGAAATCTCAGGCAGCTTCCGGTCGAGGACCTGGTCGCCGACGTGCGTCAGGTCGAGGTGCACGTAATCTTTCCCCTTGATGCCGCGGCCCTCGCGAATCTCTTTGTAGATGCACTGCGACACGAGGTCGCGCGGCGCGAGGTCTTTCACCGTAGGCGCGTAGCGCTCCATGAAGCGTTCGCCCTCCGCGTTGCGCAAGATGCCGCCCTCGCCGCGGGCCCCCTCGGTGATCAAGATGCCGAGGCGGTAGAGGCCCGTCGGGTGGAACTGGACAAACTCCATGTCCTCCAGCGGGATGCCATTGCGCAGCATAATCGACATGCCATCGCCCGTGCTGGCGTGTGCGTTCGATGTCGTCTTGAACGCCCGCCCGTAGCCGCCGGTGGCGAAGCAGACGATCTTCGCGTGGAACGTGTGGATTTCGCCGGTCAGGATCTCATAGGCCACGACGCCGCAGCACTCCTCGCCGTCCGGCGTCATGATGAGGTCGAGCACCTGGAACTCATCGTAGAAGCGCACGCCCTGCTTCGTGCACTGGTCGTACAGCGTGTGCAGGATGGTGTGCCCCGTGCGGTCGGCGGCGTGGCAGGCGCGGCGGACGGGGGCCTCGCCAAAGTTGCGCGTGTGCCCGCCAAAGCGGCGCTGCGAAATCTTGCCCTTCTCGTTGCGGCTGAATGGCACGCCGTACTGCTCCAGCTCCACGATGGTGCGGGGGGCGTCCTGGCACATCGCCGTGATCGCGTCCTGGTCGCCGAGGTAGTCGCTCCCCTTCACCGTGTCGAAGGCGTGCCACAGCCAGTGGTCTTCCTCCTCGTTGCCGAGCGCCGCGCTGATGCCGCCCTGCGCCGCGCCGGTGTGGGAGCGCAGCGGGTGCAGCTTCGAGATGACGCCCACGTCGGCGCCGCCCTCTTTTGCATACAAGGCTGACATCAAGCCGGAGCCGCCCGCTCCAACGACGATTACGTCGTGATTGAAAGTCATAGTGATTACAAGCTGTTACGTCGATGAAGAAAATAGGCCGTCCTGGCGCTCGCCGTCATGTGTTCGCCTCGCCAACGTCGTATAATGGCCATGTCTTGTCATTTTTTGTTCTCCAACGGGTGCCACCTCTATGACGCGAGCGCAGCGAGCATATGACAACGCATGACTACTTATGCCACACCGAAGGAGCCGTCACCACCCCGCCGTAATCACGGAGTACAGGCCAATCACGAGCAGCACCAAGGCAAGCGACCACGACAAGGTCTTCGCCACGATCTTCCCCATGTCGTTTCGGATGTAGTCGGTAAGCACGTTGTTGAGCCCGTAAAATCCGTGATGGAGCGCGGTGATCAAAAACAGAATGTTGAAGCCTTTCCAGAGCACGGCGTACACGGGATCGGCAAGGCGCTGCATCACCACGTCGTACGGCGTCACCTCTGCACTGGGGTCGCCCAACCGCTTCCGGACGGCCTCCTCGGCCTCGGCCGGGTAGTCTGGCATGGCGCCCTGCTCGACCACCACATCCGTTGTCACCGAGGCTACTTGATGATCGTAGTGCTGCACCCAGAAGTGGGTGATCAGGAGGAAGATGAGAAACGTCCCCGTGATCCGATGCAGAAACCAGTTGATGGCGTTTGATTTCTTGGCCATGGTATGTGGGGGTTGCGGAGGCTTACGCCCCGAAGTAGTGGTTGACGAGCGCGTAGATCGAAGGGTAGCCGCCTACGGCAATGATGATGGCCGTCACGGCGCCCAGTGTCCAAAACAGCTTGCTCTGGTTCGGGCTCCAGCCGAGGAAATCGATGAGCACGATGCGCAGGCCGTTCATCGCGTGGTACGCGACGGCCACGAGCAGCAGGAACTCGCCGACCTTGAAGATGGGCGCGTGGTACTCCGCGATGAGCGCGTTGAACGCCTCGCGATCGGTCAGTGCCCGGAGGCCCCAGATGTGCACGACGAGGTAGGCGACCAGCGCGACGCCGCTCAGCCGGTGCGCCATCCAGGCGAACATGCCGGTACGAACGCGATAGCGCTGGAAACGGCTTGTGTCAGTCTGCACCTCTTGGGCCACTTCTTTGGCCTCAGGACGCTCTACGGTTTCGACAGCCATAAAACAGATGGTTTAGAGTGATGGACGCACAGAGACATGGTGCACACATCCCTTGCGCAGCGCAGTGCTCATATGACGCGCTTCAGACGAAAGTTTCAATCCGATCTGAAAGCTGGGCAGGCCGTAACGCGGCGCTCCGATGCCCAATGAGCCGTTACCGCTTCGCGATGGGCTTCACGGTTTTCCCGCGGGGACCCACGTATTCGGCACGGGGCCGGATGAGGTCGTTATCGGCCCACTGTTCTAGCAGGTGCGCCGTCCAGCCGGTCGTGCGGCTGAGCGCGAAGATGGTCGTAAACAGATCAATGTCGATGCCCAGCATGTAGTACACGGAGGCGCTAAAGAAGTCGACATTGGGATCGATGTTCTTCTCGGTCTGCATAGTCTCTAGGATCTGCATCTGGTATTCGCACCAGTGGCGTGCGTCGCGCTCTTCGCTGAGCGCCTCCACCATGTGCTGCAGGATGTCGGCCCGCGGGTCCATGGTCTTGTACACGCGGTGCCCGAAGCCCATGATGCGCTCGCCGGCTTCCAGGCGGTCCTTCACATACCGCACCGGATCCTTGTCCGACTCGTTGATGGCCTTCAGCATCTTCATCACCTCGACATTGGCCCCGCCGTGCAGCGGGCCTTTAAGCGCCCCGATGGCGCCGGCGAGGGCCGAGTACATGTCAGAGAGCGTGGAGCCGATGACGCGCCCGGTGAAGGTGGAGGCGTTCAGTCCGTGATCGGCGTGCAGGACGAGGCACACGTCGAACGTCTCCTCGGCCGCTTCGCCCGGCTCCTCGCCGTTGAGCATGTACAGGAAGTTGTGCGCCGTCGACCCGTCCTCCAGCGGCGCGACGGGCTCCTTCCCGCTGCGCAGACGCGCGAAGGCGGCGATGCAGGTGGGCATGCGCGCGAGCAGCCGGATGGCCTTCCGCTGGTTCGCTTCGCGCGAGGTGTCTTCGGTCTCCTCGTCGAAGTGAGCGAGCGCGGAGACGGCCGTACGCAAAACGGCCATGGGATGAGCATCGTCGGGCACCTGCCGGAGGAATTCAATAACCTCGCTAGGGACTTCGCGGGCGGCCTGGAGCTTGCTATGAAGCGCGTCGAGCTGGGACTGGGTCGGCAGCTCGCCCTCCCACATCAAGTGGACCACCTCCTCGAACGAGGCGTGCTCGGCGAGGTCGCGGATGTCATACCCACGGTAGATGAGCTCGCCTTTCTCGCCACCGATGAACGACAGCTCCGACTCCAGCGCGACAATGCCCTTCAGTCCAGGCGCCTTGACGACACCGTCCGATGCTTTCTGCTCTGATGTCTTCACGTGATCCGACATGATCCCTCTTCGTTTGAGTGTAAAATATCGTGTATGCAGAATCGGTGGTACGTCCCCTACTGCGCGAAAGAGCAAACCGGCCGGGCACCAGGATGCAATGTGCGTCCGCGTTGACGGTACCGCTTGCGCTCCTTGTGTCCATCCGTAGGCATAAAGGATTAGAGGCACTACATGTTTGATGCTCGCCGCGGTTGATGCTCGGTGCGGCCGGGCCTCCTCAACCCGGGAACTGCAGCGCAGACGTTGGATGCATCTACGAAGGTGCGTGCCATTATTCCTCTCGACGTTTCAATCTCGGCAGGAAGCGCCTCCGAAACCCACGCACATCCACTTCAAAGAAAGGAAACAAACAGCAGCCCTTGCAAGAATTTCTATCAAAGCGATTTATGGAGGGCGGGATCATTTGGCCACGCAAGACGATAACTATGACATGCCTCACGGCATTCGAATTTACAAGAATCCAACAGGGAGGGCCCCGGCATACGGCTTCGTGCCGCTCTGAGGGCACGCCGCTTCGGTAGCGGATTGCTCCTTCGGCACGGCCTCGGCCCTGTACCACCGGCGCGGGGATTCCCCGCGCCCCAGGCGCTGTGATCGACACACCGCCTGGATGGTGGGTCCAGGAGTCCGGCGCCGAACGCCAATGCCAACAGGCCTTTACCCACCGGCCCCGAGGGCACGGTGGGTCCCTTGCACATGCTCTTTCTCACGATCAATGAGTGCTTTGGCATTCGGGCCGCGAGACGACGTGCATCCCGGGCGGTGTCGCACCGCGCCACCGCGCAGCCGCTGCTCCAACGCAGCGCGCAAGGGCGCCATCGTCCGCGGCGACGCCATCATGGCGCGCGGCATCATGGCGCGCGGCCGGTGATCCGCGACGGGCGGAACATCCGCTTTCTGGTTACCCCGCGGGTGGGCGGTCGCCTCATTGCTGCGGCCCCGGACGGCCGGCACTCAGTTATTCGCTATGTCCAAAGAAATTGTTGTTAACGCTGAAGAAAACCAAACCCGCATTGCCATCGTCGAGGACGGGAAGCTCGCGGAGTTGTACATCGAGAATCCCGAGAATAAGCGGACGATCGGCAACATCTATCTGGGCCGCGTGCGGAAGGTAATGCCGAGCATCCAGGCGGCCTTCGTCGACATTGGCCAGGAGCAGGATGCGTTTCTCCACTTCTCCGACCTCTCCGACAATCTCCCCGCGATCCTCGAGTTTCTGAAGCACAGCGCGCCCAAAGTGGCGAAGATGAACATCGAGAAGCTGGTGGACAGCGAGAGCGACCCGTCGAAGCTGCTCAAGCGCGGTCAGGATCTGCTGGTGCAGATCACGAAGGAACCCATCTCGAACAAGGGCAGCCGCATCACCACGAGCCTGACGCTGGCCGGCCGCTTTCTGGTGTTGATGCCGCTGGCCTCGCACATCGCCGTCTCGCGCAAGATTACGAAGCAGAAGGAGCGCCGCCGCCTGCAGGCCCTGGCGGAAAGTCTCGTGTCCGACGGCTTTGGCGCCATCGTGCGCACTGTGGCCGAGGGGCGGGACGCCAAGTCGCTCGACACCGACCTGAAGCTGCTCGTTGAGCGGTGGAACCGCATCGAGAAGCGCATGGCCCGGGGGCCCAGTTCCCCCGCGCTGGTGCACGAGGACGTCGACATGGCCTCATCCATCATTCGGGACCAGTTTTCGAGCGATTACGACCGCATCCTCGTTGACAACGAGGCGCTGTACCACAGCGTCAAGAGCTACGTCCGCGCCGTGGCGCCGAAGATGGCCTCGACGGTGGAGCTACACGACGGCTCCGAGCCGGTCTTCAAGGCGGCCGACATCCAGTCGGGCGCCGACAAAGCGTTCCGCGACCGCATCGAACTGCCCTCGGGCGGCTACCTGTACATCGAGCAGACCGAGGCCATGCACGTGGTCGACGTGAACTCGGGCCGGTCGGGCCGCGGCATGTCGCAGGAGGAGAACTCGTTGAAGGTGAACCTGGAGGCCGCGCGCGTCATCTCGCATCAGATTCGCCTGCGCGACCTGGGCGGTATCATCGTGATCGACTTCATCGATCTGCGCAGAAACAGGAATCGCAAGAAGGTGCACAAGGAACTCAAGAAGGGCTTCAAGGATGACCGCGCGGTCACGAAGATCCTTCCGATGAGTGACTTTGGGCTCGCCGAGATTACGCGGCAGCGCCTGCGCCCGAGCATCACGACGACGTTCTCTTCGTCCAACGGCTCGCGGGGCGATGGAACGCCTGCCGCCTCCGACGAGCGCACAAGAGAGCTTTCAAATCAAGTCAAGCAGCAGCAGGCCGAAGTGCAACGCCTGCGCAATGAGGTGCAGCGCTGGAAGCGCGAGGCCGAGTCGGCGGACAGCCCGCCGGATGAGGTGCACGAGCTGAAGAAGGAGGTTTCGCGGCTCAAGCGCGAGTTGGACGAGGCCATGCAGGCCGCGGCACAAGCGCGCGACGATGAGCGCAAGGCCCAGCAGCAGCGCAAGGGCCAGCAGCAGCGCGATGAGGCCCGTGACGAGGCGCCTGACGCTGAGTCGGCGGTCCAGCCGCCAACGGAGTTTGTCGATTCCATCGAGCAGTGGATTCAACAGTACGCGGCCGACGGCAACCGGCGCGCCGTGACGCTACGCGTGCACCCGTTCACGGCGGCCTTTCTGAGCCGCCCCGTGCCGAGCTGTCCGACGCGCTGGTTCATGAACCATCTCGTGCGCGTGCACATCGAGAAGGACGACTCGCTGTCTCCGCTCGCATATCGCTTTGTGAATCCGCGAACGGGACAGACGCTTCAGCAACGCGCCGCAGCGGCCTGAGCCCGTTCCTCACTTGCTTGCAGCCGGCTAGCAGAAGCCGCGCCCGGACCCGTTGGGCGTGGCTTTTCTGTGCTTGGGAAAGGCGCTGCGGCCACGGTCGGCCGGGCGTGCCGCGCCGCCACCACGCCCGCTCGGCCGAAACCAATCGCGCTTCTCGTCATTTCTGGACTCCTATGACTACCAAGCAGATCGTTGACAAACTGGAGCAGGCCGCAGAGCGGCTCGGGTTTGAGGTGCGGCGCGAGAAAGGCAACTTCCGCGGCGGTCGCTGTCAGAAAGGCGACACGGAGCTCATCATGCTCAACAAGCGGCACCTGCCCGAAACGCAACTCGTGGTGCTCGCTGACGCACTGCGCGACGTGCCGGTCGACACCGTCTACCTGAAACCGGCCGTTCGCGAAGCCTTGGAGGCGACGTGGGCCGAACAAGACGCGGCGCCGCCGAGCGAGCGCGCCGAGGAGTCTGCGCATGCCGAATGATGCGAGCGGCCCGCCCATGACAGTCACCCTGCTCGGAACCGGCACCTCTACGGGGGTCCCTGTCATCGGGTGCGACTGCGCCGTGTGCCAGTCCGGCGACCCGCGCGACACGCGCACCCGGTGCTCGTGCTACCTGGAGGTGGACGGCCTCGGCCTGCTCATCGACACGGGGCCCGACTTCCGGCAACAGGCGCTCCGCGAAGACCTGGAGCGCATCGATGCGGTGTGCTACACACACTATCATTTCGACCACATCGTGGGGCTGGACGACCTGCGGCCGTTTTTCTTCCGCAACCGGGCGCCGCTCCCCTGCTATGCCAGCGCGAACACGGTCGCGAAACTGCGGCGCAACTACGACTACATCTTTGGCGAGGATCGCTACCCCGGCGCGCCGCGCGTCACGCTTCACGAGGTCGATGCGCCCTTCCGCGTCCACAGCCGCTATGGGGAGGCCGCGTCCGTGCGCGTCGCGCCGCTCGAACTCTACCACGGCGATCTCATGGTGTACGGCTACCGGATCGGCCGCTTCGCGTACCTGACCGACGTGAGCCGCATCCCCGATGCCACGTTCGAGCAGCTGGATGACCTCGACGTGCTCGTCCTCGACGCGCTCCGCCCGGATTCACACCCCACGCACTTCTCGTTCGACGAGGCTGTAGCCGTCGCGCAGCAGATCGGCGCGCGGCAAACGTTCTTCATCCACATGACACACAACGTCCGCCACGCCGACGCGGATGCGTCTTTCCCCGACGGCATCAACCTCGGCTACGATGGCCTCACGTTCTGCGTAGAGGGTTAGCAGGTTGAAGGTT
>CAYFRX010000015.1:0-7512 GCA_964345515.1 uncultured Rhodothermales bacterium
GTAAACCTGTAACCGGCCAGCATCCAATATGAAATACGACCCCATCAAAGACCGGCTGGGCCGATTCTTCAGCCAACACCCCGTGCTGCAGCGGCTCTTTTATGGCCTCCTGAACGTGCTCTTCTTGCGCGCGTGGTACGTGCGACGCGAGGTGCGGCGGCTGCTCGGGGCGCACGACGCCGATCAGCCGATCCGCGTGCTCGACGCCGGCACGGGCTTTGGCCAGTACGCCTACTTCGTGGCGCGCACCTTCCCAAACGCGCGCGTCCATGCTGTCGACGTGAAGCAGGACTATCTCGATCGGGCGCAGTCCTTCATTGAGAAGACGCCGCAACGGGATCAGGTCACGCTGGCCTGGGACGATCTGACCGACCTGCAGGCCGAGGGGCCGTTCGGCCTCATCCTGTCGGTGGATGTCATGGAGCACATTGCCAAAGACCGGTCCGTCTTTCGCCACTTCGAACGCGTGCTGCAGCCGGGCGGCCACGTGATCATCAACACGCCCTCGGATCAGGGCGGCTCCGACGTGCAGGACGATGCCGACGAGAGCTTCATCGGAGAGCACGTGCGCGACGGGTACAATAAACAGGCGCTGGAGGAAAAGCTCCGCGATGCCGGGTTGGAACCGATCCGGAGCCTCTACACGTACGGACCACACGGGTCGCGGGCGTGGCGCTGGCTCATCAAGTGGCCCATGCAGATGCTCGGTGCGACGTGGGCCGCGCTCATCATTCTGCCGCTGTATTATGTGGCGGCCCTTCCGCTCGGGGCGTACCTGAATGCGAAAGACATGGAGCACCCCAATGCGACCGGCACCGGCCTGCTCGTGGTGGCCCGGAAGCCCCCGTCCGCTGGAGCGTAGGGGAATCGCTTACGGTCGAATGCAAGGTGTACCCACGAGGAACGTCGCAGCAGTGCCGTTGTGCATCGCCCCGGTCCGCGGTATTCTCTCACTACACGCTTGTTCGTCCACCGAAACCGAATCTCCATCATGTCCCCTCTCGACCTTTCCCCCTACGGCATCGACATCGACGACATCGTACGCAACGCCAACCCGGCGCGGCTCTATGAGGAGGCCATCCACTACGATGAGACGGCGGCGATTATGAGCAGCGGCGCGCTGCGCATCCGCTCCGGCGCGAAGACCGGCCGCAGCCCGGCCGACAAGCGCATCGTGCGCCACTCCGACAGCGAAGCCAACATCTGGTGGGGACCGATCAACATCGAGATCGACGCCCACACCTTTGAGATCAACCGCGAGCGTGCCCAGGACTACCTCAACACGCGCGAGCGCATCTACGTGATGGACGGCTTCGCCGGGTGGGATCCTGCGTATCAGCTGAAGGTGCGCATCATCTGCACGCGGCCCTACCACGCCCTCTTCATGCACAACATGCTGATCCGCCCTTCCAAGGAGGAGCTGGCTGCGTTTGGCGAGCCGGACTTCATCATCTACAATGCGGGCGAGTTTCCGGCCAATCGGCAGACGAAGCACATGAGCTCGAAGACGAGTGTCGACCTGTCGTTCGAGGAGCGCGAGATGGTCATCCTCGGCACCGAGTACGCCGGCGAGATGAAGAAAGGCGTCTTCACGGTGATGCACTACCTCATGCCCAAGCAGGGCGTGCTGTCGATGCACTGCTCGGCCAACGAAGGCGATACGGGCGACGTGTCGCTCTTCTTCGGCCTGAGCGGCACGGGCAAGACGACGCTCTCGGCCGACCCCAGCCGCCAGCTCATCGGCGATGACGAGCACTGCTGGAGCGAAGAGGGCGTATTCAATATTGAGGGCGGCTGCTACGCCAAAGCGGTGGATCTCTCCGCGGAGAAGGAGCCGGAGATCCACCGGGCGATTCGCTATGGCACCGTCCTCGAAAACGTGGTGTTCGACCCGGAGACCCGCGCAGTCGACTTCAGCAACACGTCGATCACCGAGAACACGCGCGCCTCGTACCCGCTCGAATACGTCGACAACGCCAAGATGCCGGCGGTCGCCGACCATCCAGAGAACATCATCTTTCTGACGTACGACGCGTTTGGTGTGATGCCGCCGGTGGCGAAGCTCTCGCCCGAGCAGGCCATGTACCACTTCATCAGCGGCTACACGGCGAAGGTGGCCGGCACGGAGATGGGGGTCCACGAGCCGAAGGCCACGTTCAGCGCGTGCTTCGGGGCGGCGTTCCTCGTCTGGGCGCCCAGCAAGTACGCCGAGATGCTGGCCGAGAAGATGCGCAGCCACAATGCCAAGGCGTGGCTCGTGAACACGGGCATTACGGGCGGGCCGTATGGCACGGGCCACCGCATGCCGCTGGAGCACACGCGCGCCATCATCGATGCCATCCACGACGGCAGCTTGGACGACGTGCCCACCGAGACCGACGACGTGTTCGGGTTCGAGATTCCGACCGCGTGCCCCAATGTGCCGAGCGATATCCTCCTCCCGCGTAACACGTGGGACGATAAGGCCGCATACGACCGGTCCGCGGATAAGCTCGCCGGCCTGTTCAACGAACACTTCGAGACCTACCGCGCGTCGGCGTCCCTGGAGGTCGTCAAGGCCGGGCCCGTGGTGGCGAGCTAGCTGCTGGCACCGAACGTCTGGGCTCCGTACTGCTCACCACGCGCCAATGGTTCAGGGTTATCCCTCATGGTTGCGAACGTCCTCATCGCCCGCGACTTTTCCACCTCCTCCGAGCACGCCCTGGCTCGTGGGCTCGGTCTGGCCAAGCGCTTTGATGCGACTGTACATATGGTGGGCGTGAAGGTGCGCGGCGATGATCCGTTCAACCCCACCGACGAGCCGGCTGGGCTCATCGACCGCGTCCGCGAGCAGTTCAAAGAGCGCTCTCGAGCGTCGTTGGCGTCGAGCGGGTTCGATCCGGAGAGCCTGCGGGTCCATCACGTGCTCGTCCGGGGAGAGGCCCCCGCGCCGGCGCTCCTCGAATACGGGGACGAACACGACATCGACCTGATGGTGTTGGGCACGGAAGGACGCCGGGGCATGCGCCGGGCCCTCATGGGCAGCGTCACCGAGGAGGTGCTTCGCCTCGCCCCCTGTCCGGTGCTGACGGCCCGCGCTGAGGCAGACGCCGAGGCCGCACGCATCCAGCGTGTCGTAGCACCCACAGACCTGTCGAAGGCCTCGCGGGCTGCGCTTCGATACGCGCATTCGACCGCGCAGGCGTACGATGTTCCCCTCGCCGTGCTGCACGTGGTCGAGGACGCCAGCGTGCCGCTGGCCTACGGCGTGGAGGTGGCGCCTACCGGCTCGGCAGAGGTGAGTACACACGCCCGGCGCGCTCTCGATGAACAGTTAGCCCGCCTCGGCGTGAGCAGCACGCATGCCGCGGCCTACGTGGAGGAGGGACATCCGGTCCGTGAGATCATTGCGTTTTCTGTTCCCAGCGACCTGATTGTAATGTCGACCCACGGGCGCACCGGCCTCGACCGCGCCTTCATGGGAAGTGTCGCGGAGAACGTGATTCGGCGGTCGATCTGCCCCGTACTCTCCGCTCGCGACTTCGCATCGTTTCTCGCGGACGGGGCGGCCGCATGACGCACCGTCCAGCCCTTCCCACCGCCTTACCGTTTCCCGCTTCAGGCTCCACATTCGTTTTTCTCGCTTTTCTTCAAACCAACCCCTGTATCCAATGACCGTCGATTCCATCATGAGCTGTGACGTCAAGGCTGTTGCCCCTGACGTGACGCTCATGGAAATCCAAGACGCGTTTCGCAAGCACGGATTTCGCCATCTGCTCGTGGTCGAAGAGGACGCATTGATCGGCGTGATTTCCGATCGCGACGTGCTCCGAGCTGTCAGTCCCTTTCTCAACACGCTGTCTGAGAAGCCGCGCGACGTCAAGACGCTAATGCGCTCTGCGCGTGAGGTGATGCGGGAGGATCCAGTGTCGGTCCAGTCGGGTGCGCGCATCGAAGACGCCGCGCGCATCCTGCTCGAACACACCATCTCGTGCCTGCCCGTCATTAACGATGACAATCAGATCCAGGGCATCATCACCTCAAAGGATCTGCTTCGGTATCTTGTGAATCAGTGAGCGGCCTGAGCGACGGGGGGCGGCCCGAGCCCTCCGCGCTTTTGCCTTCGCAAGATTCTGATCGAAAGACCGCTGCCGATTCATGGTTGGAGCAACCGGCCGTGTTGAAAGGAGGACCTGACGCCCGTATCTTGACGATGGTTCTTCACACGCCATCGACCACCAGGATTCGCAGCGTACCGTGCACACTAAATACATCTTCGTGACGGGCGGCGTCACGTCCTCACTCGGCAAGGGCATCTTCAGCGCCTCACTGGGTCGGCTGCTGGAGGCGCGCGGTCTGCGCGTCACCATCCAAAAGTTCGATCCGTACATCAACGTCGACCCGGGCACGATGAACCCGTACGAGCACGGCGAAGTGTTCGTCACCGACGACGGCGCGGAGACTGACCTCGACCTCGGCCACTACGAGCGCTTCCTAGGCCGGACGACGAGCCAAGCCAATAACGTGACGACGGGGCGCGTCTACCTCGAAGTCATCACCAAAGAGCGCGAGGGCGCGTACCTCGGCAAGACCGTGCAGGTCGTCCCGCACATCATCGACGAGATCAAGCACTGGATGCTGAAGCTCGGCGAGACGGGCGACTACGACGTCGTCATCACCGAGATCGGCGGCACGGTGGGCGACATCGAGGGGCAGCCCTACCTGGAGGCCATCCGCCAGCTGCGCAACGAGCTCGGCCCGCGCAACACGCTCACGGCCCACCTCACGCTCGTGCCGTACCTACGCGCTGCGGGCGAGCTCAAAACGAAGCCCACGCAGCACTCGGTGAAGACGCTCCTCGGCTACGGCCTCCAGCCCGACATGCTCGTCTGCCGCTCCGAGCGCCCGCTCGACAGCGACATCCGCCGCAAGATCGCGCTCTTCTGCAACGTCGAGCCCGAGGCCGTCATCCAGATGCTCGACGCCGAGTCCATCTACGAGGTCCCGCTCCTGCTCAAGGAAGAGGGCACCGGCGAGTTTGTAGTGGACCAGCTCTTCAACGCGGAGGAGCAGCAGCGCTTCGACGCGACGCCGGATCTGGACGACTGGATCGAGTTTCTGAAGAAGCTCAAGAATCCCGAGGCCACCGTGCCCATCGCGCTCGTCGGCAAGTACGTCGAGCATCAGGACGCGTACAAGTCGATCACCGAGAGCTTCATCCTCGCCGGCGTGCCCGATGAGCTGCAGGTAGAGCCCAAGTTCGTGCTCTCCGACGATCTCACTGCGGACAATGTGGACGAGCGATTGGGCGACGTAGCCGGCATCCTGATCGCGCCGGGCTTCGGCGATCGGGGCATTGAGGGCAAGATCGACGCAGCCCGCTACGCACGCAAAAACGACATCCCATTCTTCGGCATCTGCCTCGGCATGCAGTGCGCCATCATCGAGTTTGCGCGCACCGTGTGCGGATGGGACCAGGCCCACTCGACGGAGTTCGATCCGGATACGACGCATCCGGTTATCGACCTGATGGAGGAGCAGAAGAAGATCTCGGACAAGGGCGGCACGATGCGGCTGGGGCAGTACACGTGCCGCATCACGGAAGGCTCGCGCGTACACGCCATTTACGAGAGCACGAAGGTGCAGGAGCGCCACCGGCACCGCTACGAGGTGAACAACGTGCTCCGCTACAAGCTGCGCGAAGAGGGCATGCGCTTCACCGGCGTCAATCCCGACACCGACCTCATCGAGATCGTCGAGCTGCCCGAGAAGCGCTGGTTCATCGGCGTACAGTTCCACCCGGAGTACAAGACGAAAGTCGGCCGGCCCCATCCGCTTTTCCGCTCGTTCATCACGGCGGCGGCGGAGTACGCACGGCACCGCGGACTGATGGAGAACCCGCAGCCGGCCCGCCCGCAGAAGATAGTGCCGCTGGCCTCCGCGGAGATGTAGTTTTTCGTTTCGCGTTCAGGGTTGAGGGTTCAGCATGTAGATGACGCTCAACGCTACCCCCGAGCTCTGAACGCGTGTTCAGAACGTACGGATCAG
Organism: uncultured Rhodothermales bacterium; assembly: GCA_964345515.1. Lineage (GTDB taxonomy): Bacteria > Bacteroidota > Rhodothermia > Rhodothermales > Salinibacteraceae > JAAAPH01. Next base: position 6,028 of record CAYFRX010000015.1, read on the forward strand.
GCCGATGACGCGGCCAATCACGTAGCACTCCGGCGTGTCGGGCGGGAAGATTTCCTCCGTGTAGTGGCGGCTCGCCGGGCGGAGGGGGAGGCGGCCGTTGGCGTAGTCGAAGCGCCGCGCCTGGAGCTTCTCGGCCACGAGGAACGCGGCCACCGCACCGTTCTGAATGTCGCGCCACGGCATCTCTTCGATCAGTAGCAGATCGCCCTTCAGGATGCCGTCGCTGTTCATGCCGTCGTCGCCCGCCGGACCGATGATGCAATCGTCCGGGTCACAGCCGCGGGGGAAAAGCCGGTCATCCACCGAGAGCAGGCGGCGGGGCCGATCGCGTAGCCGCTCCGGCTCACTGCTGGGCGGCGGCGTCACGACGGGCAGCGTGGGCAGTCCCCCACCGCGCGCGAGGGGGTCGCTGACCCGGTCGTCGACGAGCTGAATGCTGCGCGCCGCGTACTTCTCGCGCTCGATATAGCCTTTCTTTTCGAGCGCCTGCAAAAGCTTGTACACCCCGTTCGTCGAACGGATGCCCAGCGCGTCGCCAATCTCTTGGAGCGTCGGGGGGCGGCGGTGCTCGCGCAGGTAGCTGCGGATAAACTCATAGGCTTCGTCCTGACGTTGCGTAAGGCGTTGCATGACAGGGAGGGGGCGAATGGAGAAGAGGGCGGTCGTGGGTACATCCACATATGTGTACACCCCTAATATACGGCACGGTGAACACATTTTCACTTATGCATCGAACATGGTGAAATAATGTTCAATCGAGAAGGGGATCTGTACATGTGTGGGAAATTGAGCTACATGTTTGGTGTCCGAAGATCAGTCGAATCGCCAAAAAAAGTGGGTTTTTAGGCGCTCAGGCTTGACATTGGGGCGTGTGGGTCTACTTTGTGGGGTCGTGGGGAAAAGTGGGGAATATTCCCATACTTACCCACGCAAGGTGGTAAACCTGTGGCGCTGTAGCGTCGCAATGACATAATACGCCGCACATGGCCTTCAAAGGACAGGCTGAATATTCCGTAGACAGTAAGGGCCGGGTTGCTATCCCGGCCAAGATGCGGAGTGCCCTGAATCCGGAGGCCAAAGACACCTTCACCATCACGCGCGGACTTGAGACCTGTATCTCGCTCTATCCGATGGACCGCTGGTCGGCGATGGAGCAAGAGATCGAGGCGCTGAACCTGTACAAGAGTAAGGCGCGCGGCTTCGTCCGTCGCATCCTGATGTGGGCCGACGAGGTCTCGCTGGACGGGCAGGGACGCATTACCATCCCGAAGCCGCTCGTCGAGTTCGGAAATATCTCGGACCGCGCGCTCATCCTCGGCGCGTTCGATCACATTGAGATCTGGGATCCAGCGACCTTTGAGAGTTATCTGGACGACCAGGAGGAAGATTACGAGACCCTCGCCGAAAGCGTGATGGGGATGTAGATGAGCGGATGCCATGACGCACGACGATGACGACGCGCGCCGCGACGACCGCGCGCCCTTG
>CAYFRX010000015.1:7612-24147 GCA_964345515.1 uncultured Rhodothermales bacterium
GACCGCGCGCCCTTGCAGTACGCGACGGCGTACCACACCCCTGTTCTTTGGAAAGAAATTGTAGACGGACTGATCACCGACCCCAGCGGGATCTACGTCGATGCCACGCTGGGCGGCGGCGGCCATGCGGCCGCGCTGCTCGACGCCCTGGCGCCGGCCGGGCGCGTGCTCGGTATCGACCGGGATCCGGAGGCGCTGGGCGCTGCGCGCGAACGCTTGCGCGATAGCGTTGAGGCCGGCCGCTTCCGCGCGGTCCACGGCAACTTCGGCGACCTGGAGTCTCTCCTCGACGCCGAGGATGCCCTCCCCGTGGACGGGGTGCTGTTTGACCTCGGCGTGTCGTCGCATCAGATCGACGAAGCCGAGCGGGGCTTTAGCTTTCAGCAGGAAGGCCCGCTCGACATGCGCATGAATCCGCGTGCCGGACTGACGGCGCACCAGATCGTCAACGCATGGAGCGAGGACGAGCTGAAGCAGGCGTTCTACCGCTACGGCGAAGAGCGCCGCGCTCCGCAGATCGCCCGTGCCATCATCACGGCCCGGCCGATCGAGACGACCGACGCGCTCGCCGACGTCATCCGCAGTGCCGTGCCCGAGCGCGATGAAGTCAAGACGCTGGCGCGCGTTTTCCAGGCCCTTCGCATCGTCGTGAACGACGAGCTGGAAGTGCTGGAGCGTGCGCTGGAGCAGACTGAATCGGTCGTGCGACCCGCCGGGCGTATCGCCGTGGTCAGTTACCACTCCCTGGAGGACCGGCGCGCCAAGCGCTACCTACGCTACGGCAACTTCGAAGGCGAGCCGGTCCGCGACCTGTACGGCACCCTGATCGCTCCATGGCGCGAGCTCAATCGCAAGCCCCTTCGGGCGACCGAGGCCGAGACCGAGGCCAACCCGCGCGCACGGAGCGCTCGCCTGCGCATCGCCGAGCGCCGGGATAACGCCGACGCGGGTCCGCCTGCCCCTAACCCCTGACACTCCCTGAACCTGTACGGCTACGCCACGATGAATATTGCCGACGAGCTCAGCGCATGGTACGACTTGCGCGACCGGCTCCGCAGCAACCTCGTCCGCGAGGCGGGGAACGGGCGGCCGTTGCCGCCGCGCAGTCAGCGCCTGCTCGATCACGTGGAAGACGTGATTGCGCAGATGGAGCGCCTGAAACGCTCCGCGCTGAAGGATCCCTCTGCACCAAGCACCCTCCAATCGACCGATACCCCCACCGTGACTCCTCGAGAGGAGACTCACTAACGTTACACTCGAGCCTGTCACGTGCTATGACCACACGCACCAATCATCCATCAGCGACACACTCAACAACCGACATTCTGACGCAGCATAGTAAGGACGCGAAGCGGCGCGTGCCGAGCCATCGGCCAAGCCTGCTCCTCGTGGAAGATCACGCCGAGACGGCCATTCTCATGGAGTACGCGCTCCGCCGATGGTATCGCACCGACGTGGTGCCAACCGCCGAGGCGGCGCTGGAGAAGGCAGCCGCCACGCGGTACGACGGTTTTCTGATCGACATCAGCCTGCGCTCGCAGCGCAATGGCATCAACGTGCTGGAGGTACTCCGTTCGGACTCGGCCTATCGCCGAACGCCCATGCTGGCCGTGACGGCCCACGCGCTCCCCGGCGACCGGGAGCGATTTCTTGACGCGGGATTCGACGCCTACGTAGCCAAGCCCTTCACGGCCGACGACCTCCGCGCTGCCGTGCGCCGCCAGATTCCCACGTATCAGCCGATCCCTGCGCACCGTTCGAGTCGGGACGCTGTGCTTGTTGCCGGGAGGGCCGAGTCATGAAGAGAACATCGAGCGGAAAACGCACTCATTCGGGCCGCCACCGCACCCGTCGAGCCCGGCGCACGAGCCGATCGCGTCCCGCATCGACGACGAAGTGGCAGCGACACGGCACGGCCCTGCCGGGGTGGAAGGACCTCTCCCATGAAGAGAGCCGCGACAAGCGGTCGGAAGGCTTTTTGGAGCGGGTGTCCACGGTCCGGATGGTGCTTATCATCCTGATCCTCGGAGCCGCCGCCACGCTCTACGTCGGCCACGTGCACGCCACGCAAGACCTGCTGGCCCGCGTGCAGGAGGCCCGGCAGGTCAACCAGTCGCTGCATCTGAAGCACAACCGGCTGAAGGGGGCGTTCGACCGCGCCACGGGACCCGCTGCCATTCACGAGCGCGCGCAGGCCCTGGGCCTCGAAGAGCGTCTCGCGTATGGCCCGACCATTGAAGTCGAAGTGGAATGACGCCGCGTCTGCCGAAGCAAGGAGTGGATGGAAGAACCGAGAGATCAAATACTGGCCCGGATGTACAGCGTGCTGACGCTGCTCACCCTGTTGCCTGTGCTCGTGGCCGGTCAGGTCCTCTGGATCTACCTGACCGAAGGCCCTGAACTGCAGGCGCGCGGTGAGCGGCAGTCCCGCTCGACCGTCGAGATTCCGGCCATGCGGGGCACCATCCTCGACCGGACCGGTCGTGCGCTGGCCATCAACACGGCCCGCTACGATCTCGCTCTCGACCCGACGGTCCCGGGCTTCACCGCGAAACAAGATGTGTTCTTTGAAAGATTGTCAGCGCTGACCGGGACGCCGGTCGCCGAATACCGCCGGCGCGTCCGGCACCGGAGTAGCCCGCAGTACGTCCGGCTGGCCCGCGAGCTGGGCGAGCCGCAAGCCGAAGCCATTGAGGCGTGGGACGTGCCCGGCGTGATCCTGACGCCGCGGTTTGCGCGCCGCTACAACTACGGGACGACGGCGGCTCAGGTGCTTGGTCACGTCAACACGGACGGAGCGGGCATCGCCGGATTGGAGATGAAGTATGACGAGCATCTCCAGGGCACGCCCGGGTGGCGCGCCGTGAAGCGCGACCGGCGCGGCCGCATTAAGGCGTTTGTGGGCGGGCAGGTCGTGGAGCCGGAGCACGGGCAGAACCTCGTGCTCACCATCGACCTCGTGCGGCAGACGATCCTCGAAGAGGAGCTCCAGCGCGGCGTGGAGGCGAGCGGAGCGAAGTGGGGCACCGCGCTCGCGATGAATCCGCACAGTGGCGCTATCTTGGCGATGGCCAACGTGCCGACGTACAACCCGAACCGGCCGGCCGCCTTCTCCGATGCCGCGCGCCGCAACCGCGCCATCACCGATCGCATCGAGCCGGGGTCCACGTTCAAGCTGGTGGGCGCGGCGGCAGCCGTCGGGCAGGGCATCGTGGAGATGGACGACTCGATCGACACGGGTGACGGATGGGCCGTTTTCCACGGGCGCACGATGAAAGACACGCACGCCCACGGCACCATCAGCTTCACTGACGTGATCGCGGTGTCGAGCAACGTGGGCATGGCCAAGACGGCGCGCCAGCTCGACCCCGGGACGTTCTATCAGTACGCGCGCAACCTGGGCTTCGGCCAGCCGACGTGGATCGATCTGCCCGGCGAGGTGGGCGGCGTCCTCAAGAAGCCGTCCGCGTGGAGCGGGACGACGCTCACCTCGATGAGCATTGGCTACGAAGTGGCGGCGACGCCGCTGCAGGTGCTCACAGCTTATGCGGCGCTCGCCAACGGCGGCCTGCTTGTGCAGCCCTACGTGGTGGAGGAGCGGCAGCGGATGACGGGCGAGACGGTGTGGCAGCACGAGCCGGACTCGGTGCGCCGCGCCCTCCGCCGCACGACGACGCGTACGCTGCAGCCGGCGTTCGAACAGGTGGTCACGAGCGGCACGGCCGAGATGGCCCGCGTCGACGGGCTCCACATCGCAGGTAAGACGGGAACGGCGCTGCGCGCGGTGGGCGGCAGCTACGATCCCGACTACACGCGCGCCTCGTTTGTGGGCTACTTCCCGTCGGACGACCCGCAGGTCGCGCTGATCGTGATCATCGGCGATCCGGAATCCAGCATCTACGGCGGGGCAGTGGCGGCCCCCGTGTTCCGGCGCGTGGCGCGGCGCTGGGCCAGCACGTTCCCCGAGGTCGTGCAGCGTCTCGCCACGCAGCGCCACCCCGACCGGCGGTCGCCCCCAGCGTCCATCCCCACGGTGAAGACGCGCGCGGCGGACGCCGCCGCTGGGACGATGCCTAACTTCCAGGGGCTCAGCGCCCGGGCCGCCGTACACTGGCTGCGCGAGCACGGCATCGAGACGCGGGTGCGTGGGCACGGCACCATCGTGGAGCAGTGGCCGGCCCCCGGCACGCAGCTCGCTAGCCGCGCCGTGCTGCGGTGCGAGGACGCTCCCTGACCTCACCCATGCCACATGCAGCGATACTTACAACCACCCAGTCAGACATACCCCGTGCAGGCCCCAATGCCATGCACCTACGCATCCTGCTGGATCGCCTCGACCGCACGAATCTGTTGATCGGCGTCAAGGGCGCCCCCAGCGCTGACGACATTACCATCGACCACCTGGCGGACGATAGCCGGGCGGTTGGGCCGGACGGATGCTTCATCGCCGTACGCGGCATGGAGACCGACGGCCACCTGTTCATTGACAAGGCTGTTCAAAACGGAGCCACCGCCATCGTGTGCGAAGCGGTGCCGGAGAAGGCGTCATCGCGTTTTCCCGGCACCGCCTTCGTGCGCGTTTCCGACTCCCGCACGGCGCTCGCCGAGGCGGCCGCCGCGTACTACGGCGACCCGTCGCAGACGCTGCGGACGATCGGCATCACGGGCACCAACGGAAAGACGACGACGGCTTTTCTCGTCCATCACTTACTGACGCTCCTGAAAGAGAAGTCAGGACTTATTGGTACCATCGAGACGCGGATTGGAGAAGAGGTCGTCGAGGCTGCCCTCACGACGCCGGGCGCGCTGAAGCTACAGCAGCTGCTCCGCCGCATGGTGGACGAGGGCTGCGCGGCGTGTGTGATGGAGGTGTCCTCGCACGCGCTGGATCAAGAGCGCGTGGGTGCTACGCACTTCGACGTCGGCGCCTTCACGAACCTGACCGTCGATCATCTGGATTACCACGGCACGCTGCAGGACTACCGGGCCGCGAAGAAGAAACTCTTCGACAGGCTGCCATCCGACGCCACGGCAGTGTACAACATCGACGACGGGGCGGGCGCGCAGATGATCGCGGACACGCCCGCCCGCGCTCTGTCGTACGGCATGAGCGCCGCGGCCGACATCCGGGTTGAGGTGCTTGCCAATCGCATCGACGGGTTGCGGTTGCGGCTCGATGGGATGACGGGCTCATTCCGGCTGGTCGGCGCGTTTAATGCGTACAATCTGGCGGCCGCGTACGGCGCGGCCCGCGCGCTGGGCTACGCCGCCGATGAAGTGATGCAAGCGCTGGAAGTCGCACCGCCGGTGCCGGGCCGCTTCGAACAACTGACGTTCGACGACGGCACGACGGTCATTGTCGACTACGCCCACACGCCCGATGCCCTAGAAAACATCCTGAAAGCGATTCGCACCACCAAAAAGCCCGATGCGGCGTTGTGGTGCGTGTTTGGCTGCGGGGGCGACCGCGACGCGTCCAAGCGGCGCGTGATGGGCAGTATCGCCGAGCGGCACGCCGATCACGTCATTGTGACGAGCGACAACCCGCGCACCGAGGAGCCGGAGGCCATCATGAACGACATCCGCCGCGGCATGAACCGTCCGAACGAGGCGGAGTGGATGGTCGATCGCGACGACGCCATCCAGGTCGCTGCAGAGCGCGCCACGCCCGGCGACGTGGTGCTCATCGCCGGCAAAGGCCACGAGCCGTACCAGATTATCGGCACCGACCGCCGCCCGTTCGACGACCGCAAGAAAGCCCGTCAATACTTTAGCGCTCGCCCCTGATTTCGGAGAGATGTTTGTGTAGATGAAAGGCATCTACACCGCTTCTCCAGATGCCCACGCGTGATGCTCTACTACCTCATCGAATACTTAGAACGGCTCTACCAGCCCCCCGGCTTCCAGGTGATTCAGTTCATCACTGTCCGGGCGGGGTTGGCCGCGGCGACCTCACTGGCGATTGCGCTCTTCGCCGGGCAGGGCATCATCCGGTGGCTGGCGCGCAAGCAGATTGGCGAGCAGGTGCGCGAAGGGCAAGCGGCCGGGGCGGTGAGCCACGCTCACAAAGCCGGTACGCCCACGATGGGTGGCGTCATCATCCTGATGGCCATTCTGGGCGCGACCCTTCTCTGGGGCGATCTTGCACGGATGTACGTGTGGCTGGCCATGCTGGCCACGGCTTGGATGGGGGTCGTCGGCTTCGCAGACGATTACATCAAGACCGTGCTTAAACGGAAGGAGGGCTTGCCGCCGAAAGCGAAGATTGCGAGTCAGGTGTTCATTGGCGTCGTGGTGGGCGCCACGCTCTACTTCCATCCGATGGTGGCCGAGTTCCAAGGACTCACGTACGTCCCTTTCCTCAAGAATCGCGTGCTCGACTATGATTTCCTGGCGGCCTGGACGGGCGCGTTCGACCTCGGATGGCTCGTGTACATCTCCGTCTCGGTGTTCATTATGACGGCGGTGTCCAACGCGGTGAACCTCACCGACGGGCTCGACGGCCTCACGACGGGGGTGACCGCCTTCGTGTCGCTCGGGCTCATCGTGCTGGCGTACGTGTCGGGCAACACCAACCTCGCCACATTCCTCGACGTGATGTTTCTGCCCGGCATCGGCGAACTGACCGTGTTCGGCGCAGCGCTGGCCGCCTCGTGTTTCGGCTTCCTCTGGTACAATGGCTATCCGGCCTCCATCTTCATGGGGGACACGGGCTCGCTGGCCCTCGGCGCGGCCGTCGGCACGATGACGCTCATGGTGCGCAAGGAGCTGCTGCTTCCGCTGCTCGGACTCGTGTACTTTGCCGAGGCCGTCTCCGTGATTCTGCAAGTGAGCTACTTCAAGTACACGCGCCGCAAGATGGGAAAAGGCAAACGCCTCTTCCGGATGGCGCCCATCCATCACCATTACGAAGCGCAGGGCGTGCACGAAGCGAAAATCGTGACGCGCTTCTGGATCGTGACCGCGCTCACCGTGATCGCCACCCTGCTCTCGCTCCGCATTCGATAAATCGTTGAACGTTGCAGGTTGAAAGGTTGGAGGTTGAGCTGCAGCAATCCTCAAACTTTCCAACCTTGACCCTCAGAACCAAGCACCATGACGCCATCAGACATCCAAGGCAAGCAGGTGACCGTCGTCGGGGGCGCGCGGAGTGGGCTGGCTGTGGCCAAGCTGCTAGCGGCGGCCGGGGCCGACGTGTTCCTGACTGAGCGGGACGCGCCGGAGGAGAGGCTCACCGACCTGCTCGACACGGCCGGCATCGACTACGAGTTCGGCGGCCACACGCGCCGCGCGCTGGACGCCGACTTCTTCGTTGTGAGCCCGGGCGTGCCCTCGACCATCAACCTCGTGCAGCAGGCCACGCGGAGCGGCATCGCCGTCTATTCCGAGATCGAGGCCGCCTCCTGGTTTTTTGAGGCGCCTATCGTGGCCATCACCGGGACGAACGGCAAGACGACCACGACGAGCCTCACGGGACACGTCTTCCGCACGGCGGTGGACACCGCCCCGGCCTGGCACGACCGCGACGTGATCGTCGCCGGCAACATCGGCTATCCGATCTCCGACTACGTGCTCGACATCGATCCTGACGACGTGGTGGTGATGGAGGTGTCCAGCTTCCAGCTCGACCACATCGACACGTTTCACCCCCGCGTGAGCGTGCTGCTCAACATTACGCCGGACCATTTGGACCGCTACAACGACGATTTCGACCTCTACGCCCAGAGCAAATTTCGCATTTTTGAGAACCTGTACGCGGGCGACGTCCTCGTCTACAACCACGACGACGAGGTCGTCCGCGCGCAGGTGCAGCAGAGCGCCGCACAGCGCGACTTCACGGCGCTGGGCTTCAGCCTGGAGCAGGACGTGAGTGCCGGCGCCTTTCTGCGCGACCGAGCCCTTGTTTTTCGCATCAACGATCAAGAGGAGACGCTTATGCAGGCCGACGACGTAGCCCTTCGCGGGCGACACAACCTGTACAACTCGCTGGCGGCCGCCGTAGCGGCGCGCGTCATGGAAGTGCGCAGCGACGTGGTGCGCGAGAGCCTGGCGAGTTTCGAAGGCGTGCCGCACCGCCTGGAGCTCGTGCGCAACCGCAACGGCGTCCGCTTCGTGAACGACTCGAAGGCGACCAACGTGAATGCCGTGTGGTACGCGCTCGAAAGCTACAACAGCCCCGTCGTGCTCATCGCCGGCGGGCGCGATAAGGGCAACGACTATGCGGCCATCAAGCCGCTCGTTCGGGAGAAGGTGCGGGCTGTCATCGCCATTGGCGAGAGCGCGGACAAGGTGCTGCGCGAGATCGGCACGCTCGCCCCGGATTGCGACCTCGCCACGTCGATGGAGGACGCCATCCAGAAAGCGGACCGCATCGCCAAGCGCGGCGACGCCGTGCTGCTCAGCCCGGCGTGTGCGTCCTTCGACATGTTCGAGAATTACGAAGACCGCGGCGATACCTTCCGGCGCCTCGTGATGAGTTTGTAGAATGGCGCACTGCGTTGGCGTCATGGATGGTCATGTGCTCGCCTTTCGGCTCGTGTCATTGGTTTCTGACCCTGACGACCAATGACGTGAGCGGCAGCGAACAAATGACGGCGAGCGCAGCGAGCCACGTGACGCGAAGCACAGCGACGCATGTGACACGAACGCAATAAGCCGCTGACCAACCGTGACGCGCCGCAAGGCGCACATGACTCCATCCCTTTCCATGACCCACGTTGCATCGACCATAAAACGAAAATGGGCTGAGCAGGCCCCAGCGGACAAGTACGTCATCTGGGTGGTGCTCGGGCTGGCTGCCATTGGCATCGTGGCCGTGTACAGCGCAATCACGTTTCTGGCGGAGACGAAGGCCGGCGGCAACACCGAGGCGTTCCTCTGGCGGCACCTCGTGCGCGTCGGGCTGGCGCTGGGCATGATGGGCGTGGTGAGCTTCGTCGACTACCGGACGCTGGCGCGCTTCAGCAAGCTGGCGCTGGTTGGCGCGCTGGGCCTCCTGCTCGCCGTGCAGATCGTGGGCGTCGCTTCCGGGGGGGCCGAGCGCTGGATCCGCGTCGGGTCGCTCGGTTTCCAGCCATCCGACCTGGCGAAGGTGGCCCTCGTAATGTACATCGCCGTGCTGTTGACCCAGAAGCAGACGTACATCAAGAGCTTTACCCGTTCGTTTCTGCCGCTTCTCTTCTGGGTGGTGCTCACGGTGGTCCTCATCGGCATGGAAGACCTGTCAACGGCGTTCGTGGTGCTGGTGACCACGATGCTGATGGGCTTCGTGGGGCGCGTGAGCTTCATCCAACTGAGCGGGCTCGCCCTAATGGGGGCCGGCCTCGCTGTGATCATGCTGATGGGATCGCCCCACCGAGCCGCGCGCATTGAGGTCTACCTCGGGATGGACCTCTTCCCGAACACGCAGAGCGAGCAGGTTTTCGATCGACAGGCCGAGGGCTACCAGGCCCACCAGGCACGCATCGCCATCGCCATGGGCGGGCTGACGGGGGTGGGGCCGGGCAAGAGCATTCAGCGCGACTTTCTGCCGGCGCCGTACAACGACTTCATCTTTGCCATCGTCACCGAGGAGTATGGCGTCATCCGAGGCGCGGTGGGCTTGCTGCTCCTGTTCAGCATCCTGCTTTTCCGGGGACTGCTGCGCATCGCGCGGAACGCGCCCGACCCGCTGGGGCTGTTTCTAGGCGTGGGCTTCACCGTGATGGTCGCGCTGTACGGCTTCATCCATGCCGGGGTGGCAAGCGGCCTCCTGCCGGTCACGGGCCTCCCGATGCCGCTCGTGTCGTACGGCGGCACCTCGATGGCCACCACCGGCTTTATGATCGGTGTCCTCCTGAACATCTCACGCCAATCGCGCCCCTCCGCATAAATCATCCATCACGATCTGTAGATCGTATCGCGTAAGGGCGCACGGCCGTGCGCCCCTGCATTGGAATCTGACGTCCACGTTTGCATGACCCGACGCGCACCGCACATATTACTGGCCGGCGGCGGCACAGGCGGACACGTGTACCCCGCCATCGCCATCGCCGACGCGATCCGCGAGCTGGCCCCGGCGGCGGAGATTGCATTCGTGGGCACGCGCGACCGGCTGGAGGCGCAGGCCGTGCCGAAGGCGGGCTATTCGCTCTACCCGATCACGGTCGCGGGCTTCCAGCGGTCGCTGTCGCTGCGCAACCTGCAGTTTCCGTTCAAGCTGCTGAAGGGTTTCGTGCAGAGCTGGCACCTCGTCCGCGGCTTCGACCCGGACGTGGCCGTGGGCACAGGCGGCTACGTGGCCGGCCCCGCGCTCGCCGCCGCATGGCTGCAGCGGCGGCCCATCGTGATCCAAGAGCAGAACGCGTACGCCGGCGTCACGAACCGGCTCTTGAGCTATCTGGCGACGCGCATCCACCTAGCGTTTCCGGAGGCGAAGGACTACGTGCCGGCCCGCCGCGCCGTGATCAGCGGCAACCCGACGCGGGCGACCCTCACCGAGGCGGGTCGCACGCAGGGCCGCGACCATTTTGGCATCCCCGACGATGCGTCCGTGCTGCTCGTGTTCGGCGGGTCGCTCGGCAGCGCCGCGCTCAACGACACACTCGAACGGCACGTGCACATGCTGCTCGACGGCGACGCGTCCCTGCACGTCATCTGGCAGACGGGCAACCGGTACTACGACGCACTGGCCGATCGCGTCGAGCCGCATCCGCGCCTGCATCTGATGCAGTACATCGAGCGGATGGATCGGGCGTACGCGGCGGCCGATCTCGCGCTCTGCCGCGCCGGCGCCATCACGTGCAGCGAGCTCATGGTGACGGGCACGCCCGCGCTCCTCGTGCCCTCGCCCAACGTCACGGCCGATCACCAGACCAAGAATGCACGAAGCATGGAACGCGGCGGTGCGGCACAGCTTCTGCCCGAGTCGGAGCTGGACGCACGCTTCGTCGATGCGATAGCCGAGGTGCTCGACGACGCGGCCCGGCGGCAGCAGATGGCCGCGGCGGCCCGCCAGATGGCGCGTCCGGACGCCGCGCGCCGCATCGCCGAAGACGTACTGGCCATCGCCGCGACCCGGGATGAAGGCACCGCCGATGTAAGGGCACGGCGCACCAAAGGCATGACCTCCGGCCCCCGCCGTGCCCCAACGACGTAACGCCTCCGACCGATGATTATGCAGCATCACACGTAGCATAACATGGAAACAGAACGACGCAGACAACCGGCTTTGGGGCGGATCCGCCAGGTCCACATGGTGGGCATTGGTGGCATCGGGATGAGCTCGATCGCCGAGGTGCTCCTCAACCGCGGGTACCGGGTCACCGGCTCGGATTTGGAGACCACCGACGTGACGGAGCGCCTCGAATCGCTGGGCGCCACGATCTACGAAGGGCACGCCGCTGAGCAAATCGGGGAGGCCGACGTGGTGGTGTATTCCTCGGCCGTCGATCCGGGGGAGAACCCGGAGACGCGGGAGGCCGAGCGACGCCGCATCTCGCTCATCCCCCGCGCCGAGATGCTGGGCGAGCTCGTCCGCATGAAGTACGGGGTGGGCATCGCCGGCATGCACGGCAAGACGACCACCACGACCATGACGGGCCTCGTGGCCACCGAAGGTGCCTTCGATCCGACGATCATCGTGGGCGGCAAGGTAGCCACATTTGAATCGAATGCCGTGGCCGGGGAGGGCGACATCATCGTCATCGAGGCCGACGAGTACGACCGCACCTTTCTGCGCCTGACGCCCTCGCTGGCCGTGATCACCAACATCGAAGAGGAGCACCTCGACATCTACGACGACCTCGGTGACATCAAACGCGCCTTCACCCAATACGCGAACTCGGTGCCCTTCTTTGGGGCGGCCATCCTGTGCATCGACGACCCGGTCGTGCAGGAGATCGTGGGCGACATCGAGCGGCGCATCATCACGTACGGCACGACGCGCCAGGCCGAGGTGCGCGCCGAGGACATCGAGCTGGAGGGACTGACCTCGCACTTCACGGTGGTGTTTCGGAGCGAGGAGCTCGGCACCATCGAGGTCAACGCGCCCGGCCATTACAACGCCATGAACGCGCTGGCGGCTGTCGCCGTGGGGCTGGAGCTCGATATTCCGTTCGAGAAAATCCAGAAGGGCATTGCCCGCTTCACGGGCGTACGGCGGCGCTTCGAGGAGGTGGGCACAGCGAATGACATCCAGGTGATCGACGACTACTCGCACCATCCGACGGAGGTGGAGGTCATGCTCGAGGCCGCGAGCGAAGGATTGCCGGACCGGCGGATCGTGGCGGTCTTTCAGCCGCACCTGTACTCGCGGACGCGCGACTTCCAGGAGGACTTCGCGCGCTCATTCTTCAACGCCAACGTGCTCGTGGTCACCGATGTGTACCCGGCGCGGGAGAAGCCCATCGAGGGGGTGGACGGCCGCCTGATCGCCGATCTCGCCCAGCAATATGGCCACCGCGACGTGACCTACGTGCCGGATAAGACGGACCTGCCCGGACATCTGCTGGAGGTCACCCAGCCGGGGGATACGGTGATCACCATCGGGGCCGGCGACATCTGGCGGTACGGCCGCCGGTTCTTTGAACAGCTGGAGGAAAAAGTCAATCATACGGTGTAGCGACATCGCGCGCCATATCGCTACGAAATCGAACACCATAATCTTATGCAACAGCAATCATCCACATATCAGCAGTGGACGCGCCGGCTCGCCATGGCGGGGGCACTCGTCCTCGTCGTGGCGCTCGGCGTGATCGGCTGGCGCTGGCAAGCCACGGTGACGCTCTCGCGCGTTGCCGTCGTGGGCACGACGCACGCGGAGCCCGACGCGCTGCGTGCGCTGGCCCGTGTGGACACCGGCGCCGTGCTGTACGACATCGAACCCGTGCTTATCGCCGATCGGGTGCGCCGCCACCCGTGGGTGCAGGACGCGTCCGCGATGCGGCTGCCGACGGGTACGCTCCGCATCAGCGTGACGGAGCGCACGCCGGCCGCACTCGCCATGGCCGACGATGGCACGCCCGCCTTCTACGTGGACCGCCACGGCTTCTGCATGCCGTTGCCCGACAGCGCGGACTACGATGTGCCGCTGCTCTACGGCCTCGCCGATGCCTATTCGCCGACGCAGCCCGTCGCACATGCCGCCGTCCGCGACGTGTTGGGGGCGCTGCCGGCCTCCGCCGCGCGCGATCTCGTTGCCGAACTCGCCGTGCAGCCCGACAGCACGCTGCGGCTCTACACGCGCCCCACGAGCGCACACGACGCCATCCGCGTGGAGATGGGGCGGGGCGACATCGCCCAGAAGCTGCGCCGGTTGCAGGCCTTTTGGACGCAGGCCGTACGGCCGCGCCCCGACACGCGCTTCGCCCGCATTGACCTCCGTTTTGACAGCCAGATTGTGACGAGAGAGACCTCCTCTGCGATTGGTGCGGAGCGGACAGCGGGCCTCACCGCGCGCTGACTGCTTCCCCTCTAATCGTTCACTCTAAATCTCCAGAGCCATGAATGAAAACATTATAGTAGGCGTCGACATCGGCACCACCAAGGTGTGCGCCGTCGTCGCGGCCGAGGACGACCTGGGCCGCGTCAACATCCTCGGGATGGGCGTGTCCGAATCGCACGGCCTGAACCGCGGGGTCGTCGTAAACATCGACAAGACGGTGGCCGCCGTGCAAGAGGCCATCCATGAAGCCGAGCGCGCGGCCGGTGTCGAGGTGCGCAGCGTGATCGTGGGCATCGCTGGCGATCACGTGCAGAGCTTCCAGAGCCGCGGCGTCGTCGCCATCTCGAACCGCAATGGCGAGATTACGCAGAACGACGTGCAGCGGCTGCTCGAAGACACGATGCACGTCGCCATGCCGGCCGACCGCGAGATCCTGCACGTCATCCCGCAGGAGTTCATCGTGGACGGGCAGGACGGCGTGGCCGACCCGGTGGGAATGAGCGGCGTCCGCCTCGAAGCGAACGTCCACATCATCACCGGGCTCGTGACGGCGGCGAAGAACATCTACCGCTGCATCGAGAAGGCCGGCTACGAGGTGGCCGACCTCGTGCTGGAGCCGCTTGCCTCCTCCTTCAGCGTGCTGCACGAAGACGAGAAAGAGGTGGGCGTCGCGCTCATCGACATCGGCGGCGGCACGACCGACATCGCCGTCTTCGAGGACCACACGATCCGCCACACGGCCGTGATCGCGGTGGCCGGCGACAAGGTGACCGACGACATCCGCAAGGGCCTGGGCGTCATGCGTGATCAGGCCGAGCAGCTCAAGCGGCAGTTCGGCACCGCGCTCGTCGACATGGCTGAGCCGAACGAGGAGATCACCATCCCGGGCATCGGCGGGCGGCCCGAGAAAAGCATCGGGCGCGACACGCTCGCGCAGGTCATCCAGCCGCGCATCGAAGAGATCCTGGAGATCGCGGCCATCGAGATCAAGCGGAGCGGCTACGCCCGCCACCTGAGCGTCGGCTGCGTGCTGACGGGCGGCGGGGCGCTGGTGCCCGGCACGGCCGAGTTGGCCGCCGAAGTGCTCGGCATGGAGGCGCGCATCGGCCGGCCGATGGGCCTGGGCGGGGGCCTCGTCGAAGAGGTCAGCGACCCGAAGTTTGCCACCGGCGTCGGGCTCGTGCTCTATGGCATGCGGCCCGAGGTGATCGGCGGTGCGCCGTTCCACACCGACGTGCACTCCGCGAGCCGCGGTGACGGCCTGCCCGGCGAAACGCTTATCGATAAGATCACCGGACGCATGAAATCCTGGTTCGACGAACTGTAATTGACAGGGCGCCATCATTCGGCGTCATCCCTATTCATCCCGTACAGACGTTGCAGTGCAACGTCTCAACGACCACGTACAAAGAACAATACAATGATCGGCGCCTGTGGCTCGAAAGCCTGGGACTGCTCATCCCACGCACAGGCGCCACCTCGCATCTCAGCGAACTACAGACCTCTGGAGGGACCTCATTATGGATCACGAATTTAGCTCACGATTTTCGTTCGACGATGACGCGAACGAAGAAGCCAAGATCTGCGTCGTCGGCGTCGGCGGCGGAGGTGGCAATGCCATCAACAACATGGTCGAGAAGGGCATCCGCGGCAGCGTGGAGTTTGTCGCGGTGAACACCGACTCGCAGGCGCTGGCGGAAAACAGGGCGCCCCAGAAGATCCAGGCCGGCCGCATGATCACGAAAGGCCTTGGCGCCGGGGCGCGTCCTGGCACGGGCGCGAAGGCGCTCGAAGAGAGCCGCGAGGAGATCAAGCAGGCCATCGACGACTTCGACATGGTCTTCATCACGGCCGGCATGGGCGGCGGCACGGGCACCGGCGGCGCGCCCGTCGTGGCGTCCATCGCGCAGGAGCTCGACATCCTGACCGTCGCCATCGTCACGAAGCCCTTCGAGTGCGAGGGACAGCGCCGGATGCAGACGGCCACCGAGGGCATCGAACTGCTTCGCGAGCACGTCGACACGCTCATCGTCATCCCGAACGAGCGGCTGCTCGACATCGCCGACGAGGACACGAGCCTGATCGAAGCGTTCGGCAAGGCCGACGAGGTGCTCTACAACGCGACGCGGGGTATCTCCGATCTGATCACTGTGCACGGCCTCATCAACCTCGACTTCGCCGACGTGAAGACGACGATGAAGAATGGTGGCACGGCGCTCATGGGCTCGGCCACGTCCTCGTCCGAAAACCGCGCTGAGAAGGCGGCCATTGAGGCCATCAGCAGTCCACTCTTGGACGGCCTCTCGATTGCGGGGGCGCGCAACGTGCTGGTCAACATCACGAGCGGCCCGTCGCTAGGCATCCGCGAGGCGACCGCGGCCACGAGCGTCATCCAGCGCGAAGCCGGCGACGACGTCGAGGTCATCTTCGGCACCGTCATCGACGAGGAGATGGACGACAAGCTGCGCGTCACGGTCATCGCCACCGGCTTCGAGGACGGGCCGGAGCAGCAAGAGCCCTCGCGCCGCAGCGTCCCGCTCGACGACGAGAACTCGCCCGTACACTACAAGGGCGAGGACAATCTGCGCCAGCTCGACACGCCCGCCTACGAGCGTCGCACGTCACCGCTCCGGACGCGCCGCAAGCAGGAGAAGTCCTCTGACGAAGCGGACCGCGATGGAGACGATGACAGCGCAAAGGCGACGAACATCCGCCGGCTGCGTGCCGACGACCTCAAGAACCGCGAGGACCGGGAGGAGCGCATCCGCAAGGACGACACCGACACCCCGGCCTTCCTCCGCAAGATGATGGACTGAATCGATCTTAGATTCCGGATTTTGGATTGCAGATCGAAACAAATAGGGGCTGGCGCTGACATAGGGGTGTCACTCCACCGACCGTATCATCCGCACAGTCCCAAATTACCAACCTAGAATCGACGATCGTTAAGAGGGCCCTCCAGCCCCGCCACCGGCGACCCGTGAGCACGGTCGCACGCTCGGCGTCCTGAAACGCGCGAGCGCAGGTGGTGCAACGCCGCGGCTGCATCAGGTCCAGCCGCTAGCACGAGCCGCACTTCCCTCTGAGGGAGGTGCGGCTTTTGTTTTCCGGG
>CAYFRX010000016.1:0-23191 GCA_964345515.1 uncultured Rhodothermales bacterium
TGTCGACCCCGAAGCCCTTCGTACCGAATATGCAGAGCAGCCCCTCAGCCTGGAGACGCCGGCGCCGAAGCTGAGCTGGCAGTTACACCCTGCCGACTCATCGGCGCGCGGCCTGGCGCAGTCGGCGTATCAGATTCTAGTGGCGAGCAGCCTGGAGGCGCTGGCGGCCGATGAGGGCGACGTGTGGGATACCGGCAAGGTCGCGTCGGATCGGTCCGTCCATGTGCGCTACGACGGGCCGCCGCTCACGTCCCGGCAGCGCTACTACTGGAAGGTGCGCGTCTGGGACCAGGCCGGGCACGTGAGCGCATACAGCGACCCGGCCTGGTGGGAGATGGGCCTGCAGGACGCGAGCGACTGGTCGGCCCAGTGGATCGCGGCCGTGGCGCCCCCCGACTCGATGCCAGGCCCACCTCCGCGCCCGGCCCCCATGTTCCGGCACGCCTTTGAGACCGATGGCTCCATCGAGCAGGCGCGCCTTTACATCTCCGGCCTGGGCTACTATGAAGCGTTTCTCAACGGCGAGAAGGTGGGCGATCACGTGCTGGACCCGGTGCTGACCCACTACGACCGTCGCGTCAAATACGTCACCTACGACGTGACCGACCCGGTGCGCCGTGGCGCTAATGCGATCGGCGTCGTGCTCGGTACCGGGTGGTACAACCAGCACACGCGCTCGGCGTGGAACTTCGACCGGGCGCCGTGGCGCGCGCCGCCGGCACTGCTCGCCCAACTGGAAATCACCTACGCCAACGGCACGCGGGAGCGCATTGCGACGGGGGAAGGCTGGCAGGTGGCAACGGGTCCGATCGTCTTCGATGGCA
The DNA here is from genome assembly GCA_964345515.1 of uncultured Rhodothermales bacterium. Taxonomy (GTDB): domain Bacteria; phylum Bacteroidota; class Rhodothermia; order Rhodothermales; family Salinibacteraceae; genus JAAAPH01. The sequence continues at coordinate 825 of CAYFRX010000016.1, forward strand.
TCCGCAACGGCGAGCATTACGACGCCCGCAAGGAGCAACCCAGCTGGCACACGGCCGACTTCGACGCCACATCGTGGCAGCCGGCCATCGCCGTGGAGGGACCGGCCGGCGCGCTCTCCCCGCAAGTGATGCCGCCCATCCCTGACCAGCCCCAATGGCTCATCGGTTGCCTGTTCTCATTCTCGGCTTTCTTCTCACAGGCTGCGGCGCCGGCGATGGAACCACCCCGGACTACCAGACCTGGACGGCCTACGGGGGCGGACCGCATCACACGCACTACTCCGCGCTCGACCAGATCAACCGCGCGAACGTCGACCCGCTGGAGGTGGCCTGGACCTACCGCACCGGCGACGACGGCCCCCTTCGCCCGGCAACACCTACGTGGCGTTTGCCCTTCCGTAGGCCTCGGTTGTGCGCCAACCCGATGGCCGCTCGCGGCACGCCTCCCCCACTCAATCGGACGCTGCAACAGCCACGATACGATGACGTAACTCGCCCGATGCGAACAGTCCTGCCGCGGATCGACCCGAACGATCCTGTGTATATCTTCTCGGTTCGCAAGGCACGATCGCTATCGACGTCGTCATTTTTCAAGTCCAATCCATTGCTTATGAAGACGCTTTCCCTCCGCGACGACGACGCCATGCCCCTCCTCGGACTCGGGACCTGGAAGTCTGCGCCCGGTGAGGTCTACGACGCGGTGAAGATTGCCCTGCGGGCCGGGTACCGCCACATCGACTGCGCGCCTATTTATGGGAATGAAGCCGAAGTCGGCCGCGCGCTCACAGAGTCGTTCGAGGAGGGCGTGGTCTCGCGCGATGCGCTGTGGATCACGTCGAAGCTGTGGAACGATGCGCATGCGCCGGAGGAGGTGCGTCCGGCTCTTAAGCAGACCTTGAAGGATCTGCAGCTTGACGCGCTCGACTTGTACCTCATGCACTGGCCCATCGCGCTGAAGAAGGGCGTCGGCATACCCGAGTCGCCGGATGATTTCATCCCGCTGGAGGAGCTCCCGATCGCGGATACCTGGGAGGCGATGGAAGCGCTCGTCGACGACGGACTCGTCCGCCACATCGGCGTCTCCAACTTCAACGTTCCGAAGCTGGATTCGCTGCTCGACAATGCGCGGATCAAGCCGGAGATGAATCAGATCGAGATGCATCCGTACCTGCAGCAGCCAAAGATGTACGACTTCGCCCGCGAGCGCGGCGTTCATCTTACCGCCTACTCGCCCCTGGGCTCGACCGACCGGCCCGAGCGACTGAAGGAAGAGGGCGAACCCGTAGTCCTCGACGACCCGACGATTGCCGAGATCGCCGCACGCCACGACGCCTCGCCGGCGCAGGTGCTCATCAGCTGGGCCATCCACCGCGACACGGCTGTCATCCCGAAATCGGTGACGCCGGCCCACATCAAGGACAACCTGGCCGCCGCCGACCTATCGCTCACCGAGGCCGACATGGAGCAGATCGCGCAGCTCGACCGGGGCAGACGCTACGTGAACGGCGCCATCTGGACGATCGACGGCAGCCCGTACGCCATGGACGACCTCTGGACGGAGTAGGTCCGGACTGTTTCAAAGCGTGAGCACACCCAGGCCGGAACCCTCGCTCGCCTAGACCGGTCTCCTCACCAGACGATGCAGACAGAGATTTCTTTCGAGCAGGCCCGCGCAACGATTCGCGGCCACGTGTCGCCGGTGAGTACGGAATCGGTCGCCCTGATGGAGGCCCGGGGCCGCACGCTACGCGAATCCGTCGTGAGCGCCGACGATGTGCCCCCGTTCGACAACGCCGCCATGGACGGGTTCGCCGTCCGCGCCGCCGACGTGCCCGCGCCAGGCACGTCGCTTCCCGTCGCCTTTTCCATAGCAGGGGGCGAGGCCGTTCCAGTCCTTCCCGAAGGCACGTGCGCGCGGATCACGACGGGGCACCCGCTCCCGGCTGGGGCGGACGCTGTCATCCGACAGGAACGCACGAAGCCAGACCCAGACGCCGAGCGCGTACGCTTTGAGGTCGTACCCTCCCCCGGCCAGAACGTGCGACCGGCCGGCGAAGACCTCGCCGCAGGGGACGGGGTGCTGGAGGCGGGCACCATCATCAGCCCGGCCGCCGCCAGCCTATTGGCCTCAGTGGGCCACATGCAGCTTACAGTGGCGGTGCGTCCGCGCGTGCTGCTCCTCGTTACCGGCAGCGAGCTCGTCGATGCCGCCGAAACGCCAGGCGCGGGGCAGATCCGGGACTCAAACGGCCCGTCCCTGACCCTGCGCGTAGAATCCGCCGGCGGTCGGGCCCACCTGCACCGTGCTCCCGACGACAAGGAGGCGATCCGCAACGCGCTGGCCCATGCCCCACTGGCTGACCTGACACTCATCTCCGGCGGCATGTCTGTCGGGGACGACGACCTCGTCCTCCAGGTCCTCGACCAGATGGGGGTGGATCTGCAGTTCCACGGAGTCAAGCAGCGTCCCGGCAAACCCGTCGCCTTCGGCCTGCTCGATGATCGCCCTGTCCTGGGACTACCCGGCAACCCCGTCGCGGCGGCCGTCTGCTTCGAGGTGTACGGCCGTCTGGCCCTCGCGGCGCTGCTGGGCCGGGCAACCGTGCTCCCGTCCCTCGACACGGCGATCCTTGCCGAGGGCTACCGTGCCAAGGCGGGCTATCACTATTTCACGCGGGGCATCGCCTGGGTGAACGACACCGCGCAGCTCCGAGTGCGCCCAACCGGCCCGCAGGGCTCCGGGATTGCGTCGTCCATGCGCGATGCAAACTGTCTCATCCATCTCGATGAAGACGCGACCGATCCCGCCCCTGGACAGCAGGTGCCGATTCAATGGCTGACTGAATCGTCCCACCTCGCAACCGAACCCTGACGGCATCGCGGAGCCAAGCACAGGCTCGTCACGGTCCACCGAGGTCTTCTGGGCGATTTACGTTGTGGATGATGCGGGACGGGATCGCTACCGCGCGCACGGCCAGCCGCTCCAGCATCGCATGCAACGCGAGCTTCTTCGCTGACAGGCAGCCCTCAACGGCCTCCAGGACACGCCCGCGTCGATAGCAGGCGAACAGCGGATGCAAGCGGTCATCACGCGTGCGGCCCACGATAGCGTCGGTGTGTTCGTCTCGGAAACGAAGCAGCGTGCGGAATCCGTCCGGCGTGACGTGCGGCATATCACACGCAGCGACGAGCACCCACGGCGCCCGAAGCCAGCGGAAGCCTGCATCCAGCCCGGCGAGGGGTCCGGCGTCCGCATACCGATCCCGAACGTGCGGAACGCCGCTCGGGAGCACATCCGTGTAGAACGCCGCACCCGCACCGACGCTCACGACGACAGGATCAGCCACCTCACCGAGCGCATCATACACGCGGGCAATCATCGGCGTGCCGGCGACGGGGTGACGCGCCTTGTCGCGCCCGAAGCGGCGACTGTTGCCGCCGGCCACAATCAACCCAGCGACCGGGCCGCGGTTTGATGAATGGACCGTGCCTACGTGACTCACGACGCCATGCTACTCGCGGAGATGATCGAACGTCTGGGACGCCGCGGCGTCAGCCTCTTCGTCAGTATGTCGGCATCCCAGGTCTTTCTCGACGAGGAGGTGCGTGGACATTTCCTCCGCGTCGAGGTGGCCCTCCAAGCTAATCTCATCGCTCTTCATCCAGGACGCTGCCCGATCGGCCGGAAGCGTCACCAGGATCTCGTCATGTGCGAACGACGCGCGGATCACATCCACCGCTGCATCCACCTTCAGGGTGCACCGCAACGTACTGTCGGGGCCGAGCGGGAGGGCAAAGCCCACAGCTCCAGACGCCGACAACGCATCGACATCAGACTGATCGAGCCGAAGGCGAAGCATCTCTGCCGTCAAGCGCACCTTCATGGGACGAGGTACAGATTGTTGATCGAATGGCATGCACAGGGCTTCGACTCCCCCAGAGTAAAACGCCGGGGTGAGGGAAAGATTCCACGCCAGCGAGGGCCACGTTCATGTCGAGCGGCGCAGTCGATTCTCGGAGGACGGGCCGCGGCACGGCTCAATATTTACCCTCGTGTTCAAAATAGTACACGTACCACATGGCCCCCGGTCGCTTGGGCGATTCCGCAGGAGCCGCGGCCGCGCAACGGTACTGCCGGACGAGCCGCTCCTTGGAGTGCCGAGCCTGAAGACGAGGGACGGGCCCGAGTACGACGCGCCACGCCTCCACATTGCGATACTCGTCCTGGCAGTGCGCTCGGCGCGCGTCCGGGTCGGTGGTGATTCCAACAATGCAGGCCATCTCGAATCAGCCGGTTCGCACCTTCGGAGGGAGGCAACACGCCGCGTCGGCCTGCCGCACGTCACAAGGCCGCTGCATCCGGGCCGGTCGCTGCTCTCGCGTACCAGTATAACCCAAGTTGTAGGATCGTCCCAACGTGCCCCCGTGACCGCCGACCATGGACGACAGACCGCCAACATGAGCGTGGTTTCGCGGTCCGCCGTCTGCAGTCCGTGGTCGCGTTCCGTCATAAACGAAGGGACGCAACTTGGGGTAATATACAGGAGAGTCGGCGGAGACCAAACCTCGTTCGGTGCGGCGCCGATGAGTCGGGGCGCTCCGCAGCACATGCGGCTTCCCGGCTGCCTCATCGCCGCCAACAAAAAAGCCCACCCCGGCAGAGCCAGGGCGGGCCGTGGGGCGTCCTCACGCTGATGACTCACTCCGCTTTGTCCTGCTGGAGGTACGCAGCGAGCACGCGGATCGTGTGGCGCTTCACGCGATCGGACGCTTCACGGTTTTCCCGCAGCCGCTCGGCCAGGCGGTTGAGCACCGGCGTGCCGCCGATGGCTTGCAGCGTCGAAAGCGCCAGCAGGCGATGCCCGTCATCGGCGCTGCCTTCGTAGATGTCGAAGAGGGCCGGCACCGCGGGCTGGAAATCGATTGCCAGGTCCGAACGCCGCTCATACTGGAGGATGAGCATCATGGCATTTTCCTGGCGCTCGATATCACCGGTTTGGAGCAGCACGCGGGCTTGCTCCCCGAAGGCTGCGGTCCACCGAGGCGGAACGCTTTCCTCGACGGCTGGTTCGTCTAGCGTCGCATTCAATGATGGCGCGTTCGATGACTGCGCCACGAGGCTCGGCGCCAACGTGAGCGCCATGAAGAGTGCGAAGGTAGTAGCAACAAGACGTTTACGCGTTGTCATAGTACGGTTGGGATTGGTTCAGGAGTGCATTGCACCGTGCTTGGTCGAGCACCGTGCATCGTTGAGCACATCGTTCACCTGAATCAATCCCAACTGCTATGTCTGGTTCGCCCGACGCCCAATCGAAAGGGCTTTCGCTCACCGTTTCTTTGCATTGCCGAGCGGGGGAGCGCTTCCATTCGCTTGTCCGGTGGCGGCGCGGCTGGAGCGGCCGTCGAAGCCGCCGGAAGAAATATCCGAATTGCGCCCCCACGGGGGCAATCGGTGCCCCCATCCGAGCGCAGGAAGCAGCGCGGTGGCGCTCAAGAACCGCCAGGCCGCACCACGGGATCGCCGTCCGCGGCGCGCTGCAGCGTCAGCCGCTCGCCGCCCCGCAGCACCCGGTACGACTGCCCGAGCGCCGTGCACGTCTCCTCGAAAAGATCGGTGGGCTCGGTGTTGAACGTGAACATATCGTAGTGGCAGGGCACCACCCACGTCATGTCACAAGAGGCTGCTACGTGCGCCGCCTCATCGCCCCACAGGTTGCCGGCCACCCCACGTTCCGGGCGGTAGCCGTTAATGGGCAGGAAGGCAAGATCGATGGAGAACGGGCGGAGCGCATCTTTCTGCCGAGGATACAGGCGCGTGTCCCCACTGTGGAAGACGGTCCACTCGGCGCCCTCGACCACGTAGCCTAAGTAGTGGCACCGGCCCGCCTCATCGCGGTCCACCTCGTCGTGCGCGGCTGGTACCGCGTGGATGGTCCACGGCCCCACCTGAGCCTGCTCGCCCGCGTCGAGCCCAACCGGCCAACTTAGCTCGCACCCCAGCCGGTCGGCGACGAACGCCCGGTTCGCCTCCGGGATGACGAGCTGCATGTCCGGGTTGCTCTGGCGCAGCGGCAACAGCGTCTCCGCGTCGAGGTGATCCGTGTGGTTATGCGTGGACGTGACCAGCCGGATGCCGGACAACCGCTCCGGCTGGATCGGGATTTCGCTCATGCGGATGTGCTCGGTGTCGGTGCCCGCGTACTTCTTCGTCAACGCGTCGGACAGATACGGATCGAAGAGAAGCAACGCCCCGTCCATCCGCACCAAGAACCCGCTTTGCCCGAGCCACCATGCGTGCAGGGCGTCAGGCGCGTCGGCCGTGCGGGCAATGTCGTCCAGGAGCGTGTCGTCCTTTTGGAGGGCAGGAATCATTGGCGTAGCAGCAGCAATCGATGAGAAGGCAACGGGCCGTGCCGGGCTCGCGGGCGATGATCACAATTCATTACGAACCTGCCGTGCCCCTTCGACGAGGGCAGCGAGCTTGCGGCGGGCGGCCCAACGGGCGGTCTGGCTCAGCCCACAATCCGGCGCGACCGCGAGCTTATCGGCCGGCACGTATTCGAGGCAGCGGCGAATGCGATCGGCGACGTCATCCGGCGTTTCGATGTAGTAGTTCTTGACATCAACCACGCCGACGGCAACGTCCTTCCGCTCGGCGATGTGCTCCAAGAGCTCGATTTCGGCAAACTCGCGGTTGGCCATCTCCACGTGGATCTCGTCGGCCTTGAAGTCGAGGAAATCCGGAATCATGGGATCGATACGCCGACGCCCGACGGGGTGCCCCTTGTAGTTGCCGAAGCAGAGGTGGGTCGTCAGCCGACACCGGCCTACGACCGGTTCCACCGTGCGGTTGAAGAGGTCGACCATGCGCTCTGTGTCTTCCTTGTACGCGTAACAGCTCATGCTGGGCTCGTCGACCTGCAGCTCCTGGCACCCGGCGTCCACGAGCGCCTCCAGTTCCCGCTGCACGATGGGAAGCAGCGCCTCGGCGACCGCGTACCGGGCCGGATACCGCTCGTTGGGGATGAGCCGGCCGCTCAAGGTATACGGCCCCGGCAGGGACGCCTTCAGCAGCTGATTCGCCGGGGCGAGCCGCTGCAACCGCTCGAACTCTCCCACGGCGCCGAGCCCATCCGGGGCGCGCAGCTCACCAGTGATCGTATGCTTGGGCCGCTGGTCGTGCGCCGGAGGCCCCCACTTGCGCGACGGCTCCGCCTCTCGGTCGATGCCGTCCAGGTACCCGTAGAACGACAGGTTGAAGTCGAACCGGGTCTGCTCCCCGTCGGTAATCACGTCGAGCCCGGCCGCGACCTGATCGTGAATGGCGGCGATCACCGCGTCGTCGCGCATTTCCTCGATGTCGGCCGCGCCGAACGCATCCAGATGGCGACGCCCAAATTCCAGCCAGGACGGGAACGGGTAGCTTCCGATAACGGTGGTGCGGATGGGACGGTCTTTCATGGCGCGCGATTTGTTCGCTGGATGATCAGGACTCGGACAACGACGCATTCTGCAACAGCTGCTCGACGGCGTACGAATCGGGGGCGCCCAGCACCCCCTCGGGCGCGGCCACCACAAGCGCGGCCGTGGCATTCGCAAAGCGGATCGCTTCAGGCACCGAACGCCCCTCCTGCAAGCCGTGGATCAACCCCGCGTTGAAGGCGTCGCCGGCGCCGACCGTGCTGTGCACGTCGACGTCAAACCCGGGCACCTGCACGCACGAGCGGTCGGGTCCACAGAGGGCGGCTCCCTCGGCTCCCCGCTTGACGACCACGTGCTGGGCGCCTTGATCCACCACCTGCCGGGCGGCCTCCTCGATGGACTCAGTCCCCACGCACATGCGCAGCTCATAGGCGTTGGCGAGAAGGTACGTCATGTCCGGAAGCATCGGCGTCAGTTCGCTCAGCGTGGGCGGATCGTCGATGGCCGGGCCGATATCCAGCAGGGTTGTCGCGCCCGCCTGAGCGGCTTGCTGCAGCGCCTCCGCCATCCCCTCGGGACGCCATCCCTCAAGCAGCTGGTACCCGGTGATCAGCAGCACGTCCGCCGCCTCGAAGCGGCCCGTGGGCACGTCGTCGATCGAAAAAATCGCCGTGGCGCCGGGGTGGTGGAACGACTGGCGGTTCCGCTCGGCGTCCGCGATGACGGTCGTCGTGGCCGTCGCGGCCGTCGCGGGCTGGAGGAGCAGATCGGTGTCGACGCCCCCGTCTTCGAGCCACCCCTGCGCGATCGCGCCCAACGGGTCTCGGCCGATGGCGCTGCACAACGCGGGCGCCGCCCCAAGACTGGCGAGCACGTACGTCGCGTTGGCGCCATTCCCGCCCAGCACCATGGTCAGCGGCTCGCTGCAAAAGGTGAAGTTGTCGGACGTAAACTCATCGCCCTCGGGAACCGGAATGTGATCCAGCCCGGAGAGGAGCAGATCGACTGTCGTGGTCCCGAGAACGATCGTCGTGGGTGCATCCATGAGGCCAGCAAAAACAGCAAATGGGGTTCTTGGAAGAAGGCGCGAGACCACACGCTACCGGACCGTCCATCCGCCGTCGACGGGGAGCACGGTTCCTGTGACAAAGCCCGCCGCGTCGGACGCCAGGTAGAGCGCAGCCTGGGCCACGTCCTCCGGGTCGCCGAAGGACGCGGTCAGCGGCTGAAGCTCTTCAAGACGGCTCGTGATGCCTTCGTCGGACTGCGCGCGGCGGCTCATGCTCGTCGCAATCAGCCCCGGGCAGATCACGTTGGCCCGGATGTTCTCGGACGCGTAGTAGCTGGCGATCGCGCGCGTCAGGCTGATGATGCCTCCTTTGCTCGCGGCGTAGGCGTGCGTGGCGAAGTCCTCGTCGCCCCCCACCATCCCGAGCACGGACGACAGGTTGATCACGGCGCCGCCCCCGGTTTCGAGCATTTCGGCGACGGCATATTTGCAGCACAGAAACATGCTTTTGAGGTTGATGTCCATCACCCGATCCCAGGCTGCTTCGGTGCAGTCGGCGACCGGCCCGTCGCCCCACTTGCGCCCACTCACGCCGACGACGTTGAAGAGCACGTCCACGCGTCCGAACGCCTCGACGGTCTCCTCCACGGCGGCCTCAACATCGTCGCGCTGGCTGACGTCCGCGTGGACGAAGTGGGCCAATCCGCCGTCGTCTCGAATACCCTCCATGACGCGCGCTCCGCTTTCGGCGTCCACGTCGAGTCCCACGACCGAGGCCCCTTCGTCGGCGAACAACCGAGCGGCGGCGCGGCCGATGCCGCTCCCCACGCCCGTGACGATCGCCACCTTGCCCGCCAGTTGATCTGTCATGGTTAATCGCTCGGTGTGGGGGTCGAAGAGGAGCTTCGCTGGCCGCCATAGGCACGGCGCACCCGGTCCCGATACTCGTCGTAGCAGACCTCGAACCGCGCTTCGGAGGCCTCGGCGCCCAGAATGTAGCTGCTCGTGAGGACGGTGGGCGGCGTGCCGAGATCGGCAAGGCGATCCGCGACACCGCACTTCAGCGCGTTGACGACGGCGGCGTACCCGAGCGTCGACGCCGGTCCTACGGGGTCGTCCACACCCTCGACGTCCACGACCGCATCCCCGCCCGGCGCGCCGTTGTCAATCACGACATCGGCCACATCCGGCAGCCGCTGCCTCGAGCTGTGCTTCGGCGTCGATCCCAAGCAGTGCTCCTTGGACACCACCACGATCACCGGAAGATCGCGGCGCTTGGCCTCCAGTGCGACCTCGACAACCACCTCGTTCACGCCGCTGTTCGAGAAGACGATGAAGCTATCCGGCGGCTCGATCACGAAATTGCGGAGGATGCGCTTCCCGAGGCCCTCCACGTGCTCGATAAACATGGCCTGCCGCTGCCCATTGGCCCCCACCACCTGGTTGTGGTAGGTCATCGAGAGCTCCACGATCGGATGGAACCCCGGAAAGCTGCCGTGCCGCGGAAACATCTCCTCGACCGGAATGCGGGAGTGGCCCGTGCCAAACAGGTGGACGAGGCCGTCCTGGGCGATCGTCTGCGCGCAGATGTCGGCCGCTTCGTCGATCGCGTCGAGCTGCGTCTCGCGGATGTGACGCACGATCTGCTCCGCCGCCTGGAGGTAGGTGAGCGCCGGATTGGTGCGATCTGTCGAGTTCGGGGCAGTCATAGCGGGGGGGATGATGAACGAGGTGTTGGCGCGCCTACAGCGTGTGGCGGGTCTTGTACATATACCGGTCGGCCCGGTAGTGGCTGGTGGTGTGCTCGATGACGGATCCCGTGCCGAGGAAGGCCGCCGTGTGGACGACCAACAGGGGATCGCCTGGGGCAATATCAAGAAGGTTTGCTTGCCGCTCATCGGCGGTGGCGGCACCGATCGTGTGTTGGATTTCACTGATCCGGAGCCCGTACTCGTGAGCGAGCAGGTCGTAAAGCGAGGCCGACGCAAAATCGTGCCGGTCGAGATCCGGACAGGCCTCGGTCACGACGGTGTGATGCTGAATGCCGATAGGCTCGTTGTCGCCCAACCGCACGCGCACCAGACGCAGGCACGGGGCACCCCCCTTGTCGTACAGCACCTCGGGCGCGTCCTCGCCGATCACGCCCGTCTCCAGAGCTAGCACGCGCGAGGAGGCTGTCCGTCCCATGTCGGCCATCTGCTGCGTGAAGCTGCGATCCAGGTAGAACCGGGTCGGGTCGGCCTGGGGGGCGACGAACGTGCCCCGGCCCGCGCTGCGCTCGATGAGATCATCACCGGCGAGCCGCGAGAGGGCCTTTCGTATCGTGTGGCGGCTGACCCCGTATCCCTCGCTGAGTACATGCTCGGAGGGAACCGCATTTCCCGGCTCCAGCACGCCCTCTTCAATCAAGCGGCGCAGATCAGACTCGACCTGGTAATACAATGGGACCGGGCTGTCCGGCGCTACCGGGGCAATGTTGAGCTCCGCTACTTCCATCTACCTGATTGTAATGAGTAGTGCCGCCTTGATTGTACGTACATTCGTACATATATTCGACTGCGTCATGATATGGAGCCGCTGGCGGTTTGTCAATGCTTCTCCCAACGGGTCGTCAGCTCCTCCCCATGCGACGGCCGAACCGTTATTGAGCGGCCCGCCTCCGCTTTTGCCCTTCGGATTCACACCACGCTGCCATGCCTCCCTCGCACAACGTCACCCTGCTCGGCACCGGTCTGATCGGCATGTTTTACGCCACGGCCTTGCATGGACGACGCGGCCGCGATCGGATCCACACGGTCTTTTCCCGCACGGAAGAAAACGCCGCATGGTTCGCCGACACGTGGGCCATCCCGGAGTGGACGACCGACCTGGACGCGGCGATCACCGACGCAGCCACCGACATCGTGGTTGTGGGACTACCCAACTTTTTGCATGAGGAAACCGTCGTGGCAGCCGCCGAGGCCGGCAAGGCGGTGCTTTGCACGAAGCCGCTCGGCCGGACGGCCGCAGAGGCCCGGCGCATGCTTGACGCCGTCGAGGACGCCGGCGTCTTCCACGGCTATCTGGAGGACCTGGTCTACACGCCGAAGACGCTGAAGGCGTTGGACTCCGTCCGCGACGGCGCGCTGGGCGACGTGCTCTGGGTGCGCTCGCGTGAGGCGCACGGCGGGCCGCACAGCGCCTGGTTCTGGGACGAAGAGAAGGCCGGCGGCGGCGCGATCATCGACATGGGCTGCCACACGATCGAGATCATCCGTAACTTCGTGGGCAAGGCCATCCGCCCCACCGAGGTGATGTGCTGGACCGATACGCTGGTGCACCCGATCGACGCGGAGGACCACGCGATCGGGCTCATCCGATTCGAGAACGGCGCCGTCGGGCAGTTCGAGGTCAGCTGGGCGTTTCGCGGCGGCATGGACCTGCGCGACGAGGTGTCGGGCACGGAGGGCAGCATCCGGCTCAACCACTGGCTGCGCACCGGATTCGAGATGTTCACCTCCGGCGAGCGCGGCGGCTACGTGGCCGAGAAGGCCGAGTCAGACTCCGGGTGGCAGTTTCCGGTGGGCGATGAAGCCAATGCGCTCGGCTATCCACCCATGTTTGCCGACATGCTCGATGCCCTCGACGCGCAGGAAACGCCCATGGAAACCTTCTACGACGGCTACGTGGTGAACGCCATCATGGACGCCTGCTACACATCGGCCGCGTCCGGGCAGTGGGAGCCGGTTGAGCTCGCCGAGTGGCGGGGCGCCGCGGAGACGCCGCGCATCGCCATCGACGCGCCCGAGATGGACGGCCACGTGCTCATCAAAGAAGAGCGGATGCCAGACGGCAGCACGAAACGCATCCTGAAGGACAAGGATACTGGCGACTTCTCGCAAACCGTCGTGCCCTCCTGACGCTTCTCCCCAATACGATTCCCCCGAAACGCCATGAGCGACTCCAACCGCACCCGCCGCTCGTTCCTAAAAACCGTCGCCTCCGCCGGGCTGTCGGCCGCCGCGGCCCCGCTTATCGTCCCCCGCCGCGTGCTGGGCGGTCCGGGCTATCAGGCGCCCAGCGACACCGTGAACGTGGCCGGCATCGGCGTGGGCGGCAAAGGACGGCACAACCTCGAGCTCATGAGCAGCCAAAACATCGTCGCGATGGCGGACGTGGATCACGACTATGCCGCGCGCGCCTTCGAGATGTTTCCGGAGGCCGAGACGTTTTACGACTACCGCCGGATGTTCGACGAGATGGAGGATCAAATCGACGGTGTGGTGATCGCCACGCCGGACCACACCCACGCCAAGATCGCGATCGACGCGATGCGGCGCGACATGCACGTCTTTCTGCAGAAGCCCCTCACCTGGTCCGTGGCCGAGGCGCGGGCGGTGGGCCAAGTGGCCGAAGAGACCGGCGTCGTCACGCAGATGGGCAACCAAGGCCACTCCGGCGACGACGCGCGCCTAATCAACGAATACATTCGGAGCGGCACCATCGGTACGGTTCGCGAGATCCACGTCTGGACGAACCGGCCGGTCGGATGGTGGCCGCAGGGCGTCGACAAGCCCACAGACGTCCAGCGCGTCCCACAGACGCTCGATTGGGATCTCTTTTTAGGCCCGGCGCCTGAGGAGCCCTATCACGAGGCGTTCCACCCATTCCGTTGGCGCGGCTGGGTCGAGTACGGCACCGGCGCCATCGGCGACATGGCGGCGCACCTCCTGGACCATCCGTGGTGGGCCCTGGAGCTCGGCTACCCGACGTCCGTCGAGACGAGCGCGGCCAACTTCAACGGCGTCAGCTGGCCCGACGCCGCCTTCGTGTACTACGACTTCCCAGCACGCGGCGACCGGCCCCCGGTCGATCTGATCTGGTCGACGGGCAACCTCAAACCGGAGCGCCCCGACGGATGGCCGGCCGACAAAGCGATGGGCACCTCCGAGGGCGGCGTGCTTTACCGCGGCAGCGAGGGCACGCTCGTGCATGGCATGTGGGGCCAAAACCCGCGCTTCCTCCCCGAGGACCTCGGCGAAACGACGCCGCCGCAACTGTTTGAGCGCGTCGAGAACGGCGTGGACGGCCACGAGATGAACTGGATCCGCGCCATCCGCGGTGAGGCAACGGCCGTCTCCGACTTCGGCTATGCGGTGCCGCTCACGGAAGTCATGCTGCTCGGGCTGGTATCGCTCCGCGCGGGCCAGCGCGCGATCCACTACGACCCCGACACGGTGCGCATCACGAATCTGCCCGAAGCCAATCAGTACCTGCGGCGCCCTAATTCGCGGGTGCCGTGGACGCTTGGCGTCGAGGAGGTCGCCACCCGTTGAGCGGGTCTCTGGGCGTCGCCGCGCAGGCAGCACGCTGCCCGAAGCTACCGCGCCGCGGGGGACCTCGCGCAGCACCATCCCGTCAAGCCCCGCATGCGCCCCCGGCGACCGTGCGCGATCACCTCCGATCCGATGGCTGGTCGCCTTCATCTCCCGGCTCGGCATCAAACTCCTCGATTTCCGCGGCATAGCGCATTTCGTCGTCATCCGCGCGCTCCACGTAGCGCTCGGCTTCAATCTCTTCGCCAAGCTCCTGCTTCGCCCGGCGACCGCCTTCACGCCGGTCGTCAATGAGGCGTTCTCGCCACTCACGGAGCTCCCGAGTCAGCCGGTGCTTCATCTCGACGATGGCCTGGTGGATGTCGTCGCCTGATCCCTCAGCGCGGATGAGGCGCCCCGGCACCGTGACGTTGGCCTCGGCCCGGTACCGCCGCTGATCGTCGAGCTCGTGCGGGTGGCGGCGCGTGGTCTCTTCGAGCTCGACGTCGACCTGGACGGGATCGCGGTCCAGGCTGCCCAGCGCCCGGTAACAGTCCGCTAGTTTCTCGTCGACAAACGTGTAGAGCTCCTCCGTGAGCTCCATGTTGGTCCCCTGAATGCGTACGTCCATACGGCTGTCCCATCTTTGGCGATTTCAATCCCATTCACTTGCTCGGAGCCTCCCGGCACACGCCAATAAACCTGCGGGGCCCACAACGGACCGCCTGTTTCGACGCCTTCGACCGTGGGGCATTGCTGGGTGATGACGTGAGCAATTGCACTACAGGGGATTGCGGATTGCTCCAGCGAAAAAGGAGGACACCAGATTCAGACAATTCCGGACCTTCGAGTGGGAAAGCCCCCGGCACCATCGCCTCCCGATACATACGATCTTGTCCTCTACCAGCGCAAAGCGTGTCGCACGTCTTTATCTCCGCCTGGTGCAGCCGTGCGTTGCTCGCAACAACCTTTGAGGCCTCCCCATGCCCCCTCTTACGTTCTGCATCCTCTCGTTCGAAGGCCCGGACCGGTATGCCCGTGCGGGCGGACTGGGCGTGCGGGTGACGCACCTGGCAAACACTCTCGCCGAGCGCGGCCACGACACCCATCTTTTCTTCGTGGGTGACCCCTCCAAACCGGGGCGCGAGACGCTTAAAAAGGGCCGCCTCACGTGGCATCGGTGGTGCCAATGGATCAGTGCCCACCACCCGTTCGGCGTCTACACCGCGGAGGAGGACAAGCTGCGCGACGTCAACGACTCGCTGCCTCCGTTCCTCATTGAGCACGTCATCCAGCCGGCCCTAGCGGCGGGGCGACTGCCCGTCATTCTTGCGGAGGAGTGGCACACGGCCGAGGCGCTCATTCGCCTGCACGATCAACTCCGGGCCGCGGGGCTGGCGCGCCGGTGCCTGCTCTTCTGGAATGCGAACAACACCATGTCCTTCCACCGGGTGAATTGGGACCGCCTCCAGGAGGCCGCCTACCTCACGGCCGTCAGCCGCTACATGAAGCACACGATGTGGAACTGGGGGGTGAATCCGCTGGTGATCCCCAATGGCATCCCGAGCGAACTGCTCGCCCCGGTTGCCCCGAACCGCGTGACGGCGGTGCGCACGGCGCTGCATGCGCCCCCCGACGATGCGATCATGCTGTTCAAGGTCGGGCGCTTCGATCCGGCCAAGCGGTGGATGATGGCCATCGAAGCCGCCGCCCAACTGAAAGCCCAGGGCCACCGGATTGCATTCCCACTAAGCGGGGGCGCTGAGCCCCACGGCCACGAGGTGCTCGCCCGGGCCCGCGCACTTGGCCTCTCGATCACCGACGTGACCGGCACCCCGGACGACTGGACGGCTCTGATCGATTTGCTTCACGCTGCTCCGCACGCCGACATCTACAATCTGCGGCTCTTTCTGGATCAGGACATGCTGCGCCTCTTCTACACGGCCTCGGATGCGGTGCTGGCCAACAGCGGCCATGAGCCCTTTGGCCTGGTCGGGTTGGAGGCCATGGCGGCCGGAGGCATCGCGTTCACCGGCGCGACGGGCGAAGAGTACGCGTTTGGTAGCCAGGGTGCCATTACGCTCGACACCGATGATCCGCACGAAGTGGTCGCCCACATCCTCCAGCTCCAGGCCCATCCCGAGCAGGCCGCCGCCCTGCGCACGGCCGCCCGCGAACAGGCCGCAGCCTACACCTGGGATCACGCCGTAGACGTCCTGCTCGAAAAGGTTACCTTCGCGGCGCACCATCAGGGACTGCTCATATTCAAGAAGGGCCGGTACGTGCCGACCCCTCACGTCCGTGATGTCGTGATATACACGGTGGTGCATCAACCGCGACGGCTGCGCCTTCCGGCTGAACCGTTGCCCCATCAAGCAGACGCCGATGCGCTGGCCGAGCGGCTCTTCGATGCCCCCATGAACGAGCGCTACTTTCGCAAGGTGGCCTCGACGTGCTACTACCCGGCCGTCGAGCGCTTCCAGGCCCTGGCGAACCGCGGGCTCAAGCTCGCCATCGGCTTTTCGCTGTCCTTCATCGAACAGGCCCAACGGTGGGATCTCAAGCTCCTCGCCCGATTCCGTGAGCTGGTGGCCCACGATCACGTGGAGCTCGTCGCCGTCGAGCCCACGCACAGCTTCCTCTTGCTGTGGGACCTCCCGCACTTCGCCGAGCGCATGCAACAGGCCGCCGATCGGCTGGAGGAGGTGTTCGGCGTGCGCCCCGTGATCGCCGACACCACGGAGATGATGATGTCGGACGGGATCTACCATGCCCTCGATCAGGCCGGCTTCAAGGGCGGGTTTATGGACGGCCGCCCGTGGATCATGGAATGGCGCAATCCGACGCATCTGTACCACCACGGAGGGGGGCGGATGAAGCTGCTGACACGCCACTACCCGCTGAGCGACGACGTGGGGTACCGGTTCTCGAACCGCGGCTGGGACGGCTGGCCGCTCATGGCCGACGAATACGCCGGGTGGCTGGCCGGACATCCCGGCAAGCTGATCGTACTGGGCTGGGACTTCGAAACGTTCGGCGAGCACCATCCGCCCGAGAGCGGCATCTTTGACTTCCTCGACGCGCTGCCCGACGCCGCCCACCAGATGGGACTTTCGTTCCGGACGCCCAGCGAGGCCATCGACCGGCACGGCGAGGCGAGCCATCCGCTGCCCCTCCCGGCCTTTGCCAGCACGTGGGCCGGCAGCGGAGGCCTGGAATTCTTCCTGGGGAACGCAGCCCAGCAGGCCGTCTTCCACCTGATGATCCAGGCCCACCAGAAGGCGCGCCTCACGGGCGACCCGGACCTGGTAGACCTCGCGCGGTGGCTCGCGCAGTCGGACAACCTCCACCTCATTCAGTGGCACGGGCGCAGCGGCTCGGAAGCCGAGGTCTCTTCCTACTTCACGCCACAGGAGTGGTGGACCCTCACGCCGGACGGCATCATCAGAGAAATTCAGCAGGTCTACAAAAACTATATCGCGGCCCTCGACGACCATCTGCCAGCGGGCTCGGCTCTGAATGACGTTAACCTGCTGGGCAACTACCTACGGCAGCGCACAACGGAAGCGGCCTCGCAGTAGCCGCGCCCAACAGCATCGGCTCCCCACCCACACGCAACGATCCCCGAAGGCATGCCGACCCCGTCCTTGTCGCATCGCAGCCCCTCCGCAACGAAGCCGCACTTCGCCCTCAAGGCGAGCCTGGAGGCGGGCATACTCGCCGGAGCCCTTTTCCTCCTCCTTGAGTCCCTGAGCACGGTGCTCCTGGGTGCAGGCTCGCCCATGGGCCCGGCGAAGCTCACGCTGCGCAGTATTCTGAACCTGGGACCGGGCACCTCCACCGAGCCCTACGTGCCCACCGTGCTGGTCGTCCACTTCGGACTCTCCCTCCTGACGACCGCTGCTCTGGGGTATCTCATCCATCGCGTCGTCCGGTACTGGGCCGTCACGCTCGGCGTCGTGTACGGCCTGCTGCTCTACGCGATCAACTTCTTCGTCTTTGCCTTCTGGCTCCCCGACATCACCGCCGCGACCGACCTGTTCATGTTTATCAACTACATGATCTACGGCGGAGCGGCCGCGTGGATTTACCAGTGGCGAGCCTCCAGAACAACGGCCTCGTAGACCACCCTGCCCGCCACCAAGCTCATCTGGCGCCGGCGCAAGACGGCGGGGCCGGCACCGTGGAATCCTCACAGGAGAGTCAAAGCGAATCTGATGGGCCGTTCCGACAATTTCGCTCAGCGCAGACGGCGAACCGGTCGTATGGTACAGACCGATCGCAGCAGTCCGCTTTCCAATCGAAGCGACCACATTCAGTGATCACATCATTGGGGGGAAAACGCTATGTCGATAGTCCGTGCAGGTTGGAGGAGCGGTTAATGCCAGTCATGCAGCCATGCGTCCCGCCTGCAGGACCGGCCGAAGCCGCGGACTGGTTACGTCGTAGTCGGCGCGCAGGCTGAGCCCGGAGAAAAGACGCCCGACCAGCAAGCGGTTGTAGGCCTCCCGGCGGTAGCTCCGGAGCGAGCAGTCCGCCTTAGCCGCCAGCAGGCGCAGCAGACCCACCGCAGCGACGGACATGTTCAGGTAGACGTCGAGCTTCTCTTGGCTGCGCGCTTGACAATGCGCCAGGCCTGTGTGCTGCACCAACAGGCATGATCTCGCTGGGCTCACCCCTTCGCATCCCGGATCACAAACTCGACCTGATAGCGCAGCCGGTAGTAGCGGACGATCTGCTCAGCAGGCTGACTCGTGTCGGTAGAGAAGAGCACCACGTAGCGCTCCGCGCTCGAATCGATTAAGACGACAATCCGGAGATTGCGCCGGAAGTGCGGGCTGTTGGCCACCGCCGTCAAGAGGCGCTCCTGAAGAGGCGCACCTGCGGGTGATCGGGCAGGGCCACTCGCAAGCGGCGAAGTGCCTGCATTCATATCGGGCGCACTCGTACGTCGTGCGGGTGCGGCAATGCGAGTTGAGGCGGATCGGGCAGGCTTTTACTACGCCGGCTCGTGCTCCCGTCCGGCCGCGGCGGCGATGTGGTCCAGCAGGCGCCGGGCCATCGGGGAGGCCATCTGCTTTCCGGTCTCCCAATCGGACACGGTCGCCTGGCGCACGCCCATGCGCTCGGCAAACTCAGCCTGTGACAGGCCAAGGCGGTTGCGAAGGCGTTTAATGCGCGACGCGGTCCACTCGTTGGAGGCATCGGCCGGCGGGGCCGAGCGCGGTCGGTGCGCAGGCGTGCCGCGAAGGGCACCCCGCGCGCTCAGGTCTTCATCGACGCCCGGCCAATGGACGCTGTAGCCGCTCGGGCTGATCTCGTAGTTCTGCCGCTCTTCGGGCGTAGCCTCCTGAAGGCGCCAGCTCCACGAGAGTGGGACACTTACCCGGCGGCCGTCCGCAAGGTGGAGCGTGATCTCGGCATCGGTGACGTCGACGTGCTCGATCTGCTCGCTGACGTCCGGGCGGCTTTTGCTGTGTGTGGCCGCAGTGCTCATGCCAGGCTTCTACTAATTGCGAATGGTGCTCAACGATGATGTCTTCGATGTCTCGCAGCTCGTGCCTTGCAAATCCGTGATTAAAGGCCACTTCCACCGGCTCCATCCAAAACTTAGCCTCGTTTCGATCACGCCGCACGTGGATATGCATGGGCTTATTGCAGTCGAAGCTGACGAAGTAGAACCGATACGGCCCTTCGCGTAAGGCGGTAGGCATGGGAGCAGTAGCGTAATCGACTGAATACGTGCACGGCCCCCGACTATACGGTTCCGTATAAACCGGATTTACAGCCTCCTGCTACTGTTTACAGCCCCCCGCTGCTGTTTTGGGAATGCAAAACCGAACGCGACGCCGGTGCCCAACACGCCACCGCTGGGTTTCAATCCCCAACCCGCAACGCACAACCCGCAACGCACAACCCACCAACTCACAGCTCGATCAGGCTGACGGCGAAGACGTCGTCGTGATCTTCGATCCGCTCGATAACTGACGGATCCATCGCACCGTCGAAGCGGATGCTGGCACTGGCGGCCTGGGCGCCTTCGAAGATGAGATTGTCCATCTCCTGGATGTTCCACTCCGCGCGCCGCATCTCATCGAGGACGGAGGCCAACACGCCCACCTTGTCATGGTGGCGCACGGTGATCTGGTGCGTGGCGGGCGTCTGGGTAGCGAGGTTGACGCAGTTCGGCACAGCGCCTGTCTCGTCGAACGTGGTGACCACGCGGGCCGCCTCCTCGGCCGTGGCATTCTGCGCCTGTTGCGTGGACGCGCCGATATGGTGCGTCATATATACGTTCGGATGATCGGCCAGTGGATGGTCGAAGGCGCCCTCTTTCTGGGCCGGCTCACCCATCATCACATCCAGCCCCACCCGCAGGTCCTTCGCGTCGACGGCCCACGCGAGCGCCTCCTCATCCACCACGGATGCGCGGCTCGTGTTGATGAAGATGACACCGGTGGACATAGCCTCGAAAAAGGACCGACCGGCGAGGTGCTTGGTGTCCGGCGTCGCGGCCACGTGCAGCGTCACGACGTCGGCGTCGGCGGCCACTTCCATCGGGGCGCTGCGCCAGCCGATGCCCATCCGGTCGGCGGCCTCGCGGGTGAGTGAGCGGCTCCAGGCGATCACCGTCAGGTCGAAGGCCTTCGCGCGCCGAATCACGGCCTCGCCAATGCTCCCCACGCCTACGACGCCCAGGCGGCGGTTTTTGAGCCCGGCGGCCTGCGCAAACGCCTTCTTGTTCCAGTGGCCGGCCCGCGCCTCGGCGACGTTATCGGCGATCTTGCGATCGAGCGCCAGGATGAGTCCCATGGTGAGCTCGGCCACCGCCACCGCGTTTTTGCCCGGACAGTTGGCGACGAAGATGCCGCGGTTCGACGCGCCTTCGACGTCGATCGTGTTGTACCCGGCGCCGGCGCGCACAATGAGCCCGAGGTGGGCACTGGCGTCCAGCGCATCGGCCGTGACGCGGGTCGAGCGGACGATGAGCACCTGCGGTTTCTGCGCCGAAAGCGCTTCCAACAGGGCGTCACCTTCAAGTCCCGGCTGAATGAGGACGTCGTGACCCGCTCGCTTCAGCGTCTCAATTCCCACCGGCGCAATCGTATCAGCTACGAGAATCGTCATGGCATTGGATCGGTTTCAACTTTCAGGTTACGAGGTTTCAGGTTGAAAGATGGCAGATCGCAAAGTCGTGTCCCAACCTGTACCGTGCAACGTTCCGACCTGCAACGCAATCAGTCAAACAGATGGACGAGCAGGCCGCTGCGCAGCTTAGGCTCGAACCAGGTCGACTTCGGCGGCATGAGCAGCCCAGCGTCCGAGACGGCGATGAGCTCTTCGATGCTGGTTGGGTACATGGACACCGCCATCGCCGCGTCACCTCGGTCGACGCGCTCCTCGAGGTCGTCGGTCCCGCGGATGCCGCCCACGAAGTCGATGTTCGGGTCGCGACGCACATCGGTGATATCGAGTAGCGGCTCCAGCACGTGCTCGCTCAGCCGGGCCACGTCGAGCGCGTCGGCGACCGTGCCGCGCTCGGTCGGCGGAAGCGTCGCCCGATGCCAGGTGCCGTCGAGGTAGAGGCATATCGTCCCCTTCTCGGACGGCACCGGATTGTCGACGTCACGCTCTAGCTCCAAACGCTCATCCAGCTGCGCTAAAAAATCGGAGGCCGCTATCGGCAAGCTCCGAATCACGCGGTTGTACGCCATGATGTGCATCTGGCTCATCGGGAACAGCACGGCCGGGAAGAACTCATACTCCGGCACGGCGTCACCGACCGCCTCGGCCTGAGCACGCAGCTCGGCGGCGGCCCGGCTGGAGGCCTTGCAGCGGTGATGTCCATCGGCGATGTAGAGCTTGGGCACGGCGGTGAACGCTTCGACGAGCGACACAGGGGCCTCGGCGCGCCACACCGTGTGCTGCACGCCATCGTCGGCCGTAAAGTCGAACAGCGGATCGTCGTCTTGGGCCCCTTCGATGATCGCACTGACTCGCTCCACGTCGCGAAACGTGAGCATCACCGGCTCCGCATGCGCCTCCTGGGTCAGGATGTGCCGCGTGCGGTCGTCTTCCTTGACCGGCCGCGTCTTTTCGTGCTTGAGGATCGTGTCGCTATCGTACTCGGCGACCGAGACGCATCCGAACAGACCCGTCTGCGCGCGGCCGTCCATCACGAGGCGATACACGTACAAGGCCGGTTCTTCCTCGCGCACCGTGTACGGCGCCTCCACGTAGCGCTTCAGGTTCTTGGCTCCCTGCTCATACACGACATCGGCGTGCTCATCCGTTTCCGGCGGTAGGTCGATCTCCGGGCGGGCGACGTGCAAGAAGCTCCGCGGATTGCCCGCTGCTAGCGCGCGGGCCTCCTCAACGCTGACCACGTCATACGGCACCGAAGCCACGTCCTTGACGGCGTCAGGACGAGGACGTTGGGCCCGAAAGGGATGTAAGGTGGCCATCAGAAGTCGTGAGCTCGAGTCCGGGGATTGAGGCGGGCAGCGCACCTGCAGTATAAGCGGCGCAACCGCAGTATAAAAATCGGCCGTGAAACGCCTTCACGGCTCCAGCGAAGTTACCTAAAATTGATGAAATGTCGACAGCCCCTTCAAACCAAGGGCCGCACTCGCGCGTGCCTC
>CAYFRX010000017.1:0-22712 GCA_964345515.1 uncultured Rhodothermales bacterium
TACTGCTGCTGGCCCTGCGGATACCGCTGATTTGGAGAGCCCGGTCCAAATCCTCCCTGTCGAGACATCTGCACGGCCGACACGAAGAACGGCCGCACCTCAGTGATGAGCGTTTCGCTACGGAGCCGCACGCGCACGTTCACGGTCTGTGGGAGCTCGGCAACGAGCACCGTATCGGGCGAGACGACCGCACCGCCTGACAGGGTGGGCCGCAGCTGCGGCTGGGTTCCGGGCGTTCCCATCTGCCCCGGTTGCCTCGACTGATTGTAGGCTCGAAGCAGCGCCTGAATCCGAGCCTCCGGAATCCCAAGTTGTCGCGCCCGTTGGGCCGCCTGCTGCGGATTCGACAGGTCAATGCCGAGCTGCTCGGCCTGCCGGCGCGCCTCTTCGACGGTCATGCCCTGCTCGTCCAACTGCTGCTGCACCGACTCGGGGACCTGCTGTGCCCGCGCGCTCTCAACCCCTCCAGCCATGAGGAAAACGCCGAGGCACAGCGCGATGCAATGCTTCACCATAACTATTAGCCTACTCACGCGAGCGTTGATCATTCAAGTGGTTCGTTCTCAAAAGACATGCCCTACCCTTCAGCTCTCTCCTTCCGTCAACGGCGAAAAGACCTTCTCGCCGGGGTGGGATGTCCTGGAGGCCGGGACGCAATCTCGCACCATGGATGGCCTCGCTCTGCGACAGCGTACCGCCGGAGGTGTCCTGATATTGCCTTAGACAGTGGGTGCCGAATGCGTGCCAAGATCGAGCGGCCGAATCCCACGCTCCAGCGGCTGACCCTTCTTGGAACGCTCTTCATACTCCCCTTCTTAGCGCACCACGCAGCAGGACATCCTGACGTCCGCGCTGGTCCCTCCACCGGCCGGGACTGTTGGGTTTATCGCATGGTGTGTCTTTCGGAGTGGACGCCCCAACCCATCGGAAAAATGCTCGGCTCGCTTGACGGTTCATTGCGTCTCGGACGGAAGACGATACCGCCTGCGAACCGGCCCGTTCATTTGCCCACGGAAAGGCGCTGAAGCAGAGCGCTCACAGGGGAAATATGTTCCACAGAAGCGAGAAATGCCACCGGTCTTCGGAATATTTTTCCGGGCGGCCACGAGCCGGCAACCCGGAGAGAAGAGCACACGCGTCCCGGCTCGGACGGATTACTTCTGGAGCGAGGTCAACCAAAAAAACCGGGGCCCGATCGTGACAGATCAGACCCCGGATCAAAGCCAGCGAATGTGCACGTCGCTCGGACGACTACGACGCGTCGGGATCAATGAAGCCTACTGCTTCCAGGTGCTCGATGACAGCGTCGACGCTTTCCTCCACGCTCAGCGCGTCGGTGTCGACGACGAGCTCCGGATCGGCCGGCGGCTCGTACGGGGCTGAGATGCCCGTAAAGTTCTTGATTTCGCCCGACTCGGCTTTTTCGTAGAGGCCTTTTGGATCGCGCTCCTTGCACGTCTCAATGTCGCAGTTCACGTATACCTCGAAGAAGCGTCCTTCGGGCAGGAGCGAACGCACGCGATCGCGGTCTTCTTGGTACGGCGAGATGAACGTGCAGAGCGTCAGGTTGCCCTGCTCGAAGAAAAGCCGCGACACTTCGCCCACGCGCCGGATGTTTTCCTCGCGATCGGCCGCGGTGAAGCCGAGATCGCCGGAGAGCCCGTGGCGGACGTTGTCGCCGTCGAGCATCATCGTGTGGCAGCCGCGCTCGAAGAGGCGCTGCTCCACCTCGCGCGCGATTGTCGACTTGCCCGAGCCGGAGAGCCCCGTAAACCAGAGCACGGCGGCCTTGTGACCGTTCTGCTGCTCGCGCTTCTCGCGGGGGATGTTGAGCCCCTCCCACACGACGTTGGGCGAAGTCGTCCGCTCGGTCCTCGACTCACTCTGCTCGCCGACAGGCGCTACGTCCTGCGCTGCGCCGCGAATCATGCCGGCGGCCACTGTATTGTTGGTGTCCGGGTCGAGGAGGATGAAGCCGCCCGTCTGCCGGTTGATCTTGTACGGGTCGATGAAGAGCGGATCGGCGGTGGTAAGCTCGATACGACCGATGTCGTTCAGCTCAAAGGTGTCGGCCTCCTCACGGTGCAGCGTGTTGATGTTGATCCGGTAGACGATCTTCGAGGCGAAGGCCTGCGCACGGCGCGTCGTGTGCTGGATGATGTAGGCCTTGTCCGTCTTCATTGGCTGCTCGCTCATCCAGCAGAGGTCCGCATCGATGCCGCGCGCGACCTCCGGCTGGTTGCGGCTGCGCACGATCATGTTGCCGCGGCTCACATCGATCTCGTCAGCGAGTGAGATGACCACCGACTCGCCGGGCCCGGCCTCCTCAACATCGCCATCAAACGTCACAATCGACTCGACGGTCGACACTTTGCCGGAGGGCAGCACGGTGACTTCTTCGCCGGGCCGAATGGTACCGGAGGCCACCTCGCCCGCGAATCCGCGGAAGTCCTGATGCGGACGAATCACGTTCTGGACGGGAAACCGGAAATCGACCATGTTGCGGTCGGCCGTCGTCTTCACCGTCTCCAGTTGATGCAGCAGCGTCGAGCCCTGGTACCACGGCATGTTGTCGCTCTGCTGCACGACATTATCGCCGTGCAGCGCTGAAACGGGAATGAAGGTGATGTCCTTGACGTCGAGCTGCTCGGCAAAATCGCGGTACTCGTTGATGATCTCGCGGTAGACATCCTCGCTGTAGTCGACCAAGTCCATCTTGTTGATGGCGACGACCATGTGCGGGATCTGGAGCAGCGAGGCGATGAAGCCGTGCCGCTTCGATTGTGGGAGCACGCCTTTGCGCGCGTCGAGGAGCACGACGGCAAGCTGCGCCGTCGAGGCGCCCGTGACCATGTTTCGCGTGTACTGCTCGTGCCCCGGCGTGTCGGCGATGATGAACTTGCGCTTGGGCGTCGAGAAGTAGCGATACGCCACGTCGATCGTGATGCCCTGCTCGCGCTCGTCACGCAGGCCATCGGTCAGCAGCGCGAGCTCCAGGTCCTCGTCGGTGTGCGGCGCACCGTCGCCGGCCGCCTGACCGTTCGAGGCGTCACGAATCTTTTCGAGGCGGTCGTCGAAGACCTCTTGCGTATCGTAGAGCAGCCGGCCGATGAGCGTGCTCTTGCCGTCGTCGACGCTGCCAGCGGTGGTGAAGCGAAGTAAGTCCATGTTCTGCATGTGGGCGTGTGGGTGAGAGAGCAGGGGCGTCTCCAGCGTTCCGTTATCCCTCTAAACAACGAATGACTAGTGACAAATGACGCGAGCGCAGCGAGCCTAAAAGTATCCGCGCTTCTTGCGGTCTTCCATGGCAGCCTCGGAGCGCTTGTCGTCGGCGCGGGCGCCGCGCTCGGTGGTCCGGGCAGCGGCCACCTCGGCGATCACTTCTTCGACCGTTTCGGCATTCGACTCGATGGCGCCGGTGCAGGTCATGTCCCCGATCGTGCGGAAGCGGACCGTCTTCGTCTCGTACTCCTCACCGTCCATCAGCGTGATGTAGGGGGATTGGGCGAGTAGCACGCCGTCACGGTCGACGACCTCCCGCTCGTGGGCGAGGTAGAGGCTCGGGATCTCCAGGTCTTCCTCCAGGATGTACTGCCACACGTCTAGCTCCGTCCAGTTACTGAGCGGGAACGCCCGGAAGTGCTCCTTCGGCCGGCTGCGCCCATTGTACAGATTCCACAGCTCGGGCCGCTGTTTCTTCGGGTCCCACTGCCCGAACCGATCGCGATGCGAAAAGAAGCGCTCTTTCGCGCGAGCCTTCTCCTCATCGCGGCGCGCCCCGCCGATCGCCACGTCGAACTGGAACTCTTTGATCGCGTCCAGCAGCGTCACGATCTGGAGCTGATTGCGGCTGGAGTTGGGCCCCTCTTCCTCGACGGCTCGCCCATTGTCGATCGACTCCTGCACGGTCCGCACGATGAGCTCGGCCCCGACTTCCTCCATGAGCCGATCGCGGAAGTCGATCGTCTCCGGGAAGTTGTGCCCCGTGTCGACGTGCAACAGCGGGAACGGAATCGGGGCTGGATAAAATGCCTTACGTGCAAGGTGGACCATCGTGAGCGAGTCCTTCCCGCCCGAAAACATGAGGACGGGCCGCTCGAACTGGGCTTCGGCCTCACGCATCACGTGGATGGCCTCAGACTCCAGGCGCTTGAGGTGACGGGAATGCTCCGTTTGATCAGCCATGTGGTGTGGGAGTCGTCGTATTCGATAGTTTAACAGAATGCCGTAGCACGTGCGCCAGAATCGGGTGCGGACGAAACTGGTGGTTCAGGACGCGGTCTCAGCCGGCGCCAGATCTAGCGCAGCACGGAAGTAATCGAGCGTGCGCTGGAGCCCTTTGCTGCGGTCGACGTTCGGCGTCCAGTCGAGAATCTCTCGCGCTCGCGTGATGTCGGGCTGACGCACCTGAGGGTCGTCCTTCGGCAGCGGCTCGTACGTGATGCCACTCGGCGACCCGGTGAGCGCGATGATCTCTTCCGCAAATTCTTTGATGGTAATCTCATCGGGGTTGCCAATGTTCACCGGCATCGGCTCGTCGCTCATCAGCAGGCGGTAGATGCCGTCGATGAGGTCATCGACGTAGCAGAACGAGCGTGTTTGGCTCCCGTCGCCGTACACGGTGAGCGGCTTGCCGCGGAGCGCCTGCTCCATGAACGTAGGCAGCGCCCGCCCGTCGCCGATGCGCATGCGCGGCCCATACGTGTTGAAGATGCGCACAACGCGCGTCTCGACGCCGTGGTAGCGATGATACGCCATCGTGAGGGCCTCGGCGAAGCGCTTGGCCTCGTCGTAGACGCCGCGCTGGCCTACCGGGTTCACGTTGCCCCAGTAGTCTTCGGGCTGCGGGTGGATTTGCGGGTCGCCGTACACCTCACTCGTCGAGGCGAGCAGGAAACGCGCATCTTTGGCTTTCGCCAACCCGAGTGCCTTGTGCGTCCCGAGCGCGCCCACCTTGAGCGTCTGGATCGGCAGGCGCAGGTAGTCGTCCGGCGAGGCCGGGCTCGCGAAGTGCAGCACGTAGTCGAGCGGGCCATTGACGTGGATGTAATCCGTTACGTCGTACTTGACGAAGCGAAACCGCTCCTGTCCCTCTTCGAAGAGGTGCTCGACGTTCTCGGTGTCGCCGGTGATGAGGTTGTCCATGCAGATGACCTGGTGGCCCTCTGCGATAAACCGATCACAGAGATGCGAGCCGAGGAAGCCAGCGCCTCCGGTGATCAGGGTGCGGGGTCGTCGGTCCATAGTTTATGCTACTCCGTTTTTAGTGATGGCGGCCTCAATGGCCTCCGGATTCTGTTCGGGGGGATGGTACGGGCGGCCGACGCTGCGGTACTCGAAGCCCATCTCCGCCATGCGCTCCAGGTCGTACAGGTTGCGCCCGTCGAAGATAACCGGCTCGGCCAGCTTCTCCTGCACCGTTTCGAAGTTGGGGCGGCGGAACTCGTGCCACTCCGTACAGATGAGGAGCAGATCCGCGCCGTCCAGTGCGCTGTACATGCCGTCCGCGTACGTGACGGCATCGCCGAACACCTCGCGCGTCGTTTCGATGGCTTCGGGATCGAAGCCTTGCACATTCGCGCCGCGCTCCAGCAGTTCACGGATGATGATGTGCGACGGCGCCTCGCGGATGTCGTCCGTGTTCGGCTTGAACGCCAAGCCCCAGATGGCGATGGTCTTGCCGTCGAGGTCCCCGTCGAATCGGTCGCTGATGCGGTCGACCATCATGCGGCGCTGGGCGTCGTTGACGTCGAGCACGGAATTGAGAATCTGGAAGTCATAATCATATTGCTCGCCGGTGCGGGCGAGTGCCTGCACGTCTTTCGGGAAACAGCTGCCGCCGAAGCCAATGCCGGCGTACAGGAAGTGCTTTCCGATGCGGTGGTCACGCCCGATGCCGAGCCGCACTTTGTCCACGTTCGCGCCGACGCGCTCGCAGAGGTTGGCGATCTCGTTCATGAACGAGATGCGCGTGGCGAGGAGCGAGTTGGCCGCATACTTGATCATCTCGGACGACCGCTCATCGACGACGATGATGGGGTTACCTTGCCGCACAAACGGCTCGTAGAGGCGCCGCATCTTCTGGGCTGCCTTGTCGCTCGACGTGCCAATCACGACGCGGTCCGGCTTCATGAAGTCCTCCACAGCGGCCCCTTCCCGTAAGAACTCGGGGTTGGACACGACATCGACGTCTTTCTCCGGCTCCAATCCCCGCTCGGCCATCACGGCCTGCACCTGGTCCGCCGTGCCGACGGGCACCGTGCTCTTGTTGACGACGATACGGTAGTCGCGCTCATCGCCTTCGGCGGCCAGCAGGTCGGCCACGTCGCCCGCCGCACCAAGCACATACGACAGGTCAGCCGAGCCGTCTTCGCCCGGCGGCGTCGGGAGCGCCATGAAGATGACTTCGGCGTCAGCAATGCCCTCGGTCAGATCGGTCGTAAAGTGGAGACGACCTTCCTTTTGGTTGCGTTCGAAGTAGCGCTCCAGGTCCGGCTCAAAGATGGGAAGTGTGCCGCTTCGGAGCGTTTCAACTTTCTCCTCATCAATATCGACACAGGTGACATCGTTGCCCATCTCGGCAAAGCAAGTCCCAGTGACCAGCCCGACGTATCCCGTTCCGACGACTGCAATGTTCATATGATTCTGGTAGGCTTCTTACGAAGTGAAGGTG
Source organism: uncultured Rhodothermales bacterium (assembly GCA_964345515.1). Taxonomy (GTDB): domain Bacteria; phylum Bacteroidota; class Rhodothermia; order Rhodothermales; family Salinibacteraceae; genus JAAAPH01. The sequence continues at coordinate 6,674 of CAYFRX010000017.1, forward strand.
TGGTCTGTAGGTTGTCCGTCCGGCGGCATCTCCGGTGCAAAAAGTACGCCTCGTCAGCCCGATCGGCTGGGATCTTGCAGCTTGACGAATGATTCAGCAAGTAGTCCACCACGCAGAGATTACACGAACGATGCACCGAAGCAAAATAATCGGCGTCGTGCGATCCATTCTTGTTCAAAATCACACGCCGGCTTGTTCGGACAGCTAACTGCACCGAATGTATCGATTGGAGGATAACAATTGCATGCTACCGCTCTTTATCTTTTGGACCATGTAGATTACTCCTGTAGCTTTTAAGTCTGCAACTTTGGGACGCCTTTTATAGATTATTAACCTTTGCTCTTCGTAGAACCGCTTTCGGCCATGCCGCCATCGAACGCGCTCCGTACATTCCGCGAGGCACCGCCGCTTCCGGCGAATAACGCGGACGCCATTCCGCTCGCCCAGCCGGACCTGACCGACTTGGAGCGCCAGTACGTGGATGCGGTCATGCACTCCTCCCAACTGGCACAGGGTCCGTGGCGTGCACGCTTCGAGGCGCTCATGGCCAAGCGGTGCGGCACCGCGCATGCCGTAGCCACAAATAGTGGCACCGCAGCATTGCATTGCATTCTCGCAGCGCTCGACCTTGGACCAGGCGACGAGGTCATCACAACCCCCTTCAGCTTCGTGGCCTCGGCCAACGTGATACTGTATGTAGGCGCCACGCCGCGGTTTGTGGACATTGATCCAGTGACGTACAACCTGGACCCCGATCGCGTGGAGGCGGCCCTCACCCCGGCGACCCGCGCCCTGCTGGCCGTCGACGTCTTCGGCCTGCCGGCCGACTGGCCGGCTCTGACGCGCCTCGCTGACGCGCACGACCTGTTGCTGATTGACGACGCCTGCGAGGCCCTGGGCGCCCAAATCAAGGGCACGCTCACGGGCCGTTGGGGTGCCGCGGCGGGCTTCGGCTTCTACCCCAACAAGCAGATCACCACGGGCGAGGGCGGCTGCATCACGACCGACGACGCGATGCTCGCCCAGCGCTGCCGATCCCTCCGGAATCAGGGCCGCGCCGACGACGGCGCGATGCGACACACGCGCCTCGGCTTCAACTACCGGATGAGCGAGCTAGCCGCCGCACTCGGCTGCGCGCAACTGGAACGCTTGCCCGACCTGCTCGACCGACGGACGGCCGTGGCCCACCGGTACCACGACGCGCTGGCCCCGCTGGAGAGTGACATCCACCGGCCCCCGCTTTCAACCGATGACGTCCACCGCAGTTGGTTTGTGTACGTCATTCGGCTTCGCGATCACTTCGCGGACGATGCACGCGACCAGCTGATGGCGGCCCTCCGTGAGCGCGGCATCGGCTGTGCCCCGTACTTTCCGGCCATCCACCTGCAGCCGTACTACCGCGACCGGTTTGGCTATGCGCCGGGCGCCTTCCCTGTGTGCGAAGCCGTCGCTGCGCGGACGCTTGCGCTGCCCTTCCACCCGGGCCTGACGGCCGATGAGGTGGAGCGCGTGGTGGCCGCGCTTCAGTCGGTCCTGCCGCAGCTTCCGCTTGTCGAACGCTAAACGGGTGCTATGCTCAAACGATTGTTCGACGTGACACTAGCCGTTCTCCTGCTCCTCGTGGGTGCACCTCTCCTCGGCCTCGTCGCACTGGCCGTGTGGATCGACAGCGGGCGGCCGGTCCTCTTCGGCCAGGTCCGCACTGGGCAGCACGGGACGCCCTTTACGCTCTACAAATTTCGAACCTTGACCCCCGGGGTGGGCATCGTCTCGACGCCGCATGACCACGTCACCCGCGTCGGGGCCTGGCTGCGGCGCTGGGGCCTGGACGAACTGCCGCAGCTGTGGAACGTGCTCCGCGGCGATATGAGCCTGGTCGGCCCGCGCCCTACGCTGCCGCAGCAGGTTGCCCGCTACGGGGCCTTCGAGCGGCAGCGGCTGGCCGTGCGTCCCGGACTCACCGGATGGGCGCAGGTTCACGGCCGCAACGCCATCCCCTGGCCCGAACGCATCGACCTTGACGTGTGGTACGTACGCCACCAAAGTCTCCAGCTCGACGTGCGCATCCTGCTGTGGACGCCCTTCGCCCTGCTGTCTGCCCCCCGCACCTACGGCGTCGACGGCGTGAACCTCGACTTTCCAGCGTCTTGATCCGCCCACCCGCCCGCAAAGCCCTATCGCTGTGAACGACTTGGTCATCATTGGAGCCGGTGGGTTCGGCCGCGAGACGGCCGCGCTCGTCGAAGCCATAAATACCGCCTCGCCAGCATGGACGCTTCGCGGCTTTGTGGATGATGATACTGCCCTCCGCGACGGCCGCCTCCTGGGGTATCCCGTACTGGGCGACCTCGACTGGCTGGTCGCACAATCCGACCTGCACTATGTCATCGGCATCGGACACCCGGCGACGCGGCGCGCTATTGCCCACCGGCTGGAGGCTACTCGTCTCCAGGCCGCCACACTCGTTCATCCCGACGTCCCGCACCACCGCACGAACGCCGTCGGGGCCGGCTCCATCATCTGCCGGGGCGCCACCTTCACCGTGGACACCACGGTCGGCCGGCACGTCATCGTCAACCTGCACTGCACGGTCGGCCACGACGCCCGCATCGGCGACTTTTCGACGCTCCATCCCGGAGTCCACCTCTCGGGCGCGAGTCGGGTAGGGCCGGCGTCTGAGATGGGCACGGGTGCCGTTCTTCTTCCTGAAGTATCCGTCGGCGCGTGCGCGGTCGTCGGGGCAGGCGCGGTGGTGACGCGTGATCTCCCTGAAGCCTGTACGGCGGTGGGGGTCCCCGCCCGGTCCATCGACGCTTCATAACACCGCACCGCTGATGCGCGTCGCTGTTTTCTACCAGCACTACCATACGCCCGATTGCGCGACGGCCGCGCGGCCCTACTCCGTGGTGCAGGCGCTGGCTCGGCGCCACGCCGTCGCTCTTATCACCACGACGGCGTGGCAGGCCCGCCGCCTCACCCACGACTTCGGCTGGATCCCCCCCGGCGTCGAGACGCATCAGCTTGACATTCCCTATGCGAACGGCATGAGCGTGGGGCGCCGTCTAAGCGCGTTCCTGCAGTACGGCGTTCGCGCTGTGGGGTGCGGCCTGCGCATCGCCCCACCCGACGTCGTGTTCGGGTCGTCGACGCCGCTCACGGTGGGCCTCGTAGCCGCCATCGTAGCCCGCTACTGGGGCGTCCCCTGGGTACTCGAAGTGCGCGACCTCTGGCCCGACTTCCCCATTCAGATGGGCGCCGTGCCTTTTGCCCCCCTGGAACGTGCACTCTACCGCCTGGAAGCGTGGCTGTACCGCAGCGCCGCCCACGTGATCACCGTCTCGCCTGACATGACGGACCACGTGCGCCGTCGTGCCCCCACGGCTGTGGCTTCCACGCTCCTGCCCGGCACGGACCGGAGCCTTCTTTCCCTCCCGAACGCGCCTTCCTCCGCTACCCTGCGGCGGCGCTACAGTCTAAAGAACCGTGCCGTCGTCCTATACGCGGGCACGTTTGGCCGCGCGAACGACATTCCTACGCTTGTACAAACGGCCACCCGTTTGCGCGAGCACCAGCCGCGCGTCACCCTCGTCGTTGCCGGCCACGGCCACCATGCGCCCACGCTGCGTGCTGCCGCGGATCGCCTGCCCAACGTACTGCTCCTTCCTCCTCAGCCTCACCACCGGATGATCTCGTGGTTTACGCTTGCCGACCTTTCGCTCGTTACATTTATTGATCGGCCGGTACTGGCGACTAACGCCCCCGGCAAGTTTTTCGACAGCCTCTCGGCCGGGACGCCTGTCATCGTGACAAACCCAGGGTGGACAAAGACTTTCGTCGAGCGGCATGATTGTGGATGGTACATCCCCCCATCCCGACCGGATCGGTTGGCGGAGCGCATTGCCACCTTGTTCGACCATCCGGATCAACTGGACGCGGCCGGAGCGCGCGGGGCACAAGCTGCGCAACGCCACTTCGACCGCAACGACTACGTGCAGGGCATTGCGTCCGTGCTCGATGCCGCGGTTTCACACCACTCCTGACTCGCACCGCTACCGCTTCCATCTATCTTGACACCCGTTTGGTCGCTGAACCCCGTGCTTCTATGAACGGCCCCGCTTCCTCCTTATCGTCTGACGGCGCCGCCCGGTCCTCCTCCGGCACGGCGGTACAGCTTGCCGAGCTGTGCCCACGCCCGACCCTGCAAATCGACGAGAAGGAGCTTCAGGACTATCTGGCGGATCGCACGGTGCTGGTTACCGGCGCAGCCGGCTCCATTGGGGTCGAACTCGCCCGCCAACTCCTTCGGCTGCGTCCGGGCGCGCTCGTGCTGGTCGACGTCAGCGAGCACAACCTCTTTCGGTTGGAGCACACGCTCGCGGCCAAGAACTACACACCGACGCTCTGCCTGGCTGACGTGCGCAACGCCGAGGCCATGGCTGCGCTCTTCGCCGCTCACGCCCCCGACGTGGTGCTGCACGCAGCCGCCTACAAACACGTCCCGCTGATGGAGCGCCACCCGGCTGCCGCGTTGCAGAATAATACGCTGGCGACAGCCCGTCTCGCCGACCAGAGCCGGCGGGCAGGTGTCGAGCAGTTCGTGCTCGTCTCGACGGACAAGGCCGTTGACCCCATCGGCGTGCTGGGCGCTACGAAACGGCTGGCCGAGTGGTACGTACGCGCCGCCGCGTCGACCATGGCGTGTAAGGTGGTGCGCTTCGGCAACGTGTTTGGCAGCCGCGGCAGCGTCGTGCCCCAGTTTGAGCGGCAACTCGCCGATGGCGGGCCGCTGACGGTCACCCATCCCGAGATGGAGCGCTACTTCATGAGCGCTCGGGAGGCCGGTCACCTCATTCTTCAAACGCTTTTGCTCCGCGCAGCGCCGGTGTACGCCCTGAAGATGGGCGATCCCGTGCGCATTCGCTGGCTCGCTGAGCAGATGATCCGGCGCCGCTTTCCGGAGCGCGACCCCGCCGAGATGATCGTGTACACCGGCCGCCGCGATGGGGAGAAGCTGACCGAGGCGCTGCAGACCCCGGCCGAGCGGCGCGTGTCTACCGAATGCGCCAATATCATCGGTCTACAAAGTCCGCTCCCGCTGCCTCGATCCGACCTAGAGACGCTCCTCCATCGACTGGCGGCACTGTCGCGGCAGCGCGACACGACGACCCTCCGCGAAGCCCTACTCGACCCGCGCCGGCTTGCTCGCTCTGCGTAGCCTTGGGGCCTTGCCCCGCTCGGACGCCATGCACGTGCTCGTTCTTCCATCGTGGTATCCAACCGCCGAGGCGCCGCTCAACGGCCTCTACTTCGCCGAGCAGGCACGCATGCTCCACCAGCGTGGCCTGGACGTGGGCGTCGTCTACCCCGAGCTGCAGAGCCTCCGCCACTGGTCGACGTCGACCGTGCGCCGCCCCCTTTTCCGGACGCGCTTCCGCATCGAAGGCGGCCTCCCCACCCTCCGCTGGCACGGGTGGAACGTGCTCTGGCGCCTGCCGCTGCGGTGGACCGTCCGTATCCGCATGGCCCAGCGCCTGGCGCGTCAGTACGTCCGCCGCCGGGGCGTACCCGACCTGATCCACGCCCACAGCGCCCGCTGGGCCGGACCGGCCGCTCAGCAGATCGGCAACACCCTCGGGGTACCGTACGTGATCACTGAGCACTTCTCAGGGTTCGAGCGGAGTACGCTGTCCACCAGCATGCTGCAGCGCGCTCGCGACAGCTTCCACCAGGCTGCCCACGTCGGCGCCGTGAGCGCGTCGCTGCGCGCGACGCTCGTCAAGCGCGACCTGGTAGCCCCGGACCGGATCGCTGTGACGCCCAACCCGGTCGACGAGGACGTGTTCACGCTGCCGCCGCATCCCCGCTCGCGGCCGCCGTTTCGCTTCGCCGCGCTGGCCCACCTGCACCGCCGGAAAGGAATGGACGTGCTGCTTCGCGCCTTCGACCGCGCCTTCCGGGGCGAGCCGGAGGCCGAGCTCGTCATCGGCGGCGACGGCCCGACGCGCGCGGCGCTCGAACGCCTGGCGCGCTCGCTGTCCACGTCCGGCCGGATCACGTTCGCCGGTGCACTCGGCCGCGACGAGGTCCGGGCGCTGCTGTGGCGGGCGCATGCCTTCGTGCATCCAAGCCGCCATGAGACGTTCGGAGTCGTCCTCGTGGAAGCCATGGCGACCGGACTGCCTGTCGTGGCTACGACCTGCGGCGGTCCCGAGGATTTTGTGACACCGGAGGTGGGACGCCTCGCCCCGCCCGACGATCCGGCTGCGCTGGCACGTAACATGCGGGCGCTGTATGACACCGTGGATACATACGCGCCGAGCACCATCCGCGCGCAGATCGTACGCCGCTTCGGACGCGACGCGTTCGTGCGCCGGACGCAGGCCATCTACGACTGCGCCCTCCACACCGCCGAGCCCGTGTGACCCCGTGCTACCCCCGCCCCACCCCGCCGTTCCGGCGGTGTCCCTGATGACGACCTGGCTCCGACATACTGCCGTTTGGGTGATCTTCGGCGCCCTGCTCACCGGTGTGTCTCCCATTCACGCGCAGGACAGCTATGACCCGTCGTGGTACGATCCGTCTGCACCGTACGTCAAAATCGCGGTGGTGGAAGATGGCGTGTACGGCGTCGACCGCAGTAGCCTGGAGAGCGCGGGCGTGCCAGCCAGCGCGGACCCGACCACCTTCCGCCTCCTCGAAAACGGCCAGGAAATCCCCGTGCGCTACGACGGGGCGAACGAGCGTCTCATCTTCGTGGGCCAGCGGAATCGCGGGACGGACGAGACGTGGGCGTACGACAATGACGCGTCGCTGCAGAGCAGCACCTATCACAGCCTTTACAGCGACACCACGTTCTACTGGCTGACCTGGGGCGGCGCGGAGGGGGTGCGGTATCAGGCCGGCTCGGCCGGACCGGGCACCACCACGTCCACTGTGCGCGACACGCTGCGCCGTGAGCAGGACAACACCTATTTCTACGGGCAGGAACCTGGCGACCCCCGCTTCACGAACGGCGAGGGCTACTACTGGGCGAGCTACCGCATCAACACCGAAGGCACCACGATCCAGAACACGTACACGCTGTCGATCCCGCGCATCGACCCGGACGCCGCGGAACCGCTCGACCTGACGACCCAGCTCATGGGCAGCACGGGCTCGTGCCACCGCGTCACGATGGAAGTCGAGCTCGACGATGGCTCCGGCCCGGCCTTCGAGGTCGTCGACGAGGTGGAGTGGGCCTTCTACACGATGGCAACGCTGCAGGCCACCGTGCCAGCCAGTGAGGTGCCTGCGGACGGACAGCTGCAGATTCGCCTCACTTCGCACGACACGGACGCGGACGGCAACACGTGCGGCCCGCCCAACTACGTGCTGCTCGATTGGATCGAGGTCGCCTACACGCGCCAGCTCGCCGCGAGCGGCACGAACGACCAGCGCTTCGCCGTCCCCGCTGGCTCGTACACCTTCGCCCTTGCGCAGCATGACGACCCCGTCACCGCCTACAGCCCGACCACCGAGCGGTATTACCCGACGGCGCTCGACGGCAGCACGCGCCCCTTCGACGCTGCGCCGAGCACGCCCGCCACGTTCTGGGCCGTGGAGGACGATGGCCTGCGCGCGCCCGCTGCCGTCCACACCGACGCGCCAAGCGATTGGGCCCGCCCCGCGAACGCGGCCGACTACGTGATCCTCACCCGCCCGGCGCTCCAGTCGACGGCCCAACAGCTGGCCGACTACCGTCAGAACACCAACGGGTTCAGCGTCGCGGTCGTCACCCTCCAGCAGGTGTTCGACGAGTTCGACTACGGCCGGCCCACGCCCGTCGCCATCCGGCGCTTCGTGCACCGCACGCAATCGTGGACCACACCGCCGCGGTTTCTGATGATCTGGGCGGATGCCCCGTATCCGGTCTACACCGAACGCAGCACGGGCCAGCGCCTTCCCACGTGGGCCGTTCCCGCCTTCGGCTATGGCCCTTCCGACGGGTGGTTTGCGATGCAGTATGACGGACCCGACGACTGGTCAGAGGTCGTCGCCGTCGGCCGCGTACCCATCCGCACGAACGACGAGGGCACCACCTTTCTGCAGAAGATTCAGACGTACGAGAACGCCCCGCTCGACGACTGGCAGAAGCGCATGCTGATGCTGGCCGGTGGCACGTCCTCCGGCGAACAGCAGACGCTGCAGTCCTTCACCACCCGCTGGGCCGACGTCGCTGCGCAGGACACGCTTATCGAAGGCGTGCCCGCCGACACGACGGTACTCTCAGCCGGCATGGACACGCTCTACTATTTCAAGCGCGTCAACGATCCGCTCGACACCAGCTTCCAGGATTCGCTCTCCGTGGACCTGAAGCGCGGTGCCGGGTGGCTCAACTATTTTGGTCACTCGGCCGCGCAGACGTGGGAGATTGTGACGGATCCACCGAGTGAATTCGACAACGCGGGCCGGCTGCCATTCGTCGTGTCGCTAGCCTGCAAAACGGGCTCCTTCGCGGGCGGACGCTTCGAGAACAAGGACGAGAAGTCGCTCAGCGAAGCGCTCGTCGTCGGCTCGCTCGATGGCGGCATCGCGCACTGGGGCACCTCCGAGCTGGGCAATATCACGCCGTCGGCCCGCCTCAACGACGAACTGATCGACCGCGTCTTTCGTGACACGACGCGCGTGATGGGTACAGCACTCCGCGAGACGAAGGCTGCCATCGCCGAGCAGTTCGGACAGAGCAACCTCTACGTGCGCCATCTGCTCCAGTACGGCCTGATTGGCGACCCGGCGACGACGCTTGCGCTCCCCACCGAGCCCGACCTGCACCTCGCGCCCGAGTTGCTTTCGACGACGCCCTTCGCGCCGACGCCCGGTGTGCCGCTGACGCTGACCGCGCGCCTTCGCAACCGAGGCCTGATTCCGGCCGACAGCGTCACCGCCGAGATCACGTACGCGCCGCCGACCGGCCCGCCGACGACGACCACGCGGCGCTTCCCGCGCTTTCCGCTCGAACAGCGCATCGAACTGACGGTGCCGCTCGACGAGCAAGCCATCGGCCCCAACACCTTCCGTGTAACGGCTGACCCGGCGAACACTTACGCCGAGGCAAACGAAATGAACAACACGACAGAGACGACACCGGTCGTGTTCGGGACGGGCATCACGGCTGTGCGCCCGCTCGACCAGGGCGTCGTGACGGCGACGCAGCCCACGCTTCGCTTCTACCTGACGCGTACAGCGGCGGGCGAGGTGCCGGTCGTCATCGAACTGGACACGACGTCTACCTTCGACTCCAGCGCGCGGCAGCGGACGGAGCGGGCCGCCGCCGGCTTTGCCGTCGACTGGGCGCCGCCGACGCCACTGACCGACGGGCAGACGTACTTCTGGCGTGCCCGCATCGACGAGGGATCGGCGCAAGCAACCTGGACCGAGGGCAGTTTCACCGTGCGCGCCGACCTCGCTGCAGCCGGCTGGCTGCAGCAAGATCGCCAATTCTCTGCCAACCCCGCGGTGGAGCGGCTGACGTACGACGGCGGGCAGTGGACCTTCGGCACGTTCGAGCGCGAGGTGTTCGCCTCGTCCGAGCGCGGGGGCGGCACATTCAAGGGTCAGTTCAACGTCGGCGGCACGCAGCAATACGAGCGGCTCAACCTCGGCTTCGGCGTGCTCGTGATCGACGACACGACTGGTCAGGTGGTCGACCACGCCTCGTTCTGCACGTATGACGTACAGGACCAATTCGTCGACGAGGGCTGCACGGATGGGCTTGAGCAGCAAGCCGCCATCGACGCGCTCGACGCGTTCGTCGACGCCATCGAACCGGGGCAGCACGTGTTTACCCGCACGCGCCACCTAGGGCGGGCTGGCGGCGCCAGTGCCATCCCCAACGCCGTGCAAACCGCCTTCCAGACCCTCGGCACACCGAACACTGCCTACAGCGACAGCATCGATGCGCTCACGTACAACGACCTCTGGATCATGCAGACGCGCAAGGGGTTTCCTGAAACGACCGTCGAGCAGGTGGCTCGTAGCAGCGCGAGCACGAACGAGATCACGCGCACCACGCGACTGCGCTTCCCCTATCCGGGTGGGCAGATCACCACCGGTCGCATCGGGCCGGCGCGCGCCTGGACGCAGCTCGGCTGGGCCGCCCGGCTTCCGACGGCCAGCGCCGACGTGCGCATCGAGGTGCTCGCCGCCGAGGACGACACCGTGCTCGACACGTTCACCGCGTCTGGCGATGCGACGCCGCAGCCGCTCAGCGGAATCGACGCGGCGGCCCATCCCTACCTCCGCCTGCGCGCCACGCTCAGCGATTCTACCCAGTACGTGACGCCGCAGCTCCAGCGGTGGCGCGTGGCGTACGCGCCAACGGCCGAACTCGCCTCCAGCCCCGCCGCACTCCAACTCTCCGGCGACTCCCTGCAGGTGGGCGCCCCGCTCGACGTGTCGCTCACGCTCCAGAACCTGGGCACGGTCGCTTCAGGACCCGTGTACGTGCGGTATGCGGTGACGGATGCTTCGAACCAGACGGTGACGGCGGCCATCGACACGCTCGCCGCCCTCGACCCGGAGGCTACGGCCTCAAGCACCACGACGCTCTCCACCGACGGCCGCGCCGGCTCGAACCGGCTCGCCGTGCAGATTGAGCAGGACGGGCCGCCCGAACCCATCGCCTTCAACAACACGCTCGTGCGCCGCTTCTTCGTACGCGCCGACGAATCGCCCCCTGTCGTGCGCGTGCTGGCCGACGGGCGCGAGCTGCCGGAGAACCCCGAGCCCGTCACGAATCTGCAGAATCCGAGCCTGCCGTTCATCTCGACGCAGCCCACGCTCGAAGTCCTGGCCGCCGACGACAGCGACTTCTTCCTGCTGGAGGACACCTCGCTCGTGGAGGTGCGCTTCGACGGGCGCACGCTCTCGTTTGCCGATCCGAACCTCACGTTCGAGCCGGCCACGTCCAACCAGAACGAGGCACGTGTCGTCTTCACGCCCGATCTCTCGGGGCGCGACACGACGCATACGCTACAGGTGGAGGCGCGCGACGTGCTCGGCAACGCGCTCGGCGACCCGTACCAGGTCCACTTCCGCGTGCAGCAGGAGCAGGTCATCCGCGACCTGTATCCCTACCCCAACCCGATGAGTACGCACACCACGTTTGCTTTCCGGGTCGAGGGCGGCACGCAGCGGCCCGAGGACTTCCGGCTGCGCATCTACACGCTCTCCGGCCGCCTGATCCGCGCCTTCCACAGCCGCGACGTTAACGATGGGGGCGGCCTGCGCGTCGGCTGGAATACGCTCCGCTGGGACGGCCGCGACGAGGACGGCGACCGCGTGGCCACGGGCGTGTACCTCTATCGCGTGTCGATGCGCGGCAAGGACGGCCGCTTCGAGGGCGACGTCGAGAAAGTGGCTGTTATTCGCTGATGCTCACTGATCAGCCTCGCGAACACCGAGCAAGCCATCATACAGTTGCACAAGACGCTCCCCCATATCATCCCACTGATAGTGAGTTGATGCGACTCGTGCTGCCGAGACTACCTTGCTGTATTGATCAGGTTGGTTACACCAATGACGTAGAACGGCTACGGCTGCATCGGAGTCTCCGGGAGGCACAACCGCTCCGCAGCTATGCCGTTCGATAAACTGCCGCCAGAGGGGGAAGTCTGAGCAAAGGATGGGCAACCCGAAGTGCAGGTATTCAAAGAACTTAGTAGGCAACGAGTGTACGTAGTTCGGTTTGGGCTTAAACAGCGCAAGTCCAACATCGGCGGCTTGATAGTACGGCGTCATCGAATCAGTTGGCACATACATGTCCCACCCTACGCGCCGGATGCGGTGTGCGAGGTTCTGCTGTTTGATCCTTTTCTCGACACGCGCACGCTGATCTGGGTAATTGCATATGCCTACTATGTCGAGAGCTCCATGCAGCCCTTCTACGTGGCACCGACTAATCAGATCAATCATATGGAGTACGCCCCGGGCCTCTGACACGACACCGGTGTAAAGCAGACGAACAAGTGGGCGCATCGCAGAACGCGCTGAACGACATGCCCCACCATCATCGTAGAATCGTGCGTAGTTTCTAATAATGGTGTGTTTTACATCGCTCTCTCTCAACACGGGGGCATAACTTGGCTCAGCTAGCACAACATGATCTGCCCACCGGAAGCACCACTGCTCCATCTTTCGAATGAGGCGCCCCTCGATGGAGCCATGCCATCGATAGTCCTCGTGCATGTCGTACACGACACGGGCGCCAGCGGCCTGCTTCAGCAGATAGGCCAGGGGGATTAACTCAGGATCATGAATGTGATAACACTCCGCATCGAGGTGGCGCGCCAATGAGTAAGCCTGCCGCTGCAGTATCACCCGTCGGTAGCGTCCGCCTATCTGCGGCAACGCGTGTATGGGAATACCAGATACTGTTTCGGCGCGCGGATGCGGCGCTATCAGGTGCGCCTGGTACCCGGCCTCTGAAAGCGTCTTCAGCTGCTTGTGGAAGATTCGCGGATCGCCCGACTGGTGCGCCGTCGTGAGGTGCACGACCCGTAAGCAAGCCCGTTGAGCAAGTCGGTTCTGGTTGGTTTTCTTCATCTGATCACTTCGCCGCTTTTTCGTCCATTCATCTTAATACCAACCCGCTTCGATAGCACGCTGTGCCTTCCTCTGTCGCTTCGACTGTCCGCGCTGCGATCCGCTCTCCGCTGTTCAAGAAGGCGAGTGTAGTGCTCGTGTGCCAGGTGATTGGAGCGGGATTGGGCTACGGGACCCAGATTGTCCTGGCTCGGTGGCTCGGTACCACCTCATACGGAATATACGTGTACATCTTGAGCTGGATGACTCTCTTAGCCGTAGCCAGCGGCCTGGGCCTTCCGACAGCCACCCTGCGTTACGTGCCCACATACCGAGTGCGCGAATCCGTAGGTTTGCTCAAAGGATTCATCACACGAAGCCGCCGCCTGGTGCTTGGCGCATCAGCCGGTATGGCTCTCCTTGGATCAGGGATGCTTTTCTTGCTGCCTCCGTTTGGAAATCGGCTCATCTTCCTTGCGGCTTTGTGGGTTGTTCCACCATTGGCTCTTCTTCAACTTGAAACAGAAATTCTTCGTGCCTACCACCGTATGGCGGCTGCATACGGTCCTCTTCATGTAGTGCGGCGCGTTGTGGTTCTTGGCGGCGTGGGTGCGTTGATTGGTCTGTCCATCCCTCCTTCCCCGGCCGCCGTATTCATCGCAAGTAGCGCAGCAGCCTGCTTAGCACTATTTCTTCAGCGGCATGCTACCCAAACTTCCCATCCGTCTCAGTGGTCGCGTCACGAACCGAAGATGAAGACGCGGCCGTGGCTTGCCGTTGCGCTGCCACTCCTTCTCGGGCGCGGCATTTTGATCCTCATCAACAAGATGGACGTGCTAATGATCGGGAGTATACTCTCCTCTGAACAGGCTGGGATATACAACGCAGCCCTCCAAACTGCTCACGCCGCTCTATTTATCAGTGTTGCCATCGACGCGGTAGCAGCTCCGCAGCTAGCAAACGGCTTTTCACGGGGGGACGCTACCGCCCTGCAGCAATCGGTGTCACGATTTGCTCATTGGTATTTCTGGCCCACCCTCGGAGCCGCCGCGGGGATTGCGCTTGCCAGCGACGCCATCTTAAACCTATTCGGTTCGTCATTTCTGGCGGCGCAGCCCGCGCTATTTATTTTGTTGGCCGGTTTTGTTGTAAATGCCAGCCTGGGGCCTCACCTCTCTCTCATGCGTGTCGCTGACTTGCAACAGGTCCTTGTCCGGATTTATGGGACGTGTTTGGGAATCAATCTTTTACTGAATCTCTTGGGGATATGGGCCTACGGCATCACAGGAGCTGCTGCTGCCACGGCTACCACGCTTATTTTAGCCGGCCTTTGGATGCGTCGGACTGTTGCTCTTCGTCTCCATGTTGATACCTCAGTGATTCACGTACTCCGCCGCTGACGGTCCTTGTTACTTACCTATGCACGTCCGCCCCCTGCCAGGCGTAGCAGCTTAGCGATGAGGGCAACCATGTTAGTGGACGTCCCCACTCGCTACGCAGCGGACCTTGTGGCTCCACACGCCGGCCTTTTGAGGCGCGTTCTTCAAGTGTATCTGTCTCCTCTTTTGTCTCTTTTGTCATGCCTGGTTTCTCTTTCGCCGAACCCTTCTCGCCCCGTTGGCAGCCGGATCGCTGGTTGCATGCTCTTGATGCCATCCGATTCGATGAGCGATATGCTCGCCACATCTACCTTCAGCGGACAGACCGGTGGCTTGCCACCGTGGCATACGCTGCATATCCCATCCAATTCATCAAGACCCGCCGGTTCTGGATCGGCCTGGAAGGATACATGTACGGACTGACTCGACCCCAACAGCGTCGCACTCTCACCCGCTTGGCTGCTCATGCGTTTGAAGGCCAGTATCATGCCCTGCGCACCACGCTCATTCAACTCGACGGTGCATTTGCTGCTTTTTTCCTCGATAGAAAAACAAACGAGTGGGCGGTGATGAACGATGGTCTTGGCCGCCTTCCGATGTATCACTGGACTGCGCCTGAAGCCTTTTATCTGTCACGCGACTTTCGCCTTTTTGCACACGTTCCCTCGCCCCCTGCGGCCGACCGGCTTGGGATGGCACAGCAGCTGATGCTCAGTTATCCACTAGGGCAGCGCACGCTGCTGGAGGGCGTGAAGCGCCTTCCACCGTGCACGCTCGTCCACTCCCGGCCGGCAGCACCGCCCCGAATCATATCCCTCCACGTACACGACTTCGGCGGTCGCGCGCACGCGGACAAGAGCCTTCAAGAAAATGCACAGGCGTTAGCTGACCGCTTCGATGCCAGCTGCACAGCCCGCGCCCATCACGCATCGACCTGCGCAGTGGCACTCAGCGGGGGGCTCGACTCGCGGGCCGTAGCGCTCGGGCTCCAGCGTGCCGAGCATCCGTTCGAGACGCTTACGTTTGTTCGACCGGATGCCTCCAATCAACGAGACGTTGAAGGCGCTGCTGCGTTGGCTGACCGCTTTGGGTTTGACGCCCACACGCTCTCCTTGCCCCCCACGACAGGCCGACACGTGCACCAGCTGCTTCGGGCGAAGGGGGGGCTCAACTCGTTTGATGTGGGCTTCATGGTCAGCTTCCTCGAATCCATTCAGGAGCAATACAGCCCATCTGCCCACCTCTTCACGGGCGATGTAGGCGTTGCGCTTCGTGATCTACGTCCGGTGCCCGACATTCATCACGAGGCAATCATGTCGCATGTTCTTCAACGCTGCTGGTTTTCTCCTGCGTTCACGGCACGCCTCACAGGCATCTCAGAAGAATCGTTGCTCCAATCGGTTCGTGAACGGCTGGCTGCCTACCCGGAGTCCAATCCCACGGACCAGTTCAAGCATTTTCTTTATGAATGGGTATACAAGTTTTCCTTCGAAGGCGAAGACCGGAATCGGTACTACTGCTGGTCCAGTGCTCCCTTTTTGAGCGAACCCCTTGTCGACTATGCACTGCAGTGCCCCGACGATCAGAAGGTGGGGTTCAAGCTCTATCGGGCTTTCCTTCAGATCCTACACCCCCGGAGCCTCGATATAGGCTACAGCGACTTTCTGGGGATTCGGATGACGCCATTTCAGCTTCAAGCCTACCGTTTTGCCCGTACCTTCGTTCGTGCCTTTCCGCGCTTTAAGCGCTTCCTCCAGCGCCAACTGGGCCGCCGCCGCACCTACGATCGGCAACACCCCGTTGTGCAATGTATGCGGGATCAATTGATGCACTCTCCACCGATCGCCGACTACATTGACATCGATACGCTCAATCAAGTACTCGCGTGCCCTGCTGAGCATCCGACTCATCATATCGACGGACTGTTTACCATCTTATCTTTCATTGAAGACCTGCACGGCTCCTCGATCCTTCTGAAGCATCGATCCACGGTCCTGCGGCCTTGACGGGTCTTCAGCATCCCGATGCTGCACACGCTTCCCGCATTCATCACACCGGCGTGGCTGCATCTCGCTGGTGCGTTCCCTACATTGGTGGCG
>CAYFRX010000018.1:0-22532 GCA_964345515.1 uncultured Rhodothermales bacterium
CACGTCCACCCTGGAAGAGGCGTCCGTCCAAGCCGCATCGGGCGACACGGTGGATGCCGACACGCTCGATCAGGCGTACCAGCAGCTGGCCGACCGCTTCGACCCGACGCACGGCGGCTTCGGCAGCGCGCCCAAGTTTCCCTCGCCGCACAACCTGCTGTTCCTGCTTCGCTACGCCCTCCGCGCCGAGGACGACCACGCGCTCGACATGGTCGAAACGACGCTCGACCGGATGCGGCTCGGGGGGCTCTTCGACCATGTCGGCTACGGCTTCCACCGCTACTCGACCGATCAGCAGTGGCTGTTGCCGCACTTCGAGAAGATGCTCTACGATCAGGCCATGCTCGTGATGGCCTATGCGGAGGGCTACCAGGTCTTCGGCAAAGAGACGTACGCCGAGACCATCCGCAAGACCATTGAATACGTGACCCGCGACCTGCGCGATTCGACGGGCGCGTTCTACTCGGCCGAGGACGCCGACAGCGAAACCGACACCGGTGAGATGGAGGAGGGCGCCTTCTACGTCTGGTCCATCGACGAAGTGCGCGAGGTGCTGGACGACGAGCAGGCCGAGCTCGTGATCGACGTTTTCAATCTGCAGCCGGACGGCAACTACGTGGAAGAGGCGACCCGCGAGAAGACGGGCCGGAACATCCTCCACCTGAAGGCGCCGCTGGCCAACCTTGCCGAGGCCCGGGGAATGGACGAGGCGGCGCTCCGTGAAGCGATCGAGGCGGCGCGCGACCGGCTGTTCCGGCGCCGGACATCGCGGCCCCGGCCACGTCTCGACGACAAGGTGCTCACCGACTGGAACGGGCTGATGATCGCCGCCCTCGCCAAGGCCGCCCGCGCGCTTGACACGTCGAAGTACGCGGAGGTCGCCGCCGACGCGGCCGAGTTCCTGCTCGACACGATGCGTGACGACGACGGCCGCCTGCTGCACCGCTACCGCAACGGCAACGCCGCCATCCGCGCGCACCTCGACGACTTCGCGTTCCTGATCTGGGGCCTCATCGAGCTCTATCAAACGACGTTTGAGGCGGAGTGGCTCGGCGAGGCGCTCTGTCTCATGCAGGAGGCGCTCGATCACCACTGGGACGACGCGCACGGTGGCTTCCACATCACGGCGGACGACGGCGAGGCGCTCATCGTGCGGCAGAAGGAGTTTTACGATGGCGCCGTGCCCTCGGGCAACTCGGCCGCGCTGTACGATCTGCTGCGGCTCGCGCGGATGGCCGAGCGGCCCGACTGGGAGGCCCGCGCACAGGAGCTCGTCGCCGTCGCCGCGGGGCAATTGCAAGAGCAGCCCTCCGGATTCACGGCGCTGCTGGTGGGTGTCGACGTTGCGCTGGGGCCGGCGCAGGAGGTCGTCATCGCGGGCGACCCGGACGCGGCGGATACCCGGGCGATGCTCCAGAAGCTACATCAGGTCTTTGCTCCACGCACCGTGGCCTTGTTGCGCCAAACCGACCAGGACGAGCCGCTGATTACGCGCTATGCTCCTTTTACCACCGAGCATCACCCGATCGACGGCCGCGCCGCCGCGTATGTGTGCGAGCACTATCAATGCGATGCCCCCACGACCGACCCGGAGACATTGCACGATGCACTCCGCGCGCTGACGCGTTGAGGCCACGCGCCGTGGCTTCGAACCGCATCCATCCCCCATGCTACGACTCGTCGAGACGCCATCCACTGTCGATGACACGCCGACGTCTCCCGATCGGCCGGCGGAGTACGAGCAGCAGCGGGCGTACCGGCGCCTGAATCAGCTGATCTACCGGGTGCTCCAGCTGGATGACATCCTGCATCGCCGCTGTGCCTTCAATCCCGAGAAGGCCGCACGAATTAAGGCGCAGATCGAGAAAAAGCAAAGCGAGTTGGAGCGTGTCCTCACCGAGATTGACGACGGCAAGGGCCGCCGTGCCACCATGCGGCTGGTCGAGTCGTGAGGCGGATTAGGCCTGCTCGCAGTGGATGGTCCCATGGTGAGCGCGGGCACGGAGGGCCGGGCCGCCGCCGTTGAGGCGCCCATCGACGTACTCGGGCTCGCGGTCGCCCTCGAAGTCCAGGCCCGCGTCGAGTGCAATCTGGTTGGCCCGGAGCGAAAGGTCGACGCCTGCGGAGGGGAGAAAGCCGATGAAGATGTCCCCGCCCGACGCGGTCAGCTCGGTCTCGGCCTGGTCGAGCTCGGCCACGTCGAGGCGTCCGCCAAACACTGAGGCGCGGAGGCTGCCCCGGACGGCGCGCACCTCGGCCGAGCCGCCGTGCGATGTGATCCGTGTGGTGCCCTCCAGGTTGCGAATGCGAAGCGGGCTGGCGGCGGCCTCGATGTCGAGCCGATCAGCCTCGGCGCCGTCCAAGTGAAGCGTGCTCGTGTAGATGTTGAGCGCTGCGCTCTTGCCCTTGAAATTGCGCAGGTCGACCTCACTGCTGCGCGCAAACACTTCGAGGTGACCGTGCAGGTTGGTCGCTACCAGTCGGCCGGCGTTGATTTCCAGGGCGAGTTTTCCACCGAGGTCGGCGGCCTCAATGGCACCGGCCGCCGCCTGGATGTCGGCATTGCACGTGCGCGGGAGGCGCAAATCCACGTACATGGTGCCAACGCGCTCGCGCTGGCGCCGCCACCAGTTCGTGTCGTGCTGTGGCGTGAGGTCGGGCTTCACGCGGACCACGTCTTTGGCGTGACGCGTGCGCAGGCCGAGGTCGTCCAGGTAGGCGTACGCCGCGTCTTTGTCGCAGCCGGCCATGTACACCCGGATTTCGATGCGATTGGAGGCGCCCGGCTGTAGCGTTACATTAGCGCGCGGCACATTGACGAGCAGCCGGCTGTCGGGCGTTGCCTCGAAGTCACGCGACAACACTTCGATGGCATCCTCGGGGATGACGAGCGGGGACGTATCAGGCATCACGGCGGCCGGCGATGATTTCATGCGGGCGGGCAAAGGCAAGTGCAATCGCAGTACGGGAACGGAGAAATCACGAAACGATGCGACGAACGGCATGTCCAATAACGCGTGCCGTAAAGTCGAAGGCAAACCGGTCCGTTTCTCGCCTTGGAACCATGGTACAAATTACAGACCACAACATCATGAGCCTCATCGCATGAGGTCCTTTTCAGTGGAATACTTCGCACGCCCCACGTTGGACGTCGCGCCGGACTTGCTGGGGACGCTGCTCGTACGCGTCGAGGATGGCCACCCACGGTTGATAGGGCGCATCGTGGAGACGGAGGCGTACACGCAGGATGATCCGGCCTTTCACGGTTGGGGGTTGTACGATGAAGCCACCGGAACGCTCCAGAACGAGGGACGCGGCATCGAACTGTTTGGGCCGCCCGGCACGGCGTATGTGTATTTGATCTATGGGATGCACTGGCTGCTGAACGTCGTCACCGAACCGGAAGGGACAGGCGGGGCCGTGCTCATCCGAGCCGTGGAGCCGCTAGAGGGGGAGGAGGCCATGGAGCCGCGCCGTCCTGCTGCCCGCCACCCGAAGGACCTCACCAACGGGCCGGGCAAGCTGACGCAGGCGTTCGGCATCGATGACGCCTTCCACGGCTCGATGCTGATGGAGCCGCCGCTCTTCTTCGCGGCGCCGGAAGAACCCCGATCGTTCGAGGTGGCCACCTCGTCGCGCATCGGCATCTCGAAGGGCGTCGACCGGCCGTGGCGGTTCTTCATCGACGGGCATCCGTACGTCTCCCCAGGGACGCCGAGCGACCAGGCGTAAGCGGTGGAGAGTGGGGAAGGAATAGAGTAGAAGAAAGGGTGGGAGACGCTGTCCTCGCGCTCTCACCCAATCACCGAATCCCTCAATCTCGATCGGGGGAACGGCCTATCACGCGACCGATAGTACACCTACTTCATGCGTCATCCAATTGTCCAGCCCTCGCTGCAAAGGATCATGGTGCCGAACGAGTGCCCCAAGCCCACAACGTTCGCCGAAGGCGTCGTCGACGATACGCTGGTCGAGATGAGCGTCCATGTGGACGACATCGTTGCTGAGGCCTGAACCGCCACCACTCACGTTACCCTTCAATCCATTTCGTATTTCATGAGTACGCCGACGACCTCCACCGTCAAAACGTCTGAGCAGATCCGCGAAGAGTTTCTCGACTTCTTCCGCGCGAAGAACCACGAGATCGTGTCCAGCGCGTCGCTCGTGCCGCAGGGCGACAGTACGCTGCTCTTCACGAACGCCGGCATGAATCAGTTCAAGGACGTTTTCTTAGGCTCCGGCTCGCGCCCGTACGACCGCGCGGCCGACACGCAAAAGTGCCTGCGCGTCTCGGGCAAGCACAACGACCTCGAAGAGGTGGGCCACGACACGTACCACCACACGTTCTTCGAGATGCTCGGCAACTGGAGCTTTGGCGACTACTTCAAGCAAGAAGCCATCCGCTGGGCCTGGGAACTCCTCACACAGACCTGGGGGCTGGATCCTGACCGTCTCTACGCCACCGTCCACGAAGGCGACGACGCGCTCGGGCTGGATCCGGATGACGAGGCGGCCAACTTCTGGCAGAGCGAGACGAGTATCCACCCCGATCACGTGCTGTACGAGCCCTCCAAAGAAAACTTCTGGATGATGGGCGACACCGGCCCGTGTGGCCCCTGTTCGGAGATCCACGTCGATCTGCGGCCAAACAACGAGCGGGCCATGACGCCGGGCACTGAGCTCGTCAACGCCGACCATCCGCAGGTAATGGAGATCTGGAACCTCGTCTTCATCCAATACGACGCGCAGTCCGACGGCAGCCTGGAGCCGCTCGCCGACCAGCACGTGGACACGGGGATGGGCTTTGAGCGCATCGTCGCCGTGCTGCAGGGGCGCAGCTCCACGTACGACACCGACCTGTTCGCGCCGCTCCTGCAGACCGCCGCCGACCTGTCGCCGCGCGAGGCGGTGCAGGGCTACAACGCCATCGGCCTGGACGACCCGGACGAGCGCGAGAAGGTGCGCATCGCCCTCCGCGTCGTGGCCGATCACATCCGTGCCATCGCCTTTGCCATAGCCGACGGCGTGACACCCGGCAACGTGGGACGTGGGTACGTCATCCGTCGGATTCTGCGCCGCGCCGTGCGCTACGGCTACCAGACGCTGGGTTTGCGTGAGCCCTTCCTCTACAAGCTCGTGGCGCCGCTGCGCGCGAAGATGGGCGGCCCCTTCGATGAGTTGAACCGCCGGCAGGACTACCTGGAGCAGGCCATCCGCGCCGAGGAGGAGAGCTTCCTAGAGACGCTGGGGACGGGCATCGCGTTTTTCGAGCGCATCACGCCGCACGTCGAAAGCTTCGCCGACAAGGACGGTGAAGTCACCGACCGGCTCCTCGGCGAGCTCCGGCAGGACGCCAAGGCGATGGATCTGCTGGAGAAAGCCTATGTGGACGCCGAGGACCGGAGCGACATGCTCCGCACCTTCGCCCGCACCGCGCGGGAAGGCAAGCTGCCGGGCCAGGTCGCGTTCCTGCTCCACGACACGTACGGCTTCCCCATCGACCTCACCCGCCTCATGGCCCGCGAGGAAGGGCTCGATGTGGACATGGCCGGCTACGGGGAGCTCATGCAGCGCCAGAAAGATCGCGCGCGGAAGGCATCGCAGTTTGACGCTGAGGATGAGGCGGAGGGCACCTGGCAGTCCATTTCCGAGGGCGCGTCGTCCACCTTCGTCGGGTACGAGCAGACGCGCGTGGAGGAGGC
Organism: uncultured Rhodothermales bacterium; assembly: GCA_964345515.1. GTDB lineage: Bacteria > Bacteroidota > Rhodothermia > Rhodothermales > Salinibacteraceae > JAAAPH01. Next base: position 5,703 of record CAYFRX010000018.1, read on the forward strand.
TGCGGTTCGAGCCGCTCGGGTGGTGACGCGCGATGGGGAGACGATCCACGAGCTGGAATTGAGCCGCACCCCGTTCTACGCCGAGAGCGGCGGCCAGGTGGGGGATACGGGGACGCTGACCGTGGGCGACGAGACGATTCGCGTGCTCGACACGCAGAAGGAAGACGGTCGCATCATCCACGTCGTCGACCGCTTGCCCGAGGACCAGGAGGCGCCCGTGACGGCCGAAGTCGACGCGGAGCGGCGCGAGCGCATCAAGAAGCACCACACGGCCACGCACCTGCTGCACGCCGTGCTCCGCGAACGGCTGGGCGATCACGTTCAGCAGAAGGGTTCGCTCGTGGCGCCGGATCGGCTCCGGTTCGACTTCAGTCACTTCGAGCAGGTGACCGCGGACGAGCTGCGCGCCCTTGAAGTTGAGGTCAACGAGGCCATCCAGCGCAACATCGCGAAGCATGAGGAGCGCGACGTGCCGATCGACGAGGCCATGGACCGCGGCGCGATGGCGCTCTTTGGCGAGAAGTACGGCGATGCAGTGCGCGTCATCACGTTCGACCCCGCATTCTCCGTCGAGCTGTGCGGCGGCACGCACGTCGACGCCACCGGGGAGATCGGGCTGTTCCGGTTCCTCTCCGAGAGCTCCGTGGCCGCCGGCGTGCGGCGCGTCGAGGCCGTGGCCGGCGAGGCGGCGCTGGAGCACGTCGAAGACGAGCTCGACCAGCTGCAACGGGCGCGGCAGCAGTTCCGCTCCGCCGAGCAGCCGCTCGACGCGCAGATCGAAGCGCTCATCGAAGAGCGCGATGCGCTCAAAGACGAAGTCGAAACCCTGCGGCGGCGCCAGATGGCCAGTCAACTAGATCGATTTATTGCGGACGCGGAGACGGTCGACGGCGTACGGATCGTGACCGGCCGCATCGACGGGGGGGCGGACATGGACGACCTCCAGGCGCTCGGGCAGCAGCTTCGGGACCGCTTGGGAGCGGACGCCGTCGCGGTGCTGGGCAGCCAGGCGCCGGACGATGACGAAAAAGTTTATGTCGTGGCCACTGTGGCCGATAACCTCATTGAAGAGCGTGGACTCAAAGCCGGCGCATTGGTGGGCCAACTCGGCCAACGACTCGGAGGGGGCGGGGGCGGGCGGCCCACGCTGGCCTCGGCGGGGGGACGTAAACCCGGCGAACTGGGCGCCGTCCTTGACGCCGTACCCGATATGATCCGTGAGCATTTGTCATAAACCTTAGAGGCAGCCCGTTATGGATGAAGCTACAGCAGATCTCGTTCTCGATAAACCGCCCGAGGCGGCTATCATCGGCCAACTGCGCGAGCAGGCGGAGGCCTCCGGGTCGGCGGTGATCGCCACCTTCGAACGGCACTCGCAGGAGCCGTACTACCTCGTCGTGTCCGATCGGGGGACGTGTGTGCTCCTGAACGAGGGCGTCACCGTGGAAACGTTCAACCGTGACCTCGACGACGCGGAGGTGGCCGAGGCCCTGGCGGCTTAAGGGGCTTGGTCGGATGGAGGATAGCGCGAAGTTGATCCCAGCGCCTGCTTCCCGTATGTTTCGAGGCGAAGAGATGCGCCACTACGCTCACCGCCCGCCTCGATGCCATGCGATCTCGTCTCCGACGCCTTCGCCGTCACCCACTCACAACGGGCCTTCTGAGCCTCGCCGTGCTCATCGGCGTCCTGCTGGCGTGTGATGAAGGCGGCGCCAGTCCCGACACATTCACGTTTGACAGCGACCAACAAGGCTTCACCTTCGACGGGATCTACGACGGCGGGCAGAACGTGCAGATCGCGTCGTGTTCGAACCCGGACACGACCTTCCAAAACCTGCCGTTCCACTCGCCGAGCGTGAACTATGCGCCGCCGGGGGACAACACGCAGAGTGGCTCGCTGCTCGTGTTTATGGCGGTCCCGAACTGCTTCCCCGCCGACAGCACGGCCACCTCGACGGGTTTTGTACGCTACGGGCTGGTGTCGCCCAACCTGGAAACCAACAGCAACTGGCAGGACCTCGACGCCTTTTCGTTTCAGGTTCAGGTCAACATACCGGGCCTGCAAGCCCAGCCCCTCGCTCACGTGACGCGGCCCGATGGATCCGAAACGATCTTTCGACCCGTGAACAGCGGGGGGAGTCCCGTCTTCACGCCCATTCCGAACGACGGGCAGTGGCACGAAGTGCGCTTCGATCTTCCCGAGGAGGACGTCACGCTTCGGATGGTGGAAGCCCGCTTTTTCATCGAGTTCAGCGAGGCCTATCCGCTGTACCCCGCGAACGAAGCCGGCCTGAATTTGGACTATGTGCAGCCCACCGCGGCGCCCTGAGCACGACCGCGCGGCGAGGTGCTGGAACGTTTAAGGTTCGGCCAGAGCGGACGAAGATAAGAGTACATCCTTTTGTCTCCGTCCAATGGCCCCGATCCTAGCGTCCCATGTACACATTATTCCGCGGTGCACTGCTCGTATTCGCTCTCACTCTCGCCTGGACGGCGCCGTCCGCTGCACAGGTCGAAGACAGCGTCGACGTCTTCACGGGGGATCACTACATCCACAGCGATTCGCTGCGGCGGCTTACCGTTGAGCGCTTCGAGGGGTACGATGTCGGCATGGAGGCGCGCTACACACAACAAGTGCGTGCTGGCACCCGGTGGGCGCTGTCGTTCTACGCGTACTCGGCCCGGGGCACCACCTTGCGCGACGCCCGGGACATGCATTTCGTGGCGGACGGCGAGCGCGTGCGCCCGTACGACACCGAACGTGACATCTACCGCGAGGAGCGCGGACGGTACACCATTCTGGTGGAGAAGCAGACCGGACTGTTCAAGCGCAGTGCCTACGAGACGCTCGCCAGCGCCGACTCGGTGCGCGTGAAGGTGGGCGAGGCCATCTTCACCGTGCCGAAGGATTCGCGGCGCGACATGGAGCTCATCTTGAGCAAGGTGCCTGCATACTAGCGAAGTCGCTGCGCCGGCTTCGGTCAAGGGCCTGAGGAATCGCCCAGAGGCACCTCGGCAGCAGCAAGGCCCACCAGAGTGAGAACGATCGTGGGAGCGCTCCACCGTTTGGTGCGTTGAGAATGAGCGCGTGGTCTGGTTCACCAAACGCTCCGGCTTGCCGTGCCTCAAAATCCCGCTCGTACTTTTGCCTTCGTCAACATTGCGCTTTTCGTCGGGGCTATTGCCGTGTTGCTCTGGCTTCACATGCAAGGCTTCCTGGGCGACACGAACGATAGCGGACACCCTCTCGTGAGGAATTCAACGCGTGCTGCCGCGGACACGGCATCCGTTGGTGACGTGCAGCCTGCGAGCGCCGCACAAATCCGGTTCATTCGGGAACTACTGACCGACACGTCGGACGTCGTGCGCCAGGCCTTCGCGATTTTAGCTCCCCGCGAGGAAGAGGCCTATTACCTGGGCGCGAAGGTGGGGCGTGCCGACACCGCAGACGTCCCGATGGCGCTCTGGATCGTAACCGGGCCGCGCGACCGGCCCCGGAGCATGCGGGCGCTGAATGAGGCGGCGGAGCAGTACACCGTTGCCCGCCCGGCCCCCTTAGCCGAGGGGGCTGAGCCGGCAGCCGAAGAGGCGGCACAGGTCTTGGAAGAGCGCCTCAACGCGGCATCGTCCGAGCCGGCCCGCACGGGAGCGGCCCGTCCGGAGCCTTCCTCCTAATGACCCCAGGATGTGCAGAAGAGAGCTCAAGTCGACGCGGCTCGATACATTTTTCAACGTCGAGGCGGGCGATGCGGTGAAACAGCGCCTGACGCCGGTCATTACATTGTATCCTGTATTAAAAAGTGAAAAACGGAGGGGTGGCGGAGCCTGGCTGAACGCACTGGTCTCGAAAACCAGAGTACCCTTCTGGGTACCGGGGGTTCGAATCCCTCCCCCTCCGCACCGATGAGCGGCCCGGCTTCCCGGGTCGCTTTTTTCTTGATTCAGCCTCACGTTCCATGCGTGGGCGCAGACGTCTCATCCGCATACACCATCTCCAACCAGCGCACGTATCCGTGAGAGTGCGCTGGGTCTAGAGTAGGCGGCGTGCCCTGGTTGAACACGTAGCGGCCCATCTGTCGGAGCGTGCCAGGGAGCGCCTCCGCCCGTCCTTCAGCCTCCATGCAAATCGTCCACGCCGTGTGAGGGCCCGACGTGACCTGCGTGAGCTCGACGAGCGCGTCGGCGGGGTCGGGTTCGTCAAGCGTGTCCAGCAACATCCGCTGCTCGTCCGGCTCGTACTTGCGTTGACGCCGCGACTTCGTGACGGGTAGCCACAAGCCTGAGGGGTCGTCGGTGAACAGGTCCGGGGAGTCGTCCGTGAGCGGGAAGCTCCACTTCTGCCAGAACTCGCGGTGGCCCTGAACCTGATCATGAAATTGGGAATGTGAACGCCTCCCGCTGCGGCGCTTGAGTTGAATCTTTTCCTCGCGCAGCTTGACGTTGAGCGACGGATCGTTGGAGATCAGATACAGATCCTTCCGGTTGGATTCTCGGTCCGGATCAAGATCCATGAACCAGTCGACGACAGAGGATAGAGGGGTGCCGTCGTAAAACCATCGCACTTCGAGCGTTTGATCCATTGAGGAAGCAGGTGTTAGGAAGAATGCGCGTGGTGTGGGTGATGCTTCGCCTTTTCCATGAGCTGCTCTTGCAGTCCCATCGCTTTCTCGCCGTCAGAGGGAACACGCTGGACGTACCGGCCGTCGGCGGCGAGCTCCCAGGCCGATCGTTCGTCGGCCAGCGCCCGCTCCAGCATGTCGATGATGCGGTCGCGGAGCGGCGCCTTGCGCACGCGAACGATGGCCTCCACCCGGTCTTCCAGGTTGCGGCTCATCCAGTCGGCACTGCCGATGTAGACCTCGGGGGCGCCGTCGTTCGCGAAGTGATAGGCCCGCGTGTGCTCGAGGAAACGGCCCAGAATGCTGATGATCCGGATGTTGTCGCTGAAGCCGGGAAGCCTCGGGCGGAGGCGGCTGTGCCCGCGCACGACGAGATCGACCTGAACGCCGGCTTGTGAGGCGCGGTAGAGCGCCTGGATCATGCGCTGATCGTTGAGCGCATTCATCTTCGCCACAATGCGTCCCGCGCGGTCTGCCTCGACGTGATCAATTTCGCGCTGGATGAGCGCCTCGAACCGTTCCCGCATGTTCTGCGGAGCCACGAGCAGCTCGCGGTAGTGCTGCTCCGGGGCGTAGCCGGTCAGGTAGTGAAACAGGTTGGTCACGTCGTAGCCGATGTCCTCGTCGCAGGTCAACAGGCCGAAGTCCGTGTAGAGACGGGCCGTCTCGGAGTTGTAGTTGCCGGTGCCGATGTGGCAATACGTGCGTGGCCCGTCGCCTTCGTTTCGAATGACGAGGGCGACCTTCGCGTGCGTCTTCAGCCCCACGAGTCCATACGTCACGTGCACGCCGGACTCTTCGAGCTGCCGGCCCCATTCGATGTTGTTGGCTTCGTCGAAGCGCGCCTTGACCTCGACGAGGACCGCCACCTGCTTGCCCTGCTCGGCCGCTTGGATGAGCGCTTGCACGATGGGCGAATCGTCGGCCGTGCGGTAGAGCGTCTGCTTGATGGCGAGCACGTCCGGATCGTCAGCGGCTTCTTCGATGAAACGCTGGACGCTCTCGCGGAAGGAGTCGTAGGGATGGTGGACGAGGATGTCGCCCTCTCGGATCGCGCTGAACAGGTTGGAATGATCCGCCGTCCGTCCCAGCAGGATGAGGTGGGCGGGGTCGCCCTCCCGACGAAGCCGCGGCGGGACGACCGGCTCCCACGGCGCGTACGAGAAAGCTGGTAGATCGAAGTCGGTAAAACGCATGCAATCCGCGTGGCCGAGCAGGCTGTTCGTCTCGTACACGTCGTCCGTATCGAGACGGAGCTCATCCATCAGGAGCTTGCGCACCTGCCCGGGCATATTGGGCTCAATCTCCAACCGCACCACGGGGGCGAAGCGACGCTCGCGCAGCTCTTCTGAGATCATCTCCAGCAGGTCGTCCGCTTCTTGTTCGTCGCGCCGGATGTCTGCGTTTCGGGTGACTCGGAAGGCGTGCACGGTTTGGATCTCCATCCCGCGGAACAGCTCGTCGAGGTTGTGGGCGATCACCTGCTCCAGCGGCACAAAGTGGCGCGGCGCGTCGAGGGCAACCCACCGTTCGTGGTTCGAGGGCACCTTGATCCGGGCAAAGTGCTCGGTCCCATCCGACGGGTCGTGGAGCGTGATGGCGAGCGAGAGGCTGAGGTTGGAGATGAAGGGGAAGGGGTGGCCGGGATCGACAGCCAGCGGGGTGAGCACCGAAAAGATATTTTCCTGAAAGTAGGCATCCACCGACGCGCGCTGGCCCGGGTCGAGCTCGTCGTAATCGACAATTTGGATTCCGGCCTTCTCGCGGAGGAGCGGCGCCAGCGTATCGCCCCAAAACGAGGTCAGGGTGCCGTGGAGCCGCAGCACGGCCTCGCGAACGAGCGTCAGCTGATCCTCCGGCGTGCGGCCGTCGGGGGACAGCTTGCTGACGCCGGCAGCGGCCTGGCGCTTGAGGCCGCCCACGCGCTTCTGGAAGAACTCGTCGAGGTTGCTTGCTGTGATGGCGGTGAAGAAGACCCGCTCTAACAGCGGCGTCCGGTCGTCCAACGCTTGGTGCAGGACGCGCCGGTTGAAGTCGAGTGTGCTGAGCTCGCGATTAAAGTAGAGGTGGGGGTGGTCTGGCGACGCGCCCTCGGGGACGGGGCGCGGGGCCGTTGAGGGGGAAAAGGTGGCGCCTTCGGGCGAGCCGTCTGGCAACATGGGATAGGAGAGGCCGGGGCGGCATTCAAGTAGGATAGTAATATCGACCCCACTATGCAGCGTACAGGAGATCCACCACAAACGCCAGTGGATTTGCGTCCAATCGCCCCAAAGAACGAGTCCGACGCGTGTTTTCACCAACGTATCACTGCCCTGAGCGGCAGGCGGGTGGTTCTCAGACTGCGATCGATCGGGGCAGTTTGTACGTTACAAAACATCACCCCCTCCGTCTTGATGTCGACATTCGGGATGCGCACGATTGTTCTCACTCTAGCCCTCAGCCTGTGCCAGGTCCTCAGCCTCCACGGGCAGTCGGTCGTGACGCGGAGTGCGCTATACGACGTGCAGTATCGTCCCGCGGAGGCCCGCTATTTGGTGGGTCACTATCCGCATTTCGATATCATCTACCAAGAGGGGACCGCGACGACGGCGTTTCAGATCGCTGCGGAGTTGGAGACGCACTTGGCCGCCACGGATTCCCTCGTGGGGCGCAGCGGTTCCCCGTTGCATATGCCGGTCGTCGTCAATGGCTTCAACGACCGGTCGAACGGCTTCGTGAGCCCGTTTCCATTTCGGCAGGAGATTGAGGCGGCGAGCATCAAGACGGACGCGCTGACCACATACTTTCCGTCGTGGCCGGCTGCCGTGGCCCCGCACGAGTTGGTCCACGCCGCACACGCCGATCTCAATGCAGGTGTTGGCCTCGGCGGGCTCGTGCGCCTCTTCGGGCCGGACTGGAGCCGGGTCATCAACCTGACGGCCCCGCGCGGGCTCATCGAAGGCGTGGCCGTCTACCGCGAGAGCCAGCTGTACCCACGGGCCGGGCGGCTGCACGCGCCAGTGGCCACCATGAAGTATCGGGCGGCCATGTTGTCGGACGAACCGTGGTCACTGACGCAAATGCTGGAAGCACCCTCGTACACCCGGCCGTTTGACCGGCACTACGTGGGGGGCGGGCAGGCCTTTGCCTACCTGCAGGCGCGCGACAGCACCTCGACGACGCCATTCTTTCACCGCACGACGCGGTTTCACCACCGCTTTCCGCTGTTGGGGTTTGGCGCCGGGCTCTGGTACGGAACCGGTACGCCCCCGTGGCGCCTCGCCGATGCGATGCGGGCAGACCTCGTGGCAGAGGAGCGCCGCCGCCAAGAGGCTCGACGGCCCTTCACGCAGCCCACATTGATCGACGGGGCGCCGGGGCTGACGTATCGCCGCCCGCACTGGATCAACGATTCGACACTCGTCGCCCACGCCGAAGGGTACAACGTCCGCCCCGGCTTCTACACCGTGGACGCCGCCTCGGGGCGTCGCACGCTGTTGAGTGCGCAGCGCATCACGGAAGACTACGTCACCACGCTGAACCGCGACACGTCGGCGCTGTACTTTTCGCGCTACGTGCCGGATCCGTTCGTGCTCGAGGAATTCAAGGCCGAGGTGCATCGCCTCGCTCTGGAGGCGGGTTCTGTTCGGCAGATCACGTCCGGGGGGCGGGCCCATGCCCCCGTGGAGGCCCCCGATGGGCGCGTCTGGGCGCTTCCCAACGACGGCGCCTACAACCAGTGGGGCGCCGTGCAAGCGGATGGGACCGTGAATCCGCTCACGGCGCTGTCGGGCGTGCGTATCGAGCAGGTGATGCCGTCGCCCGATGGCCGCACCGTCGCGGTGCTGCTCAACGAGGAGGGCGCGCAACGGCTCTATCGCGCGGCCGTCCCGGAAGGCGGGCGTCCCCGTTTGGTGCCGTGGCTGGGACTGACCGAAGGCGCCATCTATGACATGACGTGGGGACCCGAGGGGCGGTACCTCGTTTTCGCTGCGGACATCGATAGCCCGGCCAACATCTACGTGCTGGATACGGTGCAGGATCGCGTTCGGCAGCTCACGAATGTGGCGTTCGGGGCGCTGGAGCCGACCGTTTCGCCCGATGGCACGCGGCTCGCCTTCGTGCGCTACCGGCATGAGCGGTTCGATCTCGTGCGCATTCCGTTCGAGCCGGAACGAGGCACGCCGCTGCCTCCAGCAAAGCGCCTCCGGCCGGGAGAGCAGGGGTGGACCGCCCCATCGCAGCGCGCCTCGGCGCCGCTAACGTCCCGAGCGCCCGATCGCATCACCCCGTACCGGCCTAGCTCACGATTGGCGCCTCGGCTTGTGTACCCGACCTTTGATTACGACGCCGACCAAGGCGGTGCGCCTCTGGGACTGAAAGTGGGTGTCGCTGCGGCCAGTGCGGATCCCTTACAGCAGTGGGCCTACCGCGGCGAGGCCTTCTATCGGGCCAACCGGCTCTGGGGCAGCGCATCGGTCCAGTCGGGGAAGTACTTGATGCGCCCGCGCCTTTCGATCTACAATGAACCGTCAGTGATTCGTCGGGGCCGGGCGATTGCAGAGCGCGGCATCGAACTGAGTGGGAGCGCCCCGATCACGTTCGAGCGCAATGCGGCCCTCACGCAACTGCGCGTTCAGCTCGGCAGCGCCCTGCAGCAAGCACGCCTCATCGACGGGAGCGGGCAGCCGCGGTCGAGCTACACGACGCAGTGGGTGCTTCGCCCGGCTGCCGTCCTGGGATACCGCCTGGAAGCAAATTTGCGCGACCTCATTCCGAATCGCGGGCTGATCGTGCGCAGCGTGGCCGAGGTGGATGGGTGGAGTTCAAGCTCGGCGCGGCACGGGTGGCGGGCCTCGGCGCGGACATACCTTCCGTTCCTGGCGCGGTACAACACAGGCATCAGCCTTCACGGTCGTCTCCTGACGCAAAACCGCCCGTCCGTGCTGAGTGCAGATGCCGTGCTGCCGCGAGGGTACACGGGGCGCGGTTTACCCGGCGGCACGTTCGGGGCCCTCGGCGCCGACGTGCTGCAGCCGCTTCTGTTTGTTGACGATGGGTGGACGGCCGTCCCGCTCTACATGAAGAGCCTCTACGCGTACGGGTTTGGGGAAGCGCTGTGGGGCGTTCCGTCCCGAGAGGCGCCGCTTTCTGCGTTTGGAGCGGGGCTCGGGATACGCTTTCGGTTTTTCTACGTGCTCGACTTCGATGTGCGGATTGGGGCTGCCATCCGTCCCGCAGACAACGACGTTCACGTCGTCTATCGCTGACTGCGGCGTCCGACGGCGTCTTTGGGTGCGACTCTTCCGGCTGTCCTACAAACACGTAATTTCCGTGTCAAAGTCCCGGAGGGCATGGCCTGTGGAGAGCAAAACCCTCGTGTTTGGGCGAACCTGCACCGGGCATTGCGGTTGGACATCACACGCCAATTGGAATGCACAAGGGCCAAACCACTTTATGGAAAAGATCAAGTGCAAGACGTGCGGCTGCGAAAGTCTCACTCCCATGCAAGTCATCATTGACGATGAGGGTGACGAAATCGAAGAACTAATTGGAGATGAGCAGGAGTCCCGATTTTATAGCTGCCAGGTCTGTGGAGATAACTGGCTGTCGGTCAAGGAGAAAAGCGCTGACGGTGAGTGCACCATCACGTTTGTGCACCAGATGAGCACCTCGCCGGTGCTGAAACGTGTGGCGCACATGAGCAATCACGTCGTCATCAGCGAAGACTCGGTTGAAGAGTGGGAATACTACCTGGGGGACGAACCCGTCCCGGAAGAACGGTGGTACGACAAGCTCTCGGACCGTCGGGATGTGCTGAAGTCAGTCTGCATGAACTGAGTGGCTGACGAGGCACCGCTGCCCGAAATGTCACGCGGGGCTGCTTCGGCGGTCCCGCGTTTTTCGTTGGGAAGCATTTTGTGAGGTAAACATCCCGGCTATACCGTGCTGAGGGTCGACTCAATCACACCCATCAAGTCGTCGCGGGTGAACGGCTTGCTCACGTACGCGTCGAATCCGGCCTCGATGAAATTCTCCCGGTCGCCGGGCATGGCATAGGCCGTCAATGCAATGGCAGGAGTGCGGGAGCCATGGGTGGTCTTCCGCAGCATGTGCAGCAACTCGATTCCCGTCTGTTCCTCACTGAGGTTAATGTCAAGGAGAAGAATATCAAACCGCTCATCCTGGGCCGCGTCCAGGGCACTCTGGATGCCGTCTGTCACCACGATGTGGAACGCCGGCTGCAGCAGGTGCTGAAGCAAGAGCTGCGTCTCAGGGTTGTCCTCAACGACTAAAATGGAAGGAGGAGAATGGGGCATAGAATGGCTCATGAGTTGACCAGCAGGAGCGCACCGAAGAAAAGATGGTATTTACTGAAGATACGACAACGCAAGCACTTCTTGAAGTACGATGAACGCGTTGGGCTCCATCGACTGTTTTCGGCACCTGCGGCTCGTGCCTTAGCTTGACGATCCGTTTCCGCGTTGGTGCAGTCTCAGAACGACCAACGCATTTGCGCCCGAATTTCCCGGACGCGTGACCCCTTGACCACGTCCAGCCCGGATCCAACAGAGGTCACGTCCCGGTAGCGGGTGGCGGCATATTTCAGTTCGAGGTGAAGGCGATTAACAGGCTGCACCCTCACGAACACGTAATGCCGTTCGCCTCGGCCGCTGAAAACGGGAATCGAGAACGTATACAGCAGGTCGTGTTCGTAGGCGTAGATGCGCGAGGCGAAGCCCTCGGTGTCGAACAGTGCCCATCGCGTGTCGAGTCGAAGCCAGTCGGCCGGACGCCACCGTAGCCCCTGGTACAGCATGAGTCCCGTGCGCCGAGCGTCAGTGGAGCGGTGCTGCACGCCTTCGATGCGCAGTCGGAAGCGCAGGCGGTCGCTGAACGCATACGTGCCGTGAAGGCGAAGGGACTGGCGGGTGACGGGCTGAACGCTCTCAACGACGCGACCGGTTGCCTGCGTCAGCACGATTCCTTCCTCGCGCGTTTCGGAGCGTGCCTGCACGTAGTAGTCGATCCAGGGGCGGGGCGCGTGCTCCAGGAGCAGCCGGATGTCGCGACCGGTCGAGGGCCGTGGGGTCGCGAATTCGAGCCACGGAAACCGGTACTGATCGATGTACCCGCTCAGCTGCCACGTGGGCGCGGGCTGGATTTGGAGTCCAGCGTAGAAGCCCGTCTCATTCTGGGGCGGATCGCCTCGCTCCCCGAAGGCCCGGCCGTGGGGTGCCGTGAAATGGCGTGGGAAATGGCGTACGCTGACCACCGCCTCGGCTGTCTTCTGATCGATGAGCACGCCGCCTGTACCTGCCCAGGCGGTGCCATCCCGGGCCACCTCGCCAAAGGCATGAATCGCACCCAACGTTGCATTCGCGAACGCCGTCAGTACCGCGAACCGGCGGCCGGAAAAGTCGAACCGCCGGTAGGGCGCCGGGGCGGGGCGCAGGGGACGGTTGAAGCGCCCACGGTAGCCGGCGAGCCCGACGTGGAAGCCGGGTGGGATCCACTCCAGTGCGCCGCCCATGACGGTCGCCTGCACGGCGTCCTTCTGCCCGCGCTCGGTCGGCGTGCGGTGCAGTCCGCTCGTGCGAAGGCCTGTGACCGTGGGCCGCCGTGAGGTGCTGGCGTCTACGGAAGCGTCGAGCGAACGAGAGGAACCGAATGCGGTGAGGGAGAGATCATCGCGAAGAGCAAGGGTAGCCCCTGCGCCCCGAAAGAAGCGATTCTCTTCCGTGGAGGCTGAGGCCGACAGCCCCCCGCCGTGCCGGGCAACGGACGAAAGGACGTCCCGACCTTTCGAGAAGGAGAAGGGACGCCACAGGGCCAGCCCTTGTCCGAAGGCCGCGTTATAGTCACCAACCACCAATTGAGTGATCGGTCCCAGGTCGGTTGCCAGCACGTGGGCCGAGAGGTGGTCAAACCCGTACGTGTTGGCCCTGGGCTGCCAGGCGAAGGCTTCGCCCGGATCTTTTTCCACAGTCAGGTTGAACCGCAGGCGGTTTTGTGATCGGACCTGCAGGCGCGTGTAGAGGCGGCTTGGCGATCCCGCGTACGCCGTACGACCCGAGTCGGCCTCGTATCCGCGCCCGACGTCGAGACGGCGCGTGACGCGCTGGATGAACCGGCCTTCGAGCGGCGTCCAGGCCGGCTCGTGGTCGTCTGAGGACAGGGTCGTTACGGTGATGAAAGGGCGCACTGCTCGGTACGTGGCGTCGTCAATCCCTTCGATGGCACGCAGATCCGAGCGGGTGGTGTACGCGCCCGCAGCGCGGCGATGCTCCACAATGCGGGCTGCCAAGATGGGCGTCAACCCCGGAAGGCGCGTCAAGGCCTCCGCAGAGGCCGTGTTGAGGTCGAGCGGATCCTCGACGCGTTCGGCGAGCCACTCCGCAAGTGCCTCCGACGTGGTCGCGGCATCGCTGCGCTGGAGGGCCTCCTCGACGACGGCCGAGACGTCGGTTGTATCCGCCGGCTGTTGGGCGGAGGCCGTCAGCGAGACGAGTCCGAACCAAAGCAGGCCGAGGAAGTAGCGGAGCATCGGTTTGCGGTGTCGGTCGAGCGTCGAAACGATGGGGGGCGTGGAACTCACCATGTGGCGCTGAATCCTACTGAGGGTGACCACCCAAGCAGTTGATGATTCTCGGCGGCCACGTCGGCCGTCAGCGCGCCTAGTTGTACGCCGAGGCCGGCGGTGAATCGCGTCGGGGCGGTGGTAAATCCTGCCCGCAGCACGAGGGGGGGAAGCGGCTGTGTTTCGAGCCCGCCCCGCACCGAAAGCGGAAAGTCGATGTCCTTCACGGCATCCAGCAACACGAAAAAGGCGGGAGCGGCTTCATAGGCGACGCCCACGGCCAGAGACTGGGCAAGCTCCACTTCATCGGTCCACTGGGGGGCGTTCACATTGGAGGCGAGAACGCCAAATGTGAGGGTGGGCAGCACCTGCACATGCGATCCGATGCTGAGTCCCACGGTGCCTGCCTGGCCGTACGATGCGATGGCGGTGTGGTAGTACCGCGCATGGAGTCCAAAGTGGGCGATGCGCGACGTGCCTACGTTAAAGCCGTAGGCGCCTCCCAGGGTGAAATAGCTTTCCCGGTAAGCCTCGAACCCAAACGTCCCAGCGCCACCGATGAATGCGCCGCCAAGCGCGGGAACGACGACGTCCACCGCACCGCGCTGCAGCTCAGCCAGCCCGAATGATTCATGCGCGAACAAATGTATACTGCTCCGCACACGGCCCGCTGCGGCTGCGGGATTGGCCTGGCTGCCCACGTCGCCGGGGAGGGCCGTCGTCGCTCGGCCCAGGGCTGAGGCGCGCGCACTGCCCACCCCATCCATGGCGGACTGTGCATTCGACGCGGCAGCGGGAAGTGTCAGTGCGAGGCAAAGAACGATCCAGCACGGACGGATCATAGCGCGGAGATGGAGATCAAACGACACGAACGCACCGAAAGGCCCCGGAGCCGGAGCGGGCCTTCGGGGTAATGAAGGAGTAATGAAACTGTCTCCCAATCAGACAGATTAAAGGCTGCGTCATAACTACTGTGCTATCGAGCCCACGCGACCTACTGATTATGTTCTGCCGTCGTTGGACGCTCGCCGCTACGATGGGGGCGCTGGCCCTGCTGCTATTGGTTGCCGTCCCCCACCGCTCGGCCGCTCAGGAGTTGGACTGCACGGTCTCCGTCGATTACTCGCAGCTCAGTGGATCGGACTTCTCGTTCCTGAGCGAGCTGGAGCGGCGGATAGAAGAGTACCTCAACGACCATACGTGGACGGAAGACCGCTTTCGCGAGGTCGAGCGGATTGACTGCTCGTTCGAAGTGCTCCTCCAAGAAGCCGTGAGCCTGACCGAGTTTCGGGCGCGCCTCGTCGTGGCTACACTGCGTCCCATTCATGGAAGTACCCAGTCGTCGCCGGTCATCCAGCTCAACGACTCGCAGTGGCGCTTTCAGTACGCCCGGAACACGCCGCTCGTCCACGACCTGGAGAATTACGATCCGCTTACCTCGGTGCTCGACTACTACGCGCACCTCGTCCTGGGATACGATTACGACACCTTCAGCGAACGTGGAGGGACGCCGCACTTCGAGCGCGCCCGCCAGATTGCTGATCGCGCCCGGTCAGCGGGGGGGAGCGGATGGTCGCAGTTGGGAGGCAGTCCGAACCGAAGCGAACTCATCACCCAGTTGCTCGACCCGCAGTATCAGTCGCTACGAACGGCTTACTTCAATTATCACTTCGGAGGGGTCGATCGCTTCGTGGAGGAAACCGAGACCGCCCGGTCCAACGTGCTTAGCGTGCTGCAAGACCTCCAAACGCTGTACCGGGAAGTTTCCAGAACTCACTCGCTGGACATGTTTTTTGGTGCGAAGTATCAGGAGTTGACAGCGATGTTTGAGAGCGCGCCGAGTAGTGCCCAAGCCTACGGCATTCTCAGTGATGTAGACCCATCTCACCTTTCTGAGTACAATCGGCTCGTAAATTAACGGTTACACTCTAACGCGTTGTTCTGCCAGCCCTTTTACTTGTGTGAGTCGCTACGCTCGTCTCGTCCATTTGGGGCTGCCAAAATGGGCACCCCATGGTGAAAAAGCGTCCGGTCCACGTCGATTAGCTCTTCGGAGCGTCGAAGTGGGGGCTCCTGAATATAAAAAGAAGAAATTAGCTTATTTTACGTAGTACTAAAACTATCTGGTTTCTACAAGAAACCACTGGATCATGGCAAGCATACTACTGCCCGGATGTAGGTTTGTCGGTGAATATCGGCGGGCTGCGCGTTCTCTATTTCTAATCAATACTTCACAATTTATAGCCGATCATGTATAACACGGAAGGAATCAATTCAATTGCCACCATTACGGAGTTGCGTTCCGAGACGTCTGAGCTTATCGAGCACGTTCGCAATACCAAGAGCGGCGTTCTGATTCAGAAGAACAACGAACCGTACGCCGTGCTGCTGGATTGGGAGACGTACAAAAAGTCCAAGCGCAAACTGGAGGAGATGGAAGATTAGGGCGCTGTCTCCGTGCCGGCGGTCAAGCTGACCTACGCGCTCGCTTTGTCCCGCGCCCGAGACGTTCAGGGTGATGCCAGGATCGATCAGACGGTCGGTTGGGTGGGTAAGTGACGATGCACACGGTCGAGCGGATCCTGCACCTCGCCGGCAATGACCTCAAAGGCATCCGTGATCGTCTTCAAGCCGACGATGCGTCCGCCGTCTCCGATTAGCGCCAGCTTCTGATCTTGCTCTTGTAGGTGGTCGATGAGGTCGCTCACCGTGCACTCGGCCGGCATCGTGATCGCCGGGGCGGCCAGCTCTTCCAGAGTGGCCTCGCCCGCACGGATCCGGTCCCAGTTGCGGAGCAGCAACGGCACGTAGATGGTGCCCACCGGCTCGTCGAGCGTGCCGTCCACGAGGGGAAACCGGCTGAGCGCGTGCTCCGCGGCGATCTGTAGGTTCTCCTCGGGCGCATTGGTGCTGGATAGAGCGATTATCTCGTCCCGAGGCACCATCACCTCGCGAATGGCCAGGGCTCCGATGTGGAAGGCCTGGAGGACCTCCTCGCGCCGGTCGTCCGGCACGTCCTGCGCGCGCAACAGCTCGGCGATGCGACGCGTGAGCTCGGTACGGCTTCCGATGTCGGCCTTGCCGTCATCGCCCTCGGCGTCGATTCAAGACCGCCCTATCGTCACGCCAAAGAGGCCGAGCGTGCGTTTGGCCAACCCGTCACCTAGCAGGATGAACGGATAGGTGAGCATTGTCCACCCGTGTAGGGCGGGGGCGGTCAGCCGGGCAATTTCCACCGGCTTCTCAACGCCCAGATAGGTCGGCGCTTGTTCGCCCCAGATTTTGTGGACCAGGTTGATCAGGATGACTGCGAGGACCACGGCGTTCACGGAAGCCATCTGACCGCCCAGGCCGACGAGGGTCATGACCGGCGCTATGAGCGATGTCATGGCGGGCTCGGCCACGATGCCCAGGAGGATGCTCGTCGTGGTGATCCCGAGTTGGCATCCGGTCAGTTCGGTCGAAGGCATTGGCGGTAGACATTGTGTGAACGATCACAGTGGAAAAGAAAGCCGCGACGACTTGCTCGATCGAAAACAGCCTAGATCTTCCCGAATGCCGTAATATACCGCAGAATCACGCGCGTTGAAGTAGCCCCATCGAAGCGCGGCCGTGAACACCGAACGCCTCGGTAATTTTAAGCGACACCCA
>CAYFRX010000019.1:0-5267 GCA_964345515.1 uncultured Rhodothermales bacterium
GAGCGGGTGAAGGGATTCGAACCCTCGACCTTCTGCATGGCAAGCAGATGCTCTAGCCACTGAGCTACACCCGCGTGACTATGTGGATCGTCTCTTAGTTACGTGCCGCTACGGAGTTCCCATCCCGTCTTTCTTTTCTAGAGTTTCATACCGGTCTATTCCCGCGCGGCGTCAGCAATGGGATCACAGACTGCCGGCAACGCCTGCCGCTCATCGGAAGCCGATTTGGCGGGACGGTTTGTCGTCCCCGGCGCCAGACGTGGACTCCAGTTCCAGCGTCATCGTCGTCGTAAACGGCTCGGCCCCGAGCGCCGTCCAGAACGCTTTCGCTTCCGGATTGGATGTCATCATTTGCAAGCGGACGCGTCCCGCACCAAGCGACTCCCCCCAATGGCGCACGGCGTGGACGAGTTGCGTGCCGAGCCCCTGCCGCCGGGCCGCGGGCGCCACGTACAGCTCGTCGAGGTACACCTCGGACGACTCGGCATAGATGGGTGGCGGTCCCCAGCGGTGCGCCGTAGCAAACCCCTCGATGGTGCCCTCCTGCTCGGCGACGAAAATCGCCTGCGTCTCGTCGCTCAGCCACACCGCGTAGTCGTTATTCCACCGCTCCAGGGCGTCGTCGGCGATGGCGAAGCGGGGATCGCGTTCGGCTTGTTCGTTCAACAGCTCGATCCACAGCGCACCGATCCGCTTCTGATCCTCCTCTTGGGCACGGCGTACGTCGGGAAACTGGGTCATTCAGGCAAAGGATCTTCGGCGTGCGGATGACGATACGGAACCGTTCAGCGGGGGGACGCCGTGGCAGCGAATCAGGCGCGGGCCGTAGCGTGGGCGCGGCGCGGCGCCAGATAGCCTTCTTGCGCGAGCAGCTCGGCGTTCAGGACGGCTCCACCAGCCGCGCCGCGCACCGTGTTGTGCACGAGCGTCACGAACTTGATGTCCAGCACCTCGCACGGGCGTATGCGCCCCACGGACACCGTCATGCCGTTGCCCCGATTCACGTGGCGGTCCGGCTGCGGGTAGTCGGGGGCGTCGTCGACGTGAATGAACGTCTCCGGCGCACTGGGTAGCCCCTTCCCCGCCAGCGGCGACTCGAAGCTCCGCAGCGCCTCGCGCACGGCGTCGGGCGTCGCATCCTGGGCGAGCTTCAACGACACGCACGAGGTGTGGCCATCCTTCACAGGGACGCGGTTGCACTGCGCGCTCACGGTGATCTCGGCGGGCGCTATCTGCCCGTTGGCAAACGTACCCAAGAGCTTGCGCGGCTCGGTGGCCATCTTGTCTTCCTCGCCGCCGATGTACGGGATCACGTTGCCGAGCGCGTCGAGGCTGGGCACGCCCGGATGGCCCGCCCCCGAGAGCGCCTGTAGCGTCGTGGCCTGCACGAGCTCCACGCCGAACGCGTCGACGAGTGGGCGCAGCGCGCACACGAGGCCGACCGTTGAGCAGTTCGGATTCGTCACGATGAAGCCGCCCTCCGCCCCCCAGTCTTGCTCGTCGATGAGGCCGATGTGGTCCGGGTTGACTTCCGGAATGAGCAGCGGGACGTCATCTTGCATCCGGTAGTTCTTCGCGTTCGAGATCACCGGATAGCCCGCCTCGGCGAAGGCGCGCTCGACCTCGCCGGCCACCGATGAGCTCAGGCCGGAGAACACGAAGTCGCAGTCGAGCCCCGGCTCGGTCGGCTCCACGGTCATGGCTGCGATGCGGGGCGGGATGGCGTTTTTGCCAATCCAGTTCACGGCGTCCCGATACGCGTGCCCGGCGGAGCGCTCCGACGCGGCCAGCGCGGCCACCTCAAACCAGGGATGGTCGGCAAGCAGTTGCACGAAGATTTGTCCGACGGCGCCGGTGGCGCCAAGAATGCCAACGCGTAGTGACTGATCCATGGGTACGGCGTCTTGTTTGTTTGGTGGTGGGTTTGACCTGCAACTCAGCCCTCGCTACCCGGGGCGGCCGCGCGTCGTTCCGATACAGCTCGGCGCTCTGCTACGGGGCGACGCGTGCCGTCGTCACGTGTTGCGGCTGCGGCGCAATGAGGGTACCCGGCGCGTCCAAGTCGGTGATGGAGCGGATGCGCAGCGGGATGCCCTGCTCGGCGAGGGGCCGGAGCGTCTTGGGGTGCATCCCAAGGTCACCCGCCTCGATGCGCTTGAGTGCGTCCGTCATTGACATCTCAGCGATCGGGGTTGCGTCGGGGTGCGTGCGGGGATCTTGGGTGTACAAGCCATCGACGTCTGTATACCGGACGAGCACGTCAGCGTTCAGGATCGAGGCGAAAAGCGCGGCGGAATAGTCACTTCCTTCAAATCCGAGCGTCGTGGTTTCCCCGCGCTCCGTACCGCCGATGAACCCTGCAACGACTGGAACGGAGGTCGGCGCGAGTTCATCATACCAGGCGCGAAGGGTGTTGCGGCTCGCGGCAATATCGACCTGGGCCGCGCCGAAACTGCGATCCGTGCGGAGCAGGGCCACGGCCTCGCCGTGAATCGCATCAAGCCCCGCGTCCTGGAGGGCCAGCGCAACCATCGGCACGGCTAGTTGCTCACCCGTCGCCAGGATCGCGTCGCGCCGGGCGGGCGTCCGGCCTCCGCGCGCCACCTCCTCGAAGACGTCGCGGAGGTGCGCGAGGCGCTGCTCCACCACGGAGGCATACCGCATCTGGGCCGTGGGACGTAGCACCTCGGCGGCCTGCCAGCGGTGTCGCTTCCGCAGCCCGTCGAGAAGCCCGTCGAGCACCTCGTCTGGACGCTCCTCACCCGCCGTGAACGCGTCGAGGGCCCGGTCGAGCTGTCGCGTAACCCGAGACAGGGCGGAGTTGACCACGAGCACCCGCGCGGTCTGAGCCGCTTCCTTCACGACGCGCACAACGTTTTGCAGCCGCGCCGCAGCCCCGACGGACGTGCCGCCAAACTTGAACACGACAAAAACAGGCGTGTGGCCATTGGTAGGGACCAGCGGGGATGAAGTAGTGGAAGAACGGTTCATATAGAGAATCCGCAAGGTAGAACAGATACGCAGGATGGCTTCTGCACCGTAAAGCGCTAACACAGCGCGCAACTTCTATACCGGTCGGGCAACGTGCCTTCCATCTCCCGGTGAAGCGGCCCCATCTGCTGTGATCAGAGGGCGGTTGCCCCAACATCGTTCGTCGGACGCGGGCGGCCTTGGATTAGCTCCCGCCACGCGGAGGCGATGCGGCCACCTTCCAGCAAATTTGACGCGCCCTTTGCAACGCCTTGCGCCCACCGTGTTTTTGATTTGCGCCTGAGTTCGTACTTTCAGGTGTACGCCCATTCGGGTGTGCCGAACACTTTTCCTCATCATCAACCCTCCAGCCCCTTGGCTCAGATTCTCGACGGCAAATCCATCGCACAGACTGTCCGCGACGAAGTGAAAGACGAGGTCGAGGCCTGGGTGCGCTCCGGGCAGCGTCCGCCCGCCCTCTCCGTGGTGCTCGTCGGCGACAATCCGGCCTCTGCGGCATACGTCCGCGGGAAAGAGCGCGACGCCGCCAAAGCGGGCATCGACAGCGAGACGCTCCGCTACGACGCCGACATCAGCGAGGCCGAACTCCTGAGCGTCGTGGCCCGCCTCAATGCCGACGACGACGTGGACGGCGTCCTCGTCCAACTCCCCCTCCCTGATCACGTGGACGACCGCGAGGTGATTGAGACCATCGACCCGAACAAGGACGTCGATGGCTTCCACCCAGAAAACCTGGGGCGTCTCATGATTGGGGACCCAGCATTTGTCCCGGCCACGCCGTACGGCATCATGGAGATGCTGGACCGCAGCGGTATCGAGACGGAAGGCCAGAACGCCGTGATCGTGGGACGGTCGAACATCGTGGGGAAACCGCTGGCGAACCTGCTCATGCAGCGCGGCACCGACGCGACGGTCACCGTCTGCCACAGCCGGACCCGCGCGCTGGCCGACCACACCCGTGCGGCCGACATCCTGGTGGCCGCCGTGGGCCAGGCCGCCTTTATCACGCCGGACATGGTCAAGGAGGGCGCCGTCATCATCGACGTCGGCATCAACCGGGTGGACGACGCCTCCCGTGAGCGCGGCTACCGGCTCGTCGGCGATGTGGACTTCGACGGCGTCGAGCCCAAAGCGAGCTGGATCACCCCCGTCCCCGGCGGCGTGGGCCTCATGACGCGCGCCATGCTGCTGAAGAACACGCTCCGCGCGGCCCGGCTCGCTGCAACACAGGCCGCGTGATCTTCCTCGCGCTCCCTCTTCCCCACTTCAGCCGCCTGTCCGCTCCGCTATGCCTCAATCGCTGACCCCGTTTCCTCAGGCGGCGCCCGATACGACGTCCGCGACGCCCGACTCGACGCAGTTTCTCAACATCGGTGAAATCGACAACGCGTTCAGCCAGGCGATCGCGCTGTTTCTGGAGGGCGACTTCGACGGCCTGTACGACCTGCTCTACCAGAGCGCAATCAACCTAACCGGCCTGCTGCTGGGGAACGGCATGCAGGCGCTCTTGACGTTTCTGACCCTTTACGTCATCTATTGGGTCATCGATCGCACGCTCCATCAGGTACTCGATCGCAGCGCGCGCATCGAGCCGGGACTGCAGAGCCTCCTCCAGCGGAGCTACCGCGTCGTAGCTTTCATCTTCATCGGGGCCATGGTGCTCAGCCAGCTGGGCGTGAACGTTACGGCGCTCGTGGCCGGGCTCTCGATCGCCGGTATCGCCATCGGTTTTGCCGCGCGTGACTCGATGGAGAACTTCATCTCGGGCGTCACCATCCTCGTCGACGAACCCTTCAGGGTGGGCGACTACATCGTGGTGGACGGCGAGTACGGGCAGGTGCACGAGATTACGCTGCGGTCGACCCGCATCCGGACCGTGCGCAACGAGATCATGGTGCTGCCCAACACGCAGGTGATCACGAACCGGATCGTGAATCATTCGAAGCAAAACACGCTGCGGATCGACATTGAGTTCGGCATCGCCTACAAAGAAGTCCCGGCGGAAGCGCGCGAGGTGCTCCTCCCGATCGTGGAGGGCGACGACCGGATTCTCCCGCGCCCGGAGCCCTCTGTCATCGTCACGGAGATGGCCGATTCGAGCGTGAACATGAAGCTGCGCTTTTACATCCGCGATGCGAGCGAAGAGCTGGCCGTCCGCTGGGCGTACAACGAGAAGGTCCGCGAAGCGCTGCGCGAGGCCGACATCGAGATCCCCTTCCCCCATCTGCAGCTCTTCATCGACGAGGCCAAGGCGTTCGCCGACGCGCCGTTCATGC
>CAYFRX010000019.1:5367-22331 GCA_964345515.1 uncultured Rhodothermales bacterium
TCGGCGAATAGCGATCGGCGCCTTCTGTGCAGCCACCGGCAGGGGTTGCCCCCGGTCGCCTCCCCTACTCCCCCTGCACCGTCACAACGACGGTGCGGCTGCGCGGCTTGATGTCGCACTCCAGGTGGAAGATCTGCTGCCACGTGCCGAGGATGGGCGCGCCCTCGCCAACGGGCACAGTAATCGACGGGCCGAGCGTCGTGGCCTGCAGGTGCGAATGGCCGTTGCCGTCGTGCCAGCGTTGCTCGTGGCCGTAGTCGCGGCTCGGTGGCATCAGCTTGTCGAGGATGGCCGGCAGGTCCTCCTGGAGGCCGGGCTCGAACTCGATGGTGCCTACCGCGCCCGTGCTCCCCACGTTGTGCACATTGACGAAGCCCGTCTCGATGCCCGACTGGCCCACGATGCGCGTTACTGCGTCCGTGAGGTTGTGCATGTCCCGGTGGCCGTCGGTCGACAACTCGATCTGCTCTTGATACACCATTGTCGATTTCCGATTGTCGATTTCCGATTGCATCAATCCACCAGTCACTCAATCCCCCGCGTCACTCCCAACTCCATCCGCGGAGGGCGTCGAGGTGCTGGTGGGCCGTGAGGTCGTGCTGGATGGGCGTGATCGACACGTAGTCGTTCTCGATGGCGGCGAGATCCGTGTTGTCGCCTTCGTCCAGGTTCACGAAGGTGCCCGAGAGCCAGTAGTATTTCCGGTCGAAGGGATCGGTGCGCTCCTTGAAGCTTTCCTCCCACCGCGAGCGTGCCTGCCGCGTGACCATCATGCCGTTAATGGCCTCCGCCGGCTTCGCGGGGATATTCACGTTCAGCAGGATGCCCGGCGGCAGCCCGCCACGAAGCACGCGCGCCGTAATCTGACGCGCAAAGCGGCCGGCCACCTCGAAGTCGCCCCCGTCCCACCGGCAGAGCGAGAACGCAATCGCGTCGATGCCGAGGATGGAGGCCTCCGTCGCCGCGCTCACCGTGCCGGAGTAGAGCACGTTGACGGCCGTGTTCGGCCCGTGGTTGATGCCGCTCACCACGAGCTTCGGCGGCCGCGGGAGGAGTTGGTTGACCGCCAGCTTGATGCAGTCGGCGGGTGTGCCGGTGACGCTGTGCGCCGCGATGGGCCCCGAAGGCACCTCAAACGCGTGCTTGTGCGCCCGGACGGGATCGCGGACGGTGATGGCATGTCCCACCGCACTCTGCTCGCTTTCAGGCGCTACGACCCACAACTCCCCGAGCCCATCGAGGGCCGACGCGAGGGCGACGATGCCGCGCGCGTCGATGCCGTCGTCGTTGCAGATGAGAATGAGGGGCGCCGGTTCGTCATTGGTGGTGCTCATGGATATTTGTTGTGCAATTGCTGCCTTCGGTGACGTGAAGCCGAAGTAAAGCGTTCAGTAACTTTCATCTTCCGAGGGAAAAGACCGCTCGCGCACGTCGTGGATGTAGTGCTGCACGGCGTCAGTGATGGTGTCGGCCAGTTCGGCGTAGTGGCGGACGAAGCGCGGGTTGAAGTCGGTGGTGAGGCCGAGGGCATCGTGGGGGACGAGCACCTGCCCATCGCACCCTGCGCCGGCGCCAATCCCGATCGTGGGAATGTTCAGCGAGGCCGTGACCTGTTGGGCCAGCTCAGCAGGAATCTTTTCCAGCACGATGGCGAAGCAGCCGGCCGCTTCCAGCAGCTTGGCGTCGCGCTTGAGCGCCCGGGCTTCTTCCTCCTCACGCGCTCGCACCTTGTACGTCCCGAAGTTGTAGATGCTTTGCGGCGTGAGACCCAGATGGCCCATCACCGGAATGCCCGCCGTCACGATGCGCTCAACGGTATCGACGACGGGCTTTCCGCCCTCCAGCTTGATGGCGTGTGCGCCGGCCTCTTTCATGACCCGGATGGCCGACACGAGCGCCTCCTTCGAATCGCCCTGATACGTGCCAAACGGCAGATCCACCACGACGAGCGACCGGTCGATAGCGCGCACGACACACTGCGCATGGTAGATCATGTGGTCGAGCGTCATCGGCAGCGTCGTCTCATTGCCGGCCATGACGTTGGACGCCGAATCGCCGACGAGCAACACGTCCGTGCCGGCCCGGTCGAGGATACGGGCCGACGTGTAATCGTACGCCGTGAGCATGGCGATGGGCACGCCGGCGTCTTTCATCTCTTGGAGCGTCTTCGTGGTGACGCGGGGAACATCAACGACGCCGGGCGTGGGAAGCTCGGTGCTCATGGGCAGAGGGCATTGGATGATCAAAGGCACAGCCGGCCGCCTGTTGCGTGGGGCGGCTCCGGTCAACATACAAACCGGATCGCTTCTCGTCTATCGCACGAAAAAGCGGACAGCCGCCGGGGATGGCCGCTGTCCGCCTCGGGGCACCGTCTGCCCGAAAAGACTGGTGGAGCGGGTACCTTACTGATTGCTGACGCCGCTCGTGTCGGCCGCCGTGCTGACGGCATCCACTGAGGGGCCCGCTTCTGCGCCGCCGGTCACGTCGATACCCAGCTGCTGCGCCACCTGTGGCGTGACGTCGACCACGTTCTGCTCGTCAACGTAGAGCAATGCTTGCGAGCGGAGCACGACGTTGAGGTTTTGCTCCTCAGCCACGCCATTGAGTGCGGTCTGGAGCTTCTCCAACAGCGGCTGCATCAGTTCCGCCTCGCGCTGGGCCAGTTCCTGCTGCCGCTGCTGCGCGGCCTGCTGCAGTTCCTGCTGCCTCTGGCGGATGGCCTGCTCACGCTCGGCCTTCCGCTGGTCCGAAAGCAGCGCCTGCTGCTTCTGATACTCGGCGTACATCTCTTGCAGCTCCTGCTCCTGCGCCTGCATCTCCTCGCGCATCGACTGCGCTTCCTGCTCGACCTGCTGCTGGACCTGCTGCATCTCCGGCATATTGCGGAGGAGCAGCTCCTGATTTGTGTAACCGATGGTGGGCTGCTGCGCCAGGCTCTGCTGGACCGTGGCAAACGACAGGGCCAAAAGCAGCGCCGCCGTCATTCCGGTAATTCGCTTTACTGTTTTCATCATTCGATTCTTCACGTGCGTAGCCATTCCGTTATGAGACAGGGGGTTGATGAGTTAAAGTACTTGCCAGTACGCGCAACTGCTCAAATTAGCGGTTGCTGCCTCGCGCATCAATGCCAAGTTCGCGGAGAACCTGGTTGCTCACGTCGTACTGGTCGCGAGCGTACATAAAGAGAAATTCGCCACTTTTGTCGAATACGTAGTCGTATCCTTCGGACGTTGCCACCTCTTCGACGGCCGTGAGGATGCGCTCCTGAAGCGGACGCATGAGATCTCGCTGCCGCTGGTAGAGCTCACCCTCTGGCCCGAAGTATCGCTGACGGAGGTTTTCGAGTTCCTGCTCGGCCTGCTGGATTTCCTGCCGCCGCTGCCGGCGCTCCTCCTCGGTGTAGAGCAGTTCGCGCGACTCAAACTCGCGGTACATCTGTCGCACCGTGTCGCGCCGCTGCTGGAGCTCCTCACGCCACTGCTCCTCCAGCCGGTCAATCTTCTGCTGGATGGTAGCGTACTCCGGGGTCTGGTTCAGAATGTACTCCGAATCGATGTAGGCAATTTGCTGCTGCGCAGCTGCCTCCGCCGGCACGGCCAGCAGAACGACGGCGAGCAGCACCCACATCCATCGGGTCATTACTAACGGAGCGCGAGCGTCATTATTATGCAGCATAGGCGTCGGTCGTACGCGCCGTCCCGACAGGGCCGCGGATCGAGGCTACTGGCCACCAAATCCTTGCCCCAGCGAGAACTGGAAGCGCCAGCCTGGCTCGCCTGTTTCGCCCGACTCGATCGGGTTAAAGGCGTCGAAGTTGTAGCCGTAGTTGAACTCGATCATCCCGACGATCGGCAGGAAGAGCTTTACGCCAACGCCTGCCGAGCGGTAGAGCTGGGACGGGTTGAATGTTTCGAAGCTGTTCCAGGTGTTCCCCGCATCGAGGAAGAGGTACGGCGCCGCCTGCAGCTGTTGCGACGAGACCGCCTTCCAGCGCAGCTCCGACGTATACTTACTGAGAATCCGGCCGCCGACCGACTGGAGACGTCCGTTTCGCTCCTGACGGGGGCCTAGCGTGCGCGCCGGATACCCGCGCATGAAGACGGGATCAGTGCCGTAGTTGTAGCCGCCGTAATCAAACGGCGAGCCGCCGAGCTCGAAGCGCTGAAACCGGACATCCTCGCCCGTGAGCGATCCGATGTAGCCGTAGTCCGTGCTCACGTTGACGGAGAATTTGCTGCCCAGTGGCACGTTCCAGTTCGTCTTGAAGCGCCACTTGTGGTACTGCACCAGATCGCCCAGGGGCGGCGCCAGCTCCACCGAGAGCTGCAGCCGCGACCCGCTTGTCGGAAACATGGGGTTGTCGAGCGAATTGCGCGAGAGCGCCTGGCGCACCGTCACCTGCTGGCTCACACCTCGCGGCAGAAAGCCAACGAGCGTGTTACCGGTTTCCGGATCCGGCGCGTTATTATAGTGCTGATAGCCCAGCGCCGTGGACCAGTTGAACTTGTCGTCCGGCCACTGCAAGCGCCGCTCGGAGAAAACCTCGGACGAGACGCGCGTGTACGTGCCCGCATCACCGCGCGTCCGGATCCGGCCGGTCCGGAACGAGCGCTGCGGGAAGCGACTGAAGCGCGAGTACGAGACGGACGCACCCACCGGGTTGGGCCGGCCGCGGAACCACGGCTCAGTAAACGAGAGCGAGTAGCTCTGGAAGAAGCTGCCGTTGGTGCGCACGTTCACGCTCAGCTGTTGCCCGTCGCCCGACGGCAAGGGGCGCCACGCGCTGCCCTTGAAGAGATTTTGCGCGGAGAAGTTGTTGAACTTGAAGCCAAGCTGCAGCACGAGGCCGTACACGCCCCACGTGCCCGAGAGCTCGAGCTGGTCGCTACCGACCTCCTCGACGCTGTACGTGAGATCGACTTCTTGCTCCCCCTCGTCGATGCTAACGTCCGGCCCAGCCGAAAGCGACTCCTGACTGAAGTACTTGAGCTGCATCAGGCGCCGGATCGATTCCTGAATGGCACTGCGGCTGAAGGTCTCACCGGGCACGGTGTACAGCTCGCGGCGAATCACGTGCTCCTTCGTCTTGGCGTTGCCCGTGATCTGTATCTCGCCAAAGTCGTACACGTCGCCTTCCTGCACGTCGAACGTGATGTCGAGCGAATCCTCACCCACCACGCGAATGCTCGGCTGCGCGTTGAAGCGCATGTATCCGCGGTCCATGTACAGACTGGAGACGTCGCTCCCCTGGCGGTTGCCCTGCAAGTTCTCTCGCAGCTTCGTGCCGTTGTACGGATCGCCCTCTTGCAGCCCAAGCGATTGCGTCAGCACCCGGTCCGGGTAGACGGTGTTGCCATCCCAATCGATATTGCGAATGTGGTACCTCTTCCCTTCTTCCACGGTCACCTCGACGTTCAGCGCGTCGTCGGCCGCCAGGTAGATCGAGTCCTTCACGATCTGGGCGTCGTAATACCCTTCCTCGCGGTAGAAGTCGACCACGCTCTGGAGGTCCTCCTCATACTTATCCTCTTTGAAGGTCTCGCCCTTCCAGAAGCGCCACCAGCGGTTCTCCTTCGTCTCGCCCATCTGTCCGCGGAGCTTCCCGTCCGAGAAGACCGCATTGCCGCGGAAGGTGATGTCTTCCACCTCTACCTTCTCCTTCCGGTCGACGTTGAAGGTGAGCTTCAAGTAGTTCTGCTCGGTCGTCGTCCGCTCTACGTCGACCGTCGTGTTAAGAAAACCCTTCTCGCGGTAGAAATCTTTGATGACCTGACTGGTGCGCTCGATGTCGCCCGGCCGCACGGGACTGCCCGTCAGGAGCGGCGCCTTGTCTTTGAGGTCGTCCCGATGCCGCCCGCGAATACCCTGAAACTCGTAGGATTGCAGGCGCGGCTCCGGCTTGACCTCGATGACGAGATCGATGGTGCCGTTGGAGCGGCTATCCTCCATGATCTTCACGTCGGAGAACATGCGCAGCTCGTAGATCGACCGGATGGCGTTGGCGATGGCCTCCCCGCCCGGCAGGGTGACCTGCTGGCCCGATTCGAGGCCGCTCGTGCGGATGATGAAGTTCCGGACGCTCTCGCTGTCCTCGCCCTCAACGCGGACGTTTCCCAGCGTGAAGGTTTGGGGCTGCGCGGCCATGGGGGCGCTCATCTGTCCGCCATTCCCGCCGTTCATCGGGGGTGCGCCATTCTGCGCTGCGGCGGTAGGCGCGAGGAGAAGAACCGAGGCGATAAGAGGAAGAAGTCGAAACACTCGCATCAGGAAGTCGGGGACGGTTGAAAAACCTAGCGCGCAGGCAGCGGGGCATCTAAACCAGCATGCCACTGACGGGTTTCGGATGCGCTGGGACGGCGCATGAGGTACAACGCATGGTCGCACTGCATTATTGTGCGTACCGGCAGTGGCTTGCGTGCTTCCCGGCGCCCGCCAAACTTTCTATGAACCCGGCGCCACGCCCCGCTCACTACTGTTGGTGTAACGGCGCGACACAATGTTTCACGTGCCGTTTTGGACGCGCCCAAAGCGGCGGTCGCGGTCCTGGAATTCCCGAATCGCGCTGTACAACGCACTCCGGCGGAAGTCGGGCCAAAACTTTTCCGTGATGTACAGTTCGGTGTAGGCCGTCTGCCACAAGAGAAAGTTGGAGAGCCGGAACTCCCCGCCGGTGCGGATCAGCAGATCGGGGTCGGGCAGGTCCGCCGTCGCCAGGTGCCGGGCCATGACGGCCTCGTCGATGGCGTCGGGGGCGAGGCGGCCGGCCTGCACGGCGTGGGCGATCTCGCGGACGGCCTGCAGGATGTCCCACTGTCCGCTGTACGAGAGAGCAAGCGTCAGGGTGAGGCGCGTATTGTCTTGCGTCCGCTCCCGCGTTTCCTCCAGCTCGCGCTGGCATGCCGCGGGCAGCATGGACAGGTCGCCAATCGTCCGCAGGCGCACGTCGTTCTCCAACAGGGTCTGCCGCTCCTTCTCAATCGTGTGGATGAGGAGCTTCATCAGTGCGTTGACCTCGGTGGAGGGGCGCTCCCAGTTCTCGGTGCTGAAGGTGTAGAGCGTGAGGTAAGGCACCCCCAACTGCGCGCAAGCCTCCGTAATGTCACGCACCGAGTTGACGCCCTCACGGTGCCCCACGACGCGCGACCGCCCCTGCTGCTGCGCCCACCGCCCATTGCCGTCCATGATGGCGGCGACGTGTACGGGGAGCTTGCCGCGCGCTTGGAGCGCAGACTGCGCGGCGCGGTCTTCGTCCGTCTGCGTGTTTCCAGTGATGGTCTGTGGCACGACGGCTCCGGTTTACTCCGAAAAACGACGAGAGATTAAAATAAGCTATCCGGCGAAGTTGCAAACATCAACGTTACAAACGGCCGTGTCGGGTTGTTTTCTGGGAAGAGTTAGCGAATCAACCCCAGCGCAGCACGGCTGCGTGGAGACCTCCGCGGGGCGGGTCCGTGAAGGGCAGGACGCGGCGCAACGAACAGCCGAAGCGCCGACGCCGCGGCTCAGCCCGCAATCGACTACAAGCGCAGGATGTCGTTGAAGATGAGGAACGCCATGAAGCCGATGATGAGAATCATGCCGATCTGTTGCGCGGCCATCCGCACCCGCGTCGAAGGCTTGCGGCGCGTGATGCCTTCGTAGATCAAGAACACGAGCTGCCCCCCATCAAGCGCCGGGATCGGCAGGATATTCATGATGGCTAGGGTGATCGACAGGATGGCCACGATCCGCCAGAAGTAGAACGCGCCGGCCTCGGCGGCTTGCTGGGTCACCTGGGCCACCATCACAGGCCCACCCAGATTCTCGCGCAGGTTCTCGCGCCCCACGAAGATGCGCTTCAGGCTCACGGCGATGCCTTTCGTGTTGCTCCAGGTATCCTGCACCCCGGCGACGAGTGCCTCACCCATGCCGTACGTCTGGCGACGGATGCCAAACTCCTGCTCCAGCATCGACTGCGTCGGCCCTCGCACCCCAATGAGGTACCGGCCGGGGTTTTCTTCGTCCGGCTTGGGCGTCAGCGTCGCCTCAAAAACGCGTCCGGAGCCTGCCGTGCGCACCAGCGTGGTAACCGACGCCGTGTCGGCAGGGGACAGGTCATCGGCTAGGGAATCAGGGCGCAGCCAGCGCACCGTCAGCATCGAATCGCCGATGGCCTGCACCTTGTCGTTCATCTCTAGCCAGAACCGGACCGAGTCGCCGTTCACCGACAGGATACGGTCTCCGGATTGGAGTCCGGCCCGCGCAGCGGGGTAGTCATCGGCGACGCCGCTGATGATCGGCGGCAGGTAGTTCTCCAGCGAAATGCCGATACCGCCGCCAGACCGGTTCATCTGCGTCATGATATTCGGCGGCCCGGTAAAGGTGAGGCGCTCGCCATCGCGCTCGACGGTGATGCGAAGCGTGTCGGCCAACAGCGTGTTGATGTCGCTCAGCTCGCCCAGGCGTTCCAGCTCCCTGCCATTCACGGCCACGATGCGATCGCTGGTGCGCAGTCCCATGTTGTGCACCACCGTACTGTCCGACACGTAGGCGCCGCCGATATTCTCGGTGGGAATGTACGTCTCGCCGTAGGTCAGCTTGAGGCCGGAGAAGATGAGGGCCGCCAGAATCACGTTGAAGATGACACCCGCCGTGATGACGACGGTGCGCTGCCAGACGGGTTTGGCGCGAAACTCCCACGGCTCCGGCTCGCTCCCGAGATGCTCCGTGTCGAAGCTCTCGTCAATCATCCCACTGATCTTGACGTAGCCGCCGAGCGGTGTGGCGCCGACCACGTACTCCGTGCCCCCGTACGTGCGCCCGAGGAGCTTCGGCGGGAAGCCTACGGAGAACCGCTCGACGCGCATGCCAAACCATTTCGCCGTCAGGAAGTGTCCCATCTCGTGGACGAACACCAGGATGGTGATCGCCAGGATAATCCAGAAGGCAGACGAGAGGATGTCGATAACCAATTCCATGTGATCCTAGCTACTTTAGCGCGACGGCACCGGGCAGGGCACATCAGCGGAAAAAACGAACGGCGTTTAATTGGGGGTCGGTTGGACGAGTTCCTGAACCGTGCGGCGCGCGCTGGCGTCCGCCGCCTGCAAGGCGTCAAGCGTCGGCGCGTCGCGGACCGTGTGACGAGACAGCGCTGCTTCAATGAGGCGAGCAATGTCGGTGAAACCAATCTTTTCATCGAGGAAGAGGGCGACGGCTTCTTCGTTGGCTGCGTTGAGTACGGCTGGGGTTGTACCGCCGGCTTCCAGCGCGTCGAAGGCGAGCCGCAAACAGGGAAACTTGTCGAGGTCGGGCAATTCAAAATCGAGGCGGGGCACCTCGCCCCAGTCCAGCCGCTCGTGAGGGGCCGGCCAGCGCGCCGGGTAGCTAAGCGCATACTGGATGGGCACCTTCATGTCGGGCACGCCGAGTTGCGCCTTCGTAGAGCCGTCTGTGAAGGCGACCATCGAGTGCACGATCGACTGCGGGTGCACGAGCACGCGAATCCGATCGGCGTCCACGTCGAAGAGCCAGCGCGCCTCAATGACTTCGAGGCCTTTGTTCATCATTGTCGCTGAGTCGATTGTGATCTTGGCGCCCATCGACCAGTTGGGATGGTCCAGCGCTTCCTCGCGCGTGATGGCGTCGAATGTACCGGCCGGCCGCGTGCGGAATGGGCCGCCGGACGCGGTCAGCACAAGCTCTTCCACCTGGCGGTCTGGCTCGCCCACGAGGCACTGGAAGATGGCGGAGTGCTCACTGTCAACCGGAATGAGCGCGCCGCCGTGGGCGTCCAGAATTCGATTCACCAACGCCCCGGCCACGACGAGCGTCTCCTTGTTCGCCAGCGCGACGGTTTTTCCCTCTTCCAGAGCAGCCAGCACAGGCTTCAGCCCCGCATAGCCCACGACCGCAGCCACGACGACGTCGGTAGCCGCATCAGACGCGGCCCTGCCCGCCCCCTCATCGCCGACGTGCACGTCGATATCGGTACCCGCCAGCGCGTCGCGCAGTGCTGGTCCATGCTCCTCTGCAGCGATGGCCACGCGGCACGGTCGGAACTCGCGAGCCTGCTCGACGAGGAGCTCCACGTTTGACCCTGCCGTCAGCGCCTGCACCTGAAAGCGCTCCGGAAAGAGGCGCAGCACCTCCAGCGTCTGCGTGCCGATGGAGCCGGTCGACCCCAAGATGGAGACGCCGCGCGGGGTGCCGTTAAATGGACGTTCGTCGAACGGGCGCCGCATCAATAGATCTGCTTTCCTGTGCCAAAGATGGACCGTGGGGGAAACGGAAGCACTCAGGTTCCGTACTGTCAACAACGAACTGCTCACGGGTTTGCTTCGCATCGGGTGCGAGCAAACCTACAACGCTCGACCGTAAAAGATACGCAATGCACGCTGGAGGGTCCTCTCTCATCGCTTTTTTCACGCAGTACCGGCGCCTGGGACCCGTTGCCTGCATCGCAATGATGGCCGCAATGATGGCCATCATGCTGCTGGCCAGCACCAGCCCCGCGCGGGCTCAGGCCCAGACGCCCGCGCAGGCCGACAGCATGGACATCCAGCGCTTCCGCCTGGCCGACAGCTACCTGCGGGCCGGGCAGTACGAACGGGCCATCACCCTGCTGGAAGACCTGTACGCCAACAAGCCGAATACGTACGCCTTCTACAGCAAATTGAAAGAGGCGTACGAGAGCGTCAAGCGCTACGATGACGCCATCACGCTCGTCGAGGAGCGACTCGGGCAGCGTCCGACGCCCGTGCGCCTTTCCGAGAAAGCCCGCCTCCTCTACCTGAAGGGCGATGAGGAAGAAGCCTTTGCCACCTGGGACGCCGCCATCGACGCCGCGCCGGAGCAGCAATCGACCTACCGGGTCGTGTACCAGGCGCTCGTGGACGCCCGCCGCTTCGAACGCGCCATCGACGTGTTGGAACGCGGCCGCGAGCAGTTGGGGGCGCCGAACGCGTTTCGCATCCAGCTCGCGTACCTGTACAGCCTCACTGGCCAGCACGGGAAGGCCATCGATGAATACCTGTCGCTGCTGGCCGAGAACGAGCAGCGCCTCAGCTTTGTGCGAAGCCGCTTGACCACGTTCATCGAGCAAGACGACGCGCTCACCGCAAGCATCGAGGGCGCAGAGACCGCCGTCCGCGAGGCGCCGATGAACCTGGCGTACCGCGAGCTCTTGGCCTGGCTCCATATGGAGGCCGAGCAGTACGGCGAGGCGTTCGACGTCTACCGCGCCATCGACCGCCTGCAGCAGGAAGAGGGCCGCCGCCTGCTCGAATTCGCCCGCCAAGCCGCCGACGCGGAAGCGTACGACATCGCGCTGGACGCGTACGACGAGCTCCTGTCCCGCTACCCGAACGCGCCGGTCGCGCCAGAGGCGCAGCGTAGCCTGGGCGACATGCACCGCCGCTGGGCCGAGACGACCGGCGAACGCGTCTTCGACGACCGGGGCCACCGCATCGAAGCGCCGCACTACGAAGCCGCTGTCGAAGCCTATCGCACGTACCTGCGACAGTATCCGAGTCGCGACGCCTATCCTACCGTCCTGCAGAAGCTGGGGCGCCTGCAGCAAGACGTCTTCTTGCAACTCAACGAGGCCGAGTCGACCCTGCGCGAAGTGGTCAACCGCTACCCCGAGTCGGAGGCCGCCGACGAGGCCCGCTACGACTTGGGGCGCCTCGCGCTCATGCGCGATGGGCTGAGCGACGCCCGCCTGGCCTTTTCCCGCCTTGTCGAACGACTCCGGACCGGCGACCTCGCCGAGCGCGCCCGGTACGAACTGGCGCTCCTCCGCTTCTATCAGGGCGAGTTCGAGACGGCCATGGCCCAGATCCGCAGCACGAACACAAACACCTCGACCGACGTGGCGAACGATGCCATCGAACTTAAGGTGCTCATCCTGCAGAACAAGGGGCCCGACTCGCTCAACACGCCGCTCCGCCACTTCGCGGAGGCACGCCTCCAAAAACGCCAGCGCCGCTTTGACCAAGCGCTGGCCACCATCGATACGCTGCTCACGACGCACGGCCAGCACGCCCTGGCCGATGAGGCCCGCTTCTTGCGCGCATCCGTCCTGCGCGAGCAGGGCCGCTCCGATGCTGCCGTGACGGCCTTCGCCGAGATTCCCGCTATGTTTCCGCGCAGCCCACTAGCCGACCGCAGCTTGTTCGAGGTCGCTCGACTGCAAGAAGCCCTCGGCGAGCCAGCCTCGGCGCTGGCAACGTACACGAAGATCTTGGAAGACTATCCGAGTTCGCTCCTCGCGGCCGATGCGCGTGAGCGCATCCGTGCCCTGCAGCCGACCGTCAGTAGCTGACCCCCTCGCGTTCCGTTTTTGGTTTACTCGCTCCGTGCTATGGTGAAGACTGTATTTTCCCGCTTTTGCTGCGTGCTGCTCCTGGCCCTCGCCGGGCTCACCGCACCCGCCGCCGCCCAGGATGTGCTGATCTCCATGAACGCCCAGCAGTCGAATCACCTGAAGGCGTACGGCGCGGCGTACTGGGCGCTTGAGCGCGGCACGAATGTAGACTGGCTGCTGAACTACGAGGGCGGTTCGTTCCTGCTTCCCGCCTCCCAGGCCTTGGAGCAAGAGCTCCGCGTGCGCGGCGTCTCGTACCAGACGCTCGGCGGCGGCGACGCGTCGCAGCTCATCGCCCGCGTAGAGAGCGAAGGCAGCAACATGAGCGTCGTGCGGCTGGAGAAAGCACCCAACATCGCTGTTTACGCGCCGGGCCATACTCAACCCTGGGACGACGCCGTGCGGCTCGCCCTCGAATACGCCGAGGTGCCGCACGACATCATCTACGACCGCGCCGTGCTGGACGGCGAGCTCAGCAAGTACGACTGGATCCACCTCCACCACGATGACTTCACCGGCCAGTTCGGGAAGTTTCTCCGCTACCGAAATACCTCGTGGTATATCGAGCAGCAAAATAAGGCCGAGGCGCTGGCGCGCGAGTACGGCTTCCGGAAGGTGAGCGAGCTGAAGCTGGCCGTCGCCGAGCAGTTCCGGAGCTACGTGCAGAGCGGTGGCTTCCTGTTCGCGATGTGCTCCGGCACCGACACGTTCGACATCGCGCTGGCCGCGCACAACACGGACATCGTGCCGCAGGAGTACGACGGCGACCCCATCGACCCGAATGCGATGGAGCAGCTCGACTACAGCCACACCCTCGCCTTCACCGGCTTCCGCCCCGTCTTCAATCCGCACGAGTACGAGCACTCGAACATCGACACGGGCCCGCCGCCCGCCCAGATGGCCGATCCGTCGCTCGACTACTTTACGCTGTTCGAGTTCAGCGCCAAGTGGGACCCGGTGCCGACGATGCTCACCCAAAACCACGTGGCGACGGTGAAGGGCTTCGTGGGCCAGTCCACGAGCTTCCGGAAGGAGTTCATCAAGGAGGGCGTGGTCATCCTCGCCGAGGCGCCGAACCGCGACCAGGCGCGCTACATCCACGGCTCGTTTGGCCAGGGCACGTTCACCTTCTACGCCGGCCATGACCCCGAAGACTACCAGCACTACGTCGGCGACCCGCCCACCGACCTGTCGCTGCACAAGAGCTCGCCCGGCTATCGCCTCATCCTCAACAATATCCTCTTCCCGGCCGCGCGGAAGCAGAAGCAAAAGACGTGAGCCTGTGTGAACGTGAGTACGCCTGCACGTTTGAACGTGGGAGCGTCTGAGCGCGGGAACGTTGAACGTGAAATCGCACAATCCCCGGTGACACATGACAGCTCCCAAGACGGTGCAGGACTCCGCGTGCGTCATGAACGAGATCGTGTTGCCGAACGACACGAACAGCCTCGGCAACATGATGGGCGGGCGCCTTTTGCATCTGATGGACAAATGCGCGGCCATCTCGGCGCAGCGCCACGCGAACCAGGTGTGCGTCACGGCCTCGGTGGATAGTGTGGAGTTTCAGGGTCCGATCCGGGAGGCTGAAGTGGTCATCATCGAAAGCCAGATCAACCGCGCGTTTAAGACGTCGATGGAGGTGGAGCTGAACGTGTGGGCCGAGAACCCGCGCGCTCAGACGCGCCGCAAGTGCAACCGCGCGTACTACACGTTCGTCGCCCTCTCCGACGACGGCACCCCGACCGCCGTCCCGCCTATCACGCCGGAGACCGACGACGAGAAGCGGCGCTACGAGCAAGCGGCCAAGCGCCGCGAGGTGCGGCTCGTGCTCGCGGGCCGGATGGATCTGGAAGAGGCGACGTCGATCCGTGAAGACATGCTGAATGCCCTCACCAAAACGGATGCCGGCTGAGATCAGCCGGCACGGCGCCCGTTCTGCCTCCGCTTCGGGTCCGCCGTCCAGGGACCCTTTTGCACGGGACCCTTTTGTCTCCGACCGCCCTTGCCCGGCTGGACGCTCCCTCCCCTCCGCGTGCCGAATAGCACGATGTGCTCGTGAAAACGCGCCGAGGCTTGGCATTAGTGGTGTGCTGGGGCTTAACTTCCCCAACGAGTATCCTGAAGCCCCTCAGTGCGCTACACCGCCACGTGCCGGACCCTGTCGTCCGGCTGCCGTGGCAGCCCCCTGGGGCGCCTGAACCGATCTCTGACCGGATTTTACTGTTCAATAACGGACCGCTCCTGCTTATGCGCACTTTCTTCTATGTCCTCCGCCAGTAGCATGCTGTACAATCGCATTCTCATTACAGGGGCGAACGGCCTGCTCGGTCAAGCGCTCGTCGCGCGGATGAGCCGCTTTCCCGAGTACGACGTGCTGGCCACTGCCCGCGATGACGCGCCGCGCTACGAGGGTGGATCGTGCGGCTACGCGCCACTCGACATCACCGATGCCGAGGCCGTCCGCACGATCTTTCAGGACTTTGCCCCCAACGTAGTCATCAACTGTGCCGCCATGACGGAGGTGGACCGGTGCGAAGCCAACCGAGCGGCGTGTTGGGAGGTCAACGTGGACGCGGTGGAAACCCTGGCCGAGCAGTGTGGCGCCATCGGCGCGCGCCTCGTTCAGGTGTCCACCGACTTCGTGTTCGACGGGGAAGACGGGCCGTACCGGGAAGATGCGCGTCCGAATCCGGTCAATTACTACGGCCGCTCGAAGCTCGCCGCGGAGAACGTAGCCCGCGATGCGGGGATGTCGAAATGGGCCATCGTGCGGACCGTGCTCGTGTACGGCACCGGCCACCACCTCAGCCGCTCCAACATCGCGCTTTGGCTCATTGAGAAGCTCGCCAACGGTGAGCCCGTCCACATCGTCACCGACCAGTGGCGCACGCCGACGTACGTGGACGATTTGGCCACGGGCATCGAGCGGCTCGTCCACTTCGAGAAGACGGGCGTCTACCACATGTCCGGTCGCGAGCTGCTGACCGTACACGATTTTGCCCAGAGGATTGCCGACGTCTTCGGCTTCGACGACGCGCTCATCCATCCCGTCACGAGCGACTATTTCGACAGCGCCGCCCCCCGGCCACCGCGCACTGGCTTCATCATCCTGAAGGCCGAGACCGAGCTCGACTACAAGCCCCGCCCGCTGCGGGACGCCCTCGCCCACCTGGGCAACAAGCTCGACCTCCCGGTCACGTCGCCCTGACTCACCGCGGCCCGATTTTTTGGATTTTGGATTGAGGGTTTTGGGTGGGCCGCCGCTGTGTCGTACCCTCAACTCCGAAATTGCAACTCCGAAACCGAACATCGAAGATGCTTGACCTTGGTACGATCCGTCAGCAACCCCATCGCGTGCGTGAGGCGATGCGCGCCAAAGGCCTGGACGACACCGAACTCGTCGACCGCCTGCTTCAGATGGACGAAAAGCGCCGTGCGAAGACGACCGAGCTGCAGGATGCGCAGGAGCGCTCCAACACCATCTCCAGTCAGATCGGCACGCTCAAGCGCGAGGGCAAGGACGACGA
This sequence comes from uncultured Rhodothermales bacterium, assembly GCA_964345515.1. Lineage (GTDB taxonomy): Bacteria > Bacteroidota > Rhodothermia > Rhodothermales > Salinibacteraceae > JAAAPH01. The sequence goes on from CAYFRX010000019.1 coordinate 21,241, forward strand.
GGCGCAGGCGCTCATCAACGAGACGGGCGCGCTGAAGGAGCGCATCAAGACGCTCAAAGACGAGGTCGACGCGCTGGAAGACGAGCAAGACGCGCTCCTCCTGGAGGTCCCTAACATCCCGCATCCGAGCGTGCCCGTCGGCACCACGGAGGATGACAACGACGTGCTGGATGAACTCGGCGAGAAGCCGACGTTTGACTTCGACCCCAAGCCGCACTGGACGCTCGCCGAGCAGCACGGCCTCATCGATTTCGAGCGCGGCGCGAAGGTCACCGGCGCGGGCTTTCCCTTTTACATGGGCCAAGGCGCGCGGCTGCAACGGGCGCTCATCAACTTCTTCCTCGACCTCGCAGGCGACGCCGGCTATCAGGAAATGCAACCGCCTTTCTTTATCAACCCGCGGAGCGCGGAGGGGACGGGCCAGCTGCCGGACAAGGAGGATCTGATGTACGAGATCCCACGCGACGACCTCTATCCGATCCCAACCGCCGAGGTGCCCGTCACGAACTACTGGCGCGGCGAGATCCTGGACGGCGACGCCCTCCCGCTCACGGTGTGCGCGTACACGCCGTGCTGGCGCCGCGAGGCCGGCTCGTACGGCAAGGACGTGCGCGGCCTCAACCGCCTGCACCAGTTCGACAAGGTGGAGCTCGTCCACGTGGTGCACCCGGACGAAAGCTACCGCGCGCTGGAAGTGCTCCGCAAGGACGCCGAGCGGCCGATGGAGCTCCTGGGCCTTCCCTACCGTCGCGTGCTCATGTGCACGGGCGACATGGGCTTCACGCAGGCGAAAAAGTACGACTTGGAGGTGTGGAGCGCCGGTCAGGAGCGGTGGCTGGAGGTCTCATCGGTGTCTAACTTCGAGGCGTTCCAAGCGCGTCGCATGCAGATCCGCTTTCGGCCCGAGGCCGAGGCCAAGCCCGAGCTCGTCCACACGCTGAACGGGAGCGGACTGGCCCTCCCCCGCATCGTTGCGGCGCTCTTGGAGCAGTATCAGCAGGCAGACGGCTCGATTCGCATCCCGGAGGCGTTGCAGCCGTACACCGGGTTCGGCGTGATCGCGTAGCGCAGGCTGGCGCTCACACCGGTTC
>CAYFRX010000020.1:0-5544 GCA_964345515.1 uncultured Rhodothermales bacterium
TCGCGGGGGCGAGCAGGTCGGCCTGGTCGACCACGCGGCCCGTGAGCGGGGGGACATCGACCGGATCGGTGGGCTGCGCCCGGAGCGCCGTGGGTGCAGCCACCGTCGCAAGGACGAGGACGACGAGCGCGAGGCGAGCAGAGGAGCGCGACATAGTAAGCCGGTGGAGGCAGGGGAAGCGCGTTACGGGACAGGGCGAAACCTGCGATATCACTCGCGGTCCGGCCGCGAGGTGCGCACGCGGTTTGTCAGCTCGTTCGTGTCATCGGGCCTGATCTCCACGCCGCTCTCTTCGAGCAGGTCGCCGCACATCCCGATGGCGTCGACGAGACCCGCCGTGAGGTTCTCGTTCTTAATGCCCGTCCGGATTCGCTCGACGATGCCGATCCAGTCGTCCGGCGCCACGCGCTGGTTGATGCCGGTGTCGCCAATCACCTCGATGCGATGCTCCAGAAGAGAGACAAACAGCAGGATGCCGGTGCGGTCGCGCGTGTCGAAGACCTCCTCCTCCACGAATGCGCGCATCGCCCGGTTGTGCACGGTGCGATCCAGCGTGTTGGCCCCGGCCAGCCGGCGACGGAGCGGCTGGATCGCCGCCGTCGCGAACGCCCCAAGCGTGCCGCTGAGGAGCGCGACGAGCACGGCGCCCCAGCTGGTGTACACCCAGCCAAACCCCCAGCCTTCGTAGAACTGCACGAACAGCAGTACGGCTCCCAGCCCGAGGATAGCCAGCGCCGAGGCCCCGCGCCAGATGGCCGCATCGTAGTCGTCGCTGCGGTGCACGACGTACGGGACGATCTCCCCCGCCGTGCGCGTTTCGGCGTCGGCAACGGCTTCACGGATACGATCTTCGTCGAGGGTCGCGAGCAGCTTCTTCATGATGAGGACACCGGCTGAGTGAGCCTGTTACGGATATCTGAATAACCCAAGTTGTGACCTATGCGATGATGGTCCAAAAAGACGGTGGACGGTAGACCGTCTCGCAGAGGCGACTTGCCGGTCCACGGTCGGCCGTCGGTCCGGGCGCCATGAAGACACCTCGCAACTTGGGTTGAATAGTAAACACCGTGCGCCGGATTTGCACATGCTGATTGCCTGTTTCCACTCCTGCGCCGCATCAGGAGGAGCCGCTGTCATTCATCCGCTGCTCAATCGTCTCGATCGCCTGGTTGGCCTGCTGATAGTAGGGCGAGTCCGATCCGACGATTTCCTTGACCTGCTCGAATTGCTGGATGGCCTCTTCGGCCCGCCCGATCATCGTGAGCATGATCCCTTTGTTGAAGCGCGCCTGGAAGTGATTCGGGTCGGCCTCCAGGACGCGGTTGATCGCTTGCACCCCGCGCATCGGCTGGTTGGTTTGCAGGTACGCGGTGGCCATGTCGGTGCGCACGTCAAGATTATCAGGCTGCTGCTCCAGCACTTTCTGATAGGCGGCCACCACGTGCTCGGCGACGGTGCTGGAGGCGGGCTGCCTGCCTTCCAGCGTTTCCATCCAACTGTAGAGAAGGTCCCCCGTGCGGCGCCAGGCATCGGCCTGCCCGTTGGCCTCGGCGATGCGCCGCTGCACGAGCGCGGCCCGTCCCAGCTGTCCGGCCCCCACATACAGGTTGGCCAGCTCCTGCTGCTTGGCGCGCTGCTCCTCGCCGCTGCGCTGGGCGATCTCCTCCTCCAGCGTGGCAATCTGATTGCGAAGCTGTTCCGGGATCGAGTCTTCTGCGTTCTCCTGGACGAGCGTCTCCAGGTCCATGCTCGACCCGGCTGCGCCATTGCCGGACGCAGACGGCGCCCCCATCGGCCGCGCGCCCCCACCCGCGGCGCCATCGGACGACGCCACCGGCGCGTTGGGCGCTGCATCGGACGAGCCCCAGTCCATTTGCTGACTCCAGGTGGTGGCCGCAAACAACCCAACGATCGCGAGGACGGCCACGCCCACCGTGAGCCCCACCTGCCGCGTCACGAGCGACGACGCCTCCGTGGCCTCGCCTGACGCGTCGTCATCGGACGCCAGCGCCGCCCGCTCGGGAGACGCCTCGTCCGTGGCTGCATCTGTCCTGCGCGGCAGGTTGGCCTCCACCGGTTTTGCCCGCGCTGCGTTCAGGTCTTGCAGCGCCTCGCCGCACTGACTGCAGTAGCGCGCACCGGACGGATTCTCCCACCCGCACGCGTTGCAGAACACGCCCTCAGACGCCGGGGCATCGGAGGACGCCGTCGACTCGTCGGCACGCGCGTCGTCCGGCTGCCCATTTGGATCCTCGACTTGCGGCAGGTCGGTCGCTTCGACCGGCGTCCCGCACAGGTCGCACACGTCGGCATCGGCGGCCAGCCGTGCGCCGCAGGCCGGACAGGTGTTGGCATTCTCGGTACTCATGGGTTCATCGGAAACGTCATTCGTCAGAATGGTGGCGTGCCTTCATGCTCGCGTCGACGGCTTCTTGCAGTTGCGCGGACACGTTGAAGACCGGCATGTAGCGCTCGTCCACCTGGATGGGCTCATTCGTCTGCGGGTTGCGTGCCACGCGGGGCGCCCGGTGCTGCACGTCGAAGGAGCCGAAGCCGCGCAGCTCGATCCGCTCACCCTCCTCCAGCGCCTGCGACACCACGGTCATGAAGCCATCCACAACGGCCTTCGTCTCAATCTTGGTGAGCCCGGTGCCCTCGGCAATGCGATCCACGATGTCGGCCTTCGTCATGGCGGCTCTGTAAGTTGGTGAACGTGGCGGCGCGGTGGGTCATCGAAGTAAGAAATCGAACGGCAGCCCCTGGGCACTTGATTCCGAATCTTCCGCGAATCTGTACGCTCCGTGAAGGAAACAACGGGGCGCCCATCGAGAATCAGTGCGTGCTACGTTACCTTATTTTCTGCCGTCTCCTTTCTTCATTTGTACCCCGGCCCATGGATCGCTCCCTGTTCCTTGTCGCCCTCTCGTTTCTGCTCACCGCAACGGTCGACGCCCAGGCGCCGGCCGACTGGCAGCAGCAGGTGCAGTACGAGATGGACATCACGCTGAAGGCCGACCGCCACCGCATGGTCGGCACCCAGCGCGTCACGTACACCAACGACTCGCCCGACACGCTGCGCACGGTCTACTACCACCTCTACTTCAACGCCTTCAACCCGAACTCGATGATGGCGGAGCGCAACCGCCACCTGCCCGATCCGGACGGCCGCGTCGTGCCGCGCATCTTCAACCTGGGGCCAGATGAGGTCGGGTTTCACCGCGTGGAATCGCTCACGCAAGACGGCACCGACGTGTCGTTCACCATCACGGACACCGTGCTGCGCGTGGACCTCGCCGAGCCCATCCCGCCGGGCGGCTCCACGACGTTCCGGATGGCATTCAACTCGCAGGTCCCGCTACAGACGCGCCGCAGCGGCCGCGACAACCGCGAGGGCATCGACTACTCGATGAGCCAGTGGTATCCCAAGCTCGCCGAGTATGACGAGCGCGGCTGGCACGCCGATCCGTACGTGGGCCGCGAGTTTTACGCGCCATACGGCACGTTTGACGTGACCATCACGCTACCCGCAAATTACACCATCGGGGCGACCGGTGTGCTGCAGAACCCCGACGAGGTCGGTCACGGATACGCGTTGAACGGCACGGGCACCTACCGCCCCGGCGACGGGAACGACGCCCCGTCCGACTCGCTGACGTGGCGCTTCCGGGCCGAGAACGTCCACGACTTCGCCTGGGCCGCCGACCCCGATTACATCCACGAGCGCATCGATGCGGGCGATGGCACCGTGTACCACCTGCTGTACGAAGGCGACGTCGAAGACCGCTGGCAGCCGATGGATCAGTGGGTGCCGGAGCTCATCCAGTTCTTCGGCGACGAATACGGCCCCTACCTGTACCCGCAGTTCACCGTCGCGCAGGCCGGCGATGGCGGCATGGAGTATCCCATGATCAACTTCCTGACGGGCGAGCGCTCGCCCGGCTCGCTCCTGGGCGTCACGGCCCACGAAGCCGCCCACGAATGGTTTTACGCGACGCTCGGCACCAACGAGGCCGACTACGCCTGGATGGACGAAGGCTTCACCTCGTACGCCACGCGGGAAGGCGTCGCCCACGTGCGCGGCATCGACGACCCGTCGCATCAAGGCAATGCGCTGTCGGTCATTAGCGCGCAGCACAACGGTATCTTCGAGCGCTTCAACACGCCAGCCGATTGGTTCGCGACGAATACGGCGTATGGCGTCGCCGCTTATCCGGGCGGAGCCATGCTCGTCGACATGATGGGCTACGTGATCTCCGATCCGCTGCGCGACCGGTGGCTCAACGAATACTATAACCGGCGCACATTCCAGCACCCCGATCCCTATGACCTGGAGACGTTCGCCGAGGACGTGAGCGGCCTCCGGCTGGACTGGTACTTCGAGCAGTTCACGAACATGACGCGCCGCTTCGATTATGCCGTCACCGATCTCACGCAGCAGCGCAGCGGCGACGGGTGGACGGCCACCGTCACGCTGGAGCGCCAGGACGAGGTCGTGATGCCGGTCGACGTGCGCTTCACGCTGGCCGACGGCTCGACGCAGTGGGTGAACGTGCCCCTCGGCATCATGCAGGGCCACAAGCCGGTGCCCGACGACTGGATCGTGGCGGAGCCCTGGCTGTGGACGTTCCCCGAGTACACGCTGAGGGTGGACCTGCCCGCCCAGGCCACGGCCGTCGAGATCGACCCCGAGGGCCGCACGCCCGACTATAATCGGCTCAACAACACGGAGCGGTTCCCCCGACGCGCGGAATTTCTCCAGCCGGCGCGGCCGTCGTGGTTTGATTACGGCATCGGCTACCGGCCGCTCGTCCAGTACGCGCACGACTTCGGGTTCGGCGCGGGCCTGCAGGTGCGCGGCCAGTACATCTTCGGGCAGCACCAACTGCAGGGCACGATCAAGCTCTGGCCGCAGGTGTTCTTCAGCGGCGGCGATGAGCCGTCGATTCCTGGTCTTACCGCCCGCGGCTCCGGTCTGGTTGAATCTACGGAGAGTTCGGTGCTCGACGGGATCGACTACGCGCTCTCATACACGGATGACCTTCGTGCTATCGGTCCGCGCGCGACGTTTTCGCTTTCGGCCGCCAAGCACCTGGGCCTGCTGGAAAACAGGATCGAAGTCGAGAAACCGCTCGGCCCGCCCATCGCCGCGTACACAGGCGACTCGCAGCAGCACGTGTCGGTCCAACTGATCCATCAGTACAATCCCACGGACCGCGTTTTTGGAGCCATCGACCAGCCCTTTGGCCCGGATGAAAGCTTGCAAACGGACCGATTCAACCCGTTTGCGCGGGAGCACATGCTTTCGGCCGAAGTCGACTACCGGGTCAGCGCAGACCAAGACTGGTTCACCGTCGGTCTTGAGGTGGGCGGCTCGATCGCCGGACCCCGCTTTCCATTCGTCGGCGCCCGCCCGGCCGGCCCCCAAAGCGCCACCCGCCTCTACCTCAACACCGGCAAGCATACACGGCTCGGCCCCTTCGAGGGGCAGGCCACATTTCAATTCGGGCTCGGCCCGCGCAACCTGGCGACTCACAAACTCTTTCG
>CAYFRX010000020.1:5644-22132 GCA_964345515.1 uncultured Rhodothermales bacterium
CCACATTTCAATTCGGGCTCGGCCCGCGCAACCTGGCGACTCACAAACTCTTTCGGCTCGGAGGCGCCTCGCACGAAGCCCTCTGGCGTAACGACGCTTTCCGGTCCACCGCAGCCGCGTTTGCTCAACCGCTCAGCGATGCCCAACTCGTGGGCGTTGGGAGGGCCGGACCCGTGGCCTATCTCGTTCCGGGTTTCAACACCTCGGGCGTTGCGTACGGACCGGTCGGCAGCCGTATGATCGCCGGGCGCCTCTCGCTTCGCACGCCGCGGCTCACGGGGAGCAGTTGGGCGCGTCCGCTCCGGCTCGGTCTCTTCTCCGGCATCGGGGACGCGTGGTCGAACGGGGCCTTCCTGGCCGGATTCGACGCCGACAACCTGCTGGCCGATGCGGGCGTGTCAGTCGACTACGACGTGTCCGCGATCGATGCGCTGGACCGCTGGATCGATCAATCGGATGTGCTCTCGAACCTGCGCATCACGGCGCGCTTTCCGGTGTGGGCGAGCGACCCAGGCTTCACGCAGTCCACGGACGCGGAATTCGCCTTCCGCTGGCTCCTCGGCATTCGGATGGGGCTGTGAGCCTCCGGCCGACGGAAACAGGGGGGTGGGGACGAGTCGACGTGCTCCCGCGTTGAGACTCACCCGTCCAACGCACAACCCACAACGCACAACGCCCCACTCACCCTCCGCCGTCGTCTTCGCGCATCTCGCGCTGGCGCATCGGCATCGCGTCGATCGTCTCGAAGATGGACTGGGCCGTGACGGGCGTCTCGTCGCGGCGCTTCTCGGTGCCATCCTTCCCGACGAGCACGACGCGGAACGCCGACGGCGGCACGTCGAACCGGTCGCGCAGCCGCTCCTCGGACGCGGCCGACAGCGTGTCGGTGCTCACGCGGCTCGGGCCCTCATCCATGACCTCGATGAGCAGCAGGTCGCGCTCCCGAAAGCCGCCCTGCGTGCCGGCCAGCCGCTTCACCTGCTCGACGTAGGGCTCCGCGTCGCGCGAGGACGCAAACACGAAAAGGAGCCGATGCGTCCAGCGGTGATCGTCGAGGCGAAACTCGGTGCTGTCCGACGACGCCGAACTTGGGGGCACCATTCCGAGTGCGAGAATCAAGGTAAGAGCAGTCATGGCCGCGCAGGTAAGTGAGCAGAAAATGTCACGTTGAAGCGAACCGGACCGGCTGAGTGGCTGATTCGATGAAGCGCAACCAAGCCGTTACATCTACCGAACCCATCTGCAGCCGGCTCGTTCGCTTTCTGCCTGTTCTGTCACTATCATTCTGCTACACGCTGTGCCGCTCCTCACCGCCCACCATCTCCACGTCACGCTGGACGATCAGCCGATCCTGCGCGACGTTCATTTCGCCCTGGACGCGGGCTCGTGGGTGGGCTTGCTCGGCCCGAACGGCAGCGGGAAAACGACGCTGCTGCGTGCCATCAGCGGTGTCCTCCCGTACGAGGGGACGTTGCTCCTCGATGGCCGCGAGGTGACGGGCTGGTCGCCCCGCGCACTCGCTCGCCGACTGGCCTTTGTGCGCCAATCGCCCAGCCTCACGTTCGATTTCAGCGTCGAAGAGCTCGTTCTCCTCGGCCGCGCACCGCACAAAAGCTGGCTCCAGTCGTACTCGGCGCACGACCGCTCGATGGTCCGCGACGCGCTGGCGCAGGTCGATCTTGCCGGTTTTGCTGAGCGCTCGGTGCTCTCGCTCAGTGGCGGCGAGTTGCAGCGCGTCTTTCTGGCGCAGGCGCTCGTGCAAGAGGCCGACCTGCTGCTCCTCGACGAGCCGACCTCTCACCTCGATGTGCACTACCAGTTCGCCTTCATGGAGCAGGTGGATGCCCTCGTAGCGCAGGGCTGCACCATCTTCGCCGTTTTCCACGACCTGGAGCTGGCCGCTCGTCACGCCGAGCGGCTCATGTTACTCGATGCCGGCCGGCTCGTCGCCGACGGTCCACCGGCCGAGGTACTGACGCCCGGGCGCATCGCGGAGGTGTTCCGGATGGAGGCGACCGTAGATCGCGCGCTGGATGGCACGCTGCGCATCGAATACCACGGGCAAGCCCCGGCACGCATTCCTGCTCGTACCGACTGAATCACTCTCCCGGATCGAAAATACTACACCAACCCAAGTTGCAAGGTATCTTTGTGGTGCTCAGACGGACGGCCGACCATGGACCGTGGACCGGCAGGTTGCGTCGGTGAGGCGGCCTTCGGTCTACCGTCCGCTGTCTTTTCGGACCATCAGCGTGTGAGCCACAACGTAGGTTACACTATGCCCTTCCGCCGTCGCTCGGCGGATCGTTATTTTCTGGACTGGACTCCTCTTCTTCCCGATGAAAAAGATCTACACGCGCACTGGCGATGACGGCCTGACGTCGCTTTTCGGCGGCGAGCGCGTCAACAAAAGTCATCCGCGCATCGATGCCTACGGCACGGTGGACGAGACGAACTCCTTCATCGGGCTGGCCCGCGCTCACCTGGAGGACCGCCCCGGATACGAGCGGCTCGACCCGGTGCTGCACCGCTTGCAAGAGGAGCTGTTCATCCTCGGGGCCGATCTCGCGACGCCCGACGACGCGAAGTCGGTGGTCCCCCGCATCACGGAGGCTCACGTAGAGCAACTTGAAGCCGACATCGATGCGTTCAGCGAGGACCTCGACCCGCTGAAAAACTTCATTCTCCCGGGCGGTACGCCGGGCGCGGCCACGCTGCACTCCGCCCGGACCACCTGCCGCCGGGCCGAACGGCTCACGGTCAAGGCCGCCTCGCTGGAGCCGGTCAACGAACAGTCAACGGTGTACCTCAATCGCCTGTCCGATCTCCTCTTCGTCTTGGCCCGATGGGCGAACCGGCAGGACGGCGTCCGCGAGGACACATGGTCTCCCACGCAAGAGGATTAATCCAAAAGAGCATATCTATGTAAGCATAGATGCCCGGAATGAAGTGACAGCTTTCGGTACAGTTCGGCCAGCGATATATGTTGAAGTTCTTGACGCGTTCACGCTTTTTATATGCTAGCTGGTCTCGCAAACCCACCGGTCCCCTTCGCCCGCATGAAACTGTCACGGTTCGTTGCCTTTTTCGGGGTGCTGTTGTTGCCTGTTGGGCTCCTTAGCTTCCCCCTCTCTCCGTCCAACGACGCCTCGGAAGCGTCCCCCGCCGTTGCGCCCCCGGCCTCGGTGGACTCCACCTCCGCGGTCGACCCGTCGCCCCCGCCCTCAGCGTCGCCCCACGATGCGTTCAGGGTGCCGAAGGATCACTTCAAGATCGTCGAGGCGCGCGTGCGGCGGAACGAGACCTTCTCCGCCCTGCTGAACGAGCACAGCGTTCCGTACCAAACGATCGTGGAGGTCGCCGAGGCATCGCGCTCGGTGTATGACGTGCGCCGGATCGTTGCCGGTAAGCCGTATCGCATTTATGTCAACGAGTGGCTGCAGCGCGCGCAGTACCTGGTGTACCAGCCGACGCCGACGCGATACGTCGTCTACGACGTTCGCCACCCCGAGCGCTCGTACACTGGCGAACGGCCCGTGTCGGTGTCGTGGGAAACGGCCAGCGGCGTGATTACAAACTCGCTCTACCAGACGCTCGTCGATGACGGCGCGCATCCCGAACTTGCGTTGCGGCTTTCCGAAGTGTTTGCCTGGCAGGTGGACTTCTTCCAGATCCGCCGCGGCGACCGGTTCCGTGTCATCTACGAGAAACGGCGGTTGGGCAATACGGAACTGCCGCCTGGCGACATCATCGCTGCGCGCTTCTTGCATCGCGGTCGCGACTATCATGCGTTCCGCTTCGACGCGCCTCACCAGCGGAGTTACTTCAACGAGGATGGTAACAGCATGCGGCGGCAGCTCCTGAAGTCGCCGCTCCGCTACAGCCGGATCAGCTCGCAGTTCTCGCACAGCCGGCTTCACCCCGTGACGGGCCAGCGGCGCGCGCATCTCGGGACCGACTATGCGGCCCCGACGGGCACGCCCGTGCGCTCAGTGGGCGCTGGGGAGGTCGTGGTCGCCGGATACGATCGCAGCAACGGCAACTGGGTCAAGATCCGCCACAACTCGACGTACACGACGGGCTACCTGCACCTGTCGCGCTTTGCGCGCGGCATTCGGCGCGGCAAGCAGGTGAAACAGGGGGATGTTATTGGCTATGTGGGCAGCACGGGTCTTTCCACCGGCCCCCACCTGCACTACCACTTCTGGAAGCACGGCGAACCGATCGACTCGCGCAAGGTGGACCTCCCGCCCTCCGAGCCGGTGTATCCGCAGTACCGCGACGAGTTCGAGACGCTCGTGGCAGAGCTCAGGCCGCAGCTTGCGTGGGCGGACTCCTCTTCGGCGCGCTCTCCACTCTTTGCCGCTGCAACGCACGACACGTCGCGCCTGAACTGACGCGATCCCACTTCAGCGATTCGGCTCTGACGGCGCGGTGCCGCAGGGAACTCCATCAGTCTTACTTGACCTCCTCGCTCTCGCTGGGTGCCATACGCGGCTCGGCCCGGTTCCCCTCGCGCGGCGGCTCTATCGTAAGCGACGTCTCGACGGACGCGTCACTGCGCTGGATCGTCACCACGTACGTGCCGGGAATGAGGTAGATCGATCCGTCATCGGCGGGCTCCAACCGGGTGGGTTCATCCTCGTCGGCTTCGGCGTCACCCGGTTCGGCCCCGACCTGGGCGTTGAACGCATCAGCCTGCGCGGCATCGACGGACAGGTCATAGTCCAGGTAGTTGAGTCCCGCCTCCGCGTCGTGGGTCAGGGTTTGCAGGCGCAATCCGTCTTGCGTCGCCACCTGAATCGTCGCCGTCCCGGCGGCCGCGCTGAAGAAGGGCACGGTCACAGCCGGTACATTCGGCGCGCGCCAGCTCGCCGGCTTGTCACCCCAGCTGTCGTCGTACCGGAGGGTGTCGGGCGTAAACACATACAGCGGTTGGGCCAACCGCTCGGGCATCATCTGCCGGAGCTCCTCGACGTCCGCCCGGAAGATCGACCGCCCGTGCGTGCCGACCACCAGATCCGCCGCGCGCGGCTGCAGCGTCACGTCGTGCACGGGCGCGTTCGGCAGCCCCTCTTCCATCGCCATAAACGACTGGCCGCGGTCAAGGCTGACGTACAGGCCGTGATCGGTCCCGACGTACAGGATGTCCGCGTCGGCTGGATCTTCGAGGATCACATTGACCGGCTCGCGGGGCAGATCCGTGCCGATGCGCGTCCACGTTTGGCCGTAATCGTCCGAGCGATACACGTACGCGTCGAAGTGATCCCATCGGTAGCCGTTGAGCGTCGCGTACACGCGGCTCGTGTCGTGGTGCGACGCCTCGACCCGGCTGACCCAGAAGTGCTGGGGCAGGTTCGTATCGATGCGCTGCCACGTCGCCCCGCCATCGCGCGTCACGTGGATGCGCCCGTCGTCGGAGCCCGTGTACAGTAGCCCGAACTGCAGCGGCGACTCGTCGATGGTCGTCAGTGTGCCGTACGGAACGTCGCCGGCCCGATCACCCGCCGTCAGGTCACCTGAGAGCGCGGTCCACGAATCGCCTCGGTCCATCGAGCGATGCAGCTTGTTGGAGCCCAGGTACAGGATATCCTGATGATGGCGTGAGAGGTGGATCGGCGTCATCCAGTTGAAGCGGAGCGGCCGCTCGCCCAGCGCGTGCTGCGGCTTGATGGACGTGCCTTCACCCGTGGACTGGTTGAACCGGAAGTAGTTGCCAAACTGGAAGCCGGTGTACACGATGTCGTTCGTGCGCGTGTCGACCTCGACCTGCATGCCGTCGCCCCCCAGGATACGGTCGTACGGATAGTCGCCCTCGGCGTACCACGCATAGCTGTGCTCGTACGTGTGTGGGCCGCACCACACGCCGCTGTCCTGCAGTCCGCCGCACACGGTATACGGCTCGGCGTCGTCCACGGCGACCGCGTAGAACTGCCCGACCGGCGGCGTGTTGGCCTTCCACCACGTGGCGCCGTTGTCGTAGCTGATATTGATGCCGCCGTCGTTGCCATTGATGAGATGACCGGGGCGCGTCGGGCTCACCCAGAGCGCGTGATGATCGACGTGCACGTTCTCGGCCTCGACCGGGGTGAACGTCTGGCCCCCATCTTCGGAGATCAGAAACGGCACGCCCATGATGTAGATCAGGTCGGGATCGTGGGGCGCGACGCGGATTTCGCCAAAGTAGTAGCCGTACGAGTAGTACACCTGGTCGAGGTAGTCCTCATGCGTACGCGTCCAAGAGCGGCCGCCGTCGGTGGAGCGGTAGACCTCGGCCCCGATCACGGGCGTGTCGAAGAGCTGCTCGTTGGCGTCTTCCAGGTACGTCACGAACGCCACCGGCTCGATGGTGCCCTCGCGAACCATCTCCAGGACGGCGCTGGCGGTGTACTTCCGCGGAAAATCGTTGCGACGGAGGTAGTCGGAGAGCGCTTCTTCGTCGAGCGCCAGAAAACCGTCGCGTGACATCGTCTCCAGATCCTCGCGGGTGAGGGTAGGCTCATCCTTCTCGTCCTCTTCCGGCCGCCGGTTCTGGTTGTCGACGAACGCGTACAGCACGTCCTCATCGCCCGGATAGAGCGCGAGACCAATGCGGCCCACGTGCTCGCCGGTCGGGAAGCCGCTGTCCTCGGTGCTGAGGAGCGTCCAGTTCGCCCCGCCGTCGGTGCTTTTCCAGACGCCGCTACCCGGACCGCCCTCCACGAAGTTCCACGCGCGGCGTGCCCGTTGCCAGGTGGAGGCGTACAACACGTCGGGGTCGTCGGCATCGACGATCAGATCGATGGCACCGGTGTCCTCGTCCACGTAGAGCGTCTTCGTCCACGTCGCGCCGCCGTCGGTCGTTTTGTACACGCCGCGCTCGGCGTTGGGCGAGTAGAGCGCCCCAATGGCGGCCACCCACACGGTATTCGGGGCATCCGGATGAATCCGGATGCGACCGGTTCGGTGCGTGGGGGCAAGCCCCATGTGCTGCCACGACGTCCCACCGTCTGTGCTCTTGTAGATGCCAGCTCCGGCGTAGGACGAGCGGCTGGAATTATTCTCGCCGGTGCCCACCCAGATCGTTTCGCCATCGTCCCAGTCGACGGCGATGTCGCCAAGTGTCATCACGGCCTCTCGGTCGAAAAGCGGCTCGAAGGAGCGGCCGTTGTTCGTCGTCCGCCAGAGCCCGCCGGAGGCGTACGCGACGTAGAAATGCGTGGGATCGGCGGGGTTCACGTCGACGTCCACGACGCGCCCGCTCATCACCGTCGGGCCGACGCTTTCGAAAGGTAGGTTCTTGACGAGGGACTGGTCGATGAGCCGCTGGCGCTGCTCGACACCGTCCATGCGCGCCGCGGCGGGCGTGGGCGCCACCGGAGACGGCATAGGCACATCATCTTGCGCCGGCGCGGGCTGCATCCAAAGAACGAGAACGAGGAAGAGACCGGAAACGAACGATCGGGGCATTCAGATCGAGGAAGAGGCAGTGGGTGGGAATCGAATCGGCCCTCTAAATTAACGCTCCCTTCCATCTTTTGCATCTCCCGACGCGCGCGGTAAGCGTTCCTCGCATTGACTTCTTGGAGGTCAGCCGTTAGCATCAGAATACGTTGATATGTCTCCTCCTTCCGCTTGGCCTGCGCGCCCCACCGCACGATGTCGTCCTCCTCGTCTGCACTACCCCCTTCCTCTTCCACGAACCGGCAGGCTCTACGCACGGCGCTCGGCGGGGCCAAGCAGGTGTTAAAACGACGGTTTCGGGTCCTGCTCCTCGTGCGCGACGCCTACGAGCACATCGGCGGCCACGCCGCCTCCGTCCAGAGCATCCAAACGGACCTCACAGCGCTGCTCCGGTTGCTCAAGGCGTGGGCGCTTCGCCAGTATCAGCGCGTGCCCTGGACTGCCCTGCTGCTCATCGCCGGCGCCGTGGTCTACTTCGTAATGCCGGCCGATCTCGTTCCCGACATGCTGGTCGGGATCGGCTTTGTGGACGACGTGGCCGTGGTCTCCGCCGTCGTCCGGGCGGTGCATAGCGAGCTGGAGCGCTTCCGCACGTGGGAGCGCCGCACGCTCGTGGATGCAGCGTCTTCCCCCCTCGAACCGGCGCAGTAAGACGATGACCCCAGACGTGGGATCGCCCGTGTGGTACGTGCTGATGCTGGTGTTAGGGCTGGCGATCGGATTTGTCATCGGCTGGGTCCGGAAAATCCGACGCTCGGATGATTGAGGCCGGCCGGTGTGTCACGCATCCTCAGCCGGTTTTCCTGCCCTTGCCCCAGTTTACGGACGTAGTAGTGCCTTCGAGGGAAGCGGAGCTACCCGATTTCGCTTATGCACAACCGTTCGCAGAATCAGTATCAGGGGACGATCTGCTCGCCGTCCGCATCCTCCACGATGAGCGCGTCGACGGGACAGAGCATGCAGGCTTCTACCAACCGGTCCTGATCGATGTCGGGCGTGTCTCCGAGAAAGTCGACGAGGTTTTCTTCATCGATCTCAAAGATTTCGGGGGCGAGGTTGACGCAGTTGCCGGACCCGATGCACAGGTCACGGTCGATTCGAATGGTGAGCCCGCTGATTTCACGTTCGTGCGTCGCTTCCATGGAATAGGGTAGATTGCGTATGAGAAGGGTAAGTGGGAAAAGCTGTGCGCCGCTAGTTTGCGAGCACACAGCCTTTGGACGCGTCGTGTCACGAACAACCTACCGGGGCGTTCCCGCGGGGATGCAACGAACGGCAAACAACGCGCTACTCCTCCGGCGACGCTGCACTCGGAATGGTGGCGTTTTGCCTCGCCCCATTGTCCATATCACCTTCCAGAAGTTGGCCGGCCAGGTCAATGAAGTCCCGCTCGGTGATGATCCCCACCAACTGATCGTCGCGCACGACCGGCAGGGCGCCGATTTTGCGCTCACGCATGAGCTGAACGGCTTCGACGGTCGGCATGTCGGGCGGCACCGAGACCGGATCGCTCACCATGATCTTGCCCACGGGCACCCCGCCCTTGGGCGCTGCGTCCCGCTCGGCCAGATGACGAAGCAAGCGCCGGTGGCTCACCAGCCCCACGAGGCGATGGTGTTCGTCTTCAACGAGAACGTGGCGAATGTGCTGCCAGTCCATGAGGTACGCCACAAACTCAACGGTTTCTTGCTCATGCACGGTGAACAGGTCCGTGCTCATGTAGTCCTCAACGAACGAGTTCTGCATGTGATCGGGTGAATACCCTTCGTCGAGCGTCGCGGGCGTCCACTCGTGGACGGGCTTGCCCTCCTTCTGACGCTCCACCATCCCGGCCACCAGGGCGCTGAGCCGCTCTCCCCGCGTGCCCTCTTCGCCCATCTCAGCGAGGGAATCGAGCTGCCACTGCGAGCCGGTACGCCGCGTACGCACCCGGTCCTCGACAATGCCGAGATAGCGTTCGATGTCACCTTCGTCGATATCCGAAGCGCGAAGTCCTTCTTCAGCCAGCGGCAACAGGTCATCGAGGATCAGCTCGTGGGCAGGCACCTGGCGGCCCTCGATCCAGTCGAACTGCGAGGCGAGGCCGTTGCGTGCGGCGGCGATGAAGTTGCTCTTCGCGTCGTCGAACGTCATCACGTTGGCGATGTCGTCGTACTTGGACGCCAGTCCGCTGACCAGCCCGAACCAGAACGCGGCGTTGGCGACCTGGTCGACCGTCGACGGCCCCGATGGGAGGATCCGGTTCTCGATGCGCAGGTGCGGCTTACCGTCTGTGATACCGTAGCAGGCGCGGTTCCACCGGTATACCGTGCCGTTGTGCAGTTGCAGGGCTTCCAGCTTGGGGACCTCCCCCGCCTCCAACACGTCGAAGGGGTTTTCCTCCAGGCCCGTCGTGATGAGGACACGGAATCGGGAGATGTCCTCCTTGAAGATCTCCGTCACCGACTCTTCGACCCACCCGCTCCCGAAGTGGACTCGGGGGCTCATCTCGCGCAAATAGAGGTTGCTGCTCCGCGTGTCCACGGCCTGCTCGAAGAGCGCAATACGCGTCTCCCGCCAAAGGCGCTTGCCAAAGAGGAGCGGCGAGTTCGTGGCGGCGGCCAGGCACGGACCAGCCACCACCTGGGCAATATTGTAGAAGCGCGGAAACTCTTCGGGCGACACCTGGAAGTGCGTCTGGAAGCTCGTATTGCACCCTTCCAGCATGATGGTGTCATGCTTCATGAAGAGCTCGTCGACCCCGCGGATCTGGAACTGGCCGGGCCCACCGCGCAGCCGCGTGATGGCGTCGTTGAGCGCATTGTAACGCGGGCGCGGCGTCATATAATCGAGCGTGAGCTCTGCCAGCTGAATCGTTTGCAGAATGCCGGTCTGGATGATCTCTCCACCGACCCGGTGGACAAGATGGCGCACCTTGCTGATGAGGTCGTGGGTGGCCTGTTCCATCTGGTTCAGACAATCGGTGCCGAACCGTATGGGCTTCATGTTGAACTCCAGATTGAAGCGCGTGAGCTCCGTGACGATGCGGTCATCCGTGTTGGTCTCCAACACCTCGTCGATAATCGGAGCGGGTTTGCCGCGCTCATCGACGAGGAACAGCTCTTGCTCGGCTCCAATGCGTCGAACGCCTTCCTCGAACATCTCCTCCCGGAGCATGTGCTCAAGCGCTCGTACGTCTTGGATCAGATGCTGCGTGAATTCACGCAAGGCCGCTTCATCGGAGTCTTGCTTGACGTCGTGCTGGCCCATTCGGGGTTTGTATCGTCCATCGAAAGAGAAAAAGCGAGCGTGCCGCGTCCCGGATTTTACATGGCGGCGTTTTGTTACGTTAACACGTCCACCGCTTTTCGTCAAGTTTATATGAAGAGACGCACTTTGCGTAGGTACTCCTTATTCCGTCCGTCGTTTCTTCTCACCCGCCGCATCCGCCGGCCGCTGTCCCCCGAAACCTCCCCTCGTTCCGTACCGTTCTCTGCCTGTCATGTCTGATACTGTTTCCTTCGCCTGCCCTCGGATGATCATGCGGTGCCCGGTTTCGTCTGCTCTTCCCGACGCAAGCGCTTTGGCCCGCCTTATCCTGATCGCAGTCCTGCTCGTTCCGACGACGGTCGCCCGCGCAGGCGTCCCGCCTGATACCCTCGACGCAGCGGCGGCCCAGGCGCAGAAGCTGTTCGTACGCGGTATGACGCAGGCGTACCTCGACAACCACGACCGCGCGATTGGCCTGTACGAGCGGGCGCTGGAGCTGGCCCCCAACGAAGCGCCCATCCTTTCGGCCCTAGCCGACGCGCAGGCCGAGCAGGATGCCACGGATACCGCCATCTTCTACGCGGAGCAGGCGCAAGGCGTGGCACCGGACAACATCCATTATTACGAGCAGCTCGCTGAACTGCACCGCGCCGCTGAAAACACGGACGCGGCGATTTCTGTCTATCGCACGCTCACCACGCGCTTCCCGGACGACACGGGAGCCCGCCTGGAGCTGGCCGAGATGCTGTCCGAGTCGAACCACGCGGAGGAAGCCGTTGCGATTTATGAAGCGGTGGAGCAGCAGATGGGACGGGCTACCCCGCAGATGTACATGAAAATGCTCCGGCTGTATCGCCGGCTGAACGACTCTGAGAACGTCGCTCGCGTCCTGCGTGCGCTGGTGGACCTTCGGCCCGAAGAGCGCCTCTTCACGCAGCTGCTCGGCCAATATTACCTGAAGGAAGGCCAGACCGACAAGGCCGTTCGCCTGTACGAGAAGACGCTGAAATCCAATCCCTCTGACCTGGAAACAGCCATGGAGCTGGCTGACCTGTACCGCGAGCAGGGACGCTCCGAGGCGGCTGACAGCCTGCTCAATCATTTATCGAACATGGAGGGCGCCTCCGCCGATCAACTCGTCCAGCGGGCCCGCACGTTGCAACGTCGCAGCCGTACGAGCGACGACGCCGCTCAGCAAGCGACGCAGTTTCTGGAGCAAGCCCTGAAGTTGGAACCCGATCACGAAGGAGCCCTGCAGATGCTCGGCGACTTGCGGTATCAAGCCGGCGACTACCGGGAGGCGGCCGAGCTGCTGCAGCGAGCCATCGACCAAAATCCGCGCGTCTTGCAGCGGTGGATCCAAGCCGCTGCGGCTTACCTGCAGGCGGACCAGCCGGAGCGCGCCGTGGATGTCGCCGAGGAAGGGCTGCTGCTGTTCCCTGACCAGCTCCCGCTCACGCGCATTGCCGCGCAGGGTCTGCTCACTCTCAACCGCAACAAGGCCGCCATCGAGCGCTTCGAATCGCTGCGTGAGCTGCTGAAGGACTCATCGGAGGCATCAGCAGATCGCCGGGCGGACGTGCTCGCGACGTTAGGCCTTCTGTACAACCGCGTGGGCGACATGGAGGCGTCGGATGACGCCTATGAGCAGGCCATTGCACTCGATGAGGACCATGCGATGGCGCTCAACAACTACGCGTACAGCTTGGCCGGACGAAGCCTCCGCCTCGACGACGCCGAACGCATGGCCAAACGCGCCGTGGAGCTCGATGGAGACAACGCCTCGTACCTCGATACGCTGGGCTGGGTCTTTTTCCAGCAGGAGCAATACGAGGCGGCCGCGACGTGGCTCAAGAAGGCCATCGACACCGGCGAGGCCAGCGCTACCATTTACGAGCACTACGGCGACGTGCAGAAAGCACTCGGCAACGTATCCGCCGCACGCACCTACTGGGAGCAGGCGCTCGACCGCGCGCCAGACCGCAACGCCCTGCATCGTAAGCTGGATCAGCTCAGCAACTAAGTTCTTCCCCACCTCTGTCTCATTCCCGGTCTTCCTCTGTGGACGCTTCGCATGCCTCCTTTCCCCGCCTCCTCGCCGGGGCGCTTCTGGCACTCGGCCTCGTGCTGACGAGCTGCTCGGGCGCGTCCTCCACGCGCTCGGGCGCAACGCCGACGGCCTTCCCCAACCACTCGGTGGACCAGATGCGCCAGCAGATCGTGCTGCCGACGGATACGCTCTTGAGCTACACGGCCCAGGCACGGCTCGTCGTGGACGCCCCGCAGCGCAGCGGCCAGTTTAACGCTGTCGTGCGCCAGCGGCGGAACGACTCGCTGTACATGAGCCTGAGCCCGGGCTTTGGCGTCGAGGCGGCCCGCATGCTCGTTACGGCCGACAGCTTCTTCGTGTATGATCGCATCAACAAGCGGCTGGCTTTTGGCTCCGTCGAAGCGGCGCAGCGGCGCATGCCGCTACCCATCACGAGCGAGGCGGTCTTCGAAAACATGCTGGGCATCTTGGCCCCGGACCCTTCCGTGCCGTGGCAGATTGAGGCGGACGATCAGTACTACTACCTGACCGGCCCCGAGGGCCAACGCGCCTACACGGTTGATCCCTCGCTGTGGCGCGTGACGCGCTACGAGGAACGCACACCCGACGGCACGCTGAACGAGGTCCGCGAGTTTGCCGAATTCGAAACGGTCAACGGGGTCTCGCTCCCGCGGCGGTTGACCCTGCGCCGCCCGCAGGACGACGCCTTTGGATCGATCTACTACGAGGAGATCACGCTGAACCCAGAAACGCTCTCGTTCAATCTGCGTGTGGGCAGCGACGTGCAACGTGTTCCCCTTTTGGGAGCCCGATAGCTTCTCTCCATTCACCGACGTAGTAAGCATGGGCCGCATCGGTCGACACGGCGTCTGGATTCTACTGTTGGGGCTGAGCCTCCACGGGGTCGTCCAAGCGCAGTCGTCCGACCGGGCAGCCACCGAACGCCGGCTTGAACAGCTCAAGGAGCAGATCCGGCAAGATCAAGAGCGCCTCTCGGAGACGACCGAGGAGGAAGAAGCCACGCGGCAGCGGCTCGAAAACCTCGGGCGGGAGATCGCGCTTCGCCAGGAGCTGGCGGCCACCTACCAGCAGCGCCTCAAGGAGCTGCGCGCCGAGCGGGACTCGCTCCGGTCCTCGCTGCAGCACCTGGGCAGCCGGCTGAACACGTTGAAGACGCAGTATCAGCGCCGCGCCCAGCATGCCTACAAGTACGGCCGCCTCAATGACTTGGCCCTGATCCTGGCGGCCAACTCGATCAATCAGATGCTCATCCGCGTGCAGTACCTGCACCGGTTTGCCCAGCAGCGCCGCGAGCGGCTCGCGTCCATCCGCCAGGCCACGACCGATCTCCGATCGCGCCGCGAGGCATTACAAGCGAGCCAGCAGCGCACCGAGGAGCTTCTGAATGAGGTCCAGGCCGAGCGTGAGAACCTGCGTCGGTTGCAGAAACAGCGGCGGACCGTCATTGCCGAACTTCGGGACGAGCGCGAGAGCCTGAAGGAAGAGATCGACCGCAAGCAGTCGGCCGCCCAAGAGTTAGAGGCCCGCATCCGCGAGACGATCGCGTCGTCCGAATCGGAGAACGCCCCAGCGCGGCGCACCCCGGCGGAGCGGGCCGCGTACGAGGAGCTTTCGGCCTCCTTCGAAGAGAACCGCGGGCAGCTCCCGTGGCCAGCCGACGGTGTGGTCACCGAGCCGTACGGCGACCGTGTGGATCCCGTGTACGGCACCACCACGCGTCATCCCGGCATTCTCATTGCCACCAACCCCGAAGCCAGCGTGCGGGCCGTCTTCAACGGCGAGGTGGCGACCATTGACTTCGTGCCAGGCTACGGCCAGTACCTCGTCGTGCGCCACGGCGATTACCTCTCGGTGTACAGTAACTTCTCCGCCTTGTATGTGACCGAAGGCCAACCCGTCGAGGCTGGCGCGTTGCTGGGCCGGGCGGGAACCAACGACGAACCACGCGGCGCCGGCGTCTTTTTCGCCGTCTTCGACAAGACCACGGGCGCCGCCGTCAATCCGCGCCGCTGGCTCCACGATCCATGAAGGCTCGGCTTCGCTTGCCCTCAGAAAGCCTCTAATACGAGCGGTTCGAGCGCGCCACGACCCCTGATCCGGACGCTACGCCGCGCCCTGTATTCACAGAACTTTACGCCCAGCATGAACTCCGCTCTTGGACACGATGGAGGGCGCACATTATCTTAGGACTGTTGGAACGAGCTCGTCGCAACTAAGCACCACATCCACATCTTCATGGCCAACGCAAACTACGATTGCGTCATCATCGGCAGCGGCCCCGGCGGCTACGAGACCGCCATCCGCGCCTCGCAACTCGGGATGAACACCGCCATTATCGAGAAGGACAAGCTAGGCGGCGTGTGCCTGAACGTCGGGTGTATCCCAACGAAAGCCTTGCTGAAGAGCGCCGAAGTCATGGCCGACGCGCGCCACCTCGACACGTACGGCTTGGAGCTCGACGGCTCGGTCTCGCCCAACTTCCCGAAGGTCATCGCGCGGAGCCGGGGCACGGCCAATCAGATGAACAAAGGCGTCCAGTTCTTGATGAAGAAGAACGACATCGACGTTATCTACGGGCGTGGGAAACTGGCGAGCTCCAGCGAGGTGCACGTCACGCCGTCGGTCAACATGGACGGCGAGGAGGTGGGCGAGGAGACCACCGTCACGGCCGACCACGTCATCATCGCCACCGGTGCGCGAGCCCGCGAGATCCCGCCTTTGCCCCTCGATGGCGAGAAGATCATCACCTACAAGGAGGCGATGATGCAGACCGAGCAGCCCGACCGGCTCGTGATTGTGGGAGCCGGCGCCATCGGTGTTGAGTTCGCCTACTTCTATCAGAACATGGGCACGGAGGTGACCATCGTCGAGGTGCAGGACCGCATCGTGCCGAACGAAGACGCTGAGATCTCGAAGGAGCTGGCGCGCTCGTTCAAGAAGCTGGGGGTCACCATCATGACCGCCTCCGAGGTGCAGGGCGTCGATACCGACAGCACACCGCTCCAGGTCGAGGTCAAGACGAGTAAAGGCACCGAAACCCTGGAGGCCGACCAGGTCCTCTCGGCGGTCGGCGTCGTGGGCAATGTGGAGGACATCGGGCTCGACGAGCTCGGCATCGAAACCGAGAGCAACGACATCGTGGTGGATGACTTCTACCGCACGAACGTAGACGGCGTCTATGCCATTGGCGACGTAACGGGCGCGCCCTGGCTTGCCCACAAGGCCAGCCACGAGGGCATCCTCTGTGTCGAGAAGATCGCAGGTCATGACGTGCAGCCGATCGACATGCGCGACGTGCCGGGCTGCACCTACTGCCAGCCGCAGATTGCCTCGGTGGGCTACACGGAAGAGCAGGCGAAGGAAGCCGGCTACGAAATCAAGGTCGGCAAATTCCCCTTCAAGGCCTCTGGCAAGGCGGCAGCCCTCGGCCATCAGGAAGGCTTCGTCAAGACAATCTACGACGCCAAGTACGGCGAATTCCTGGGCTGCCACATCATTGGCCACGACGCCACGGAGCTGATTGCGGAGGTCGTCACTTCGCGCAAGCTGGAGACAACGGGCCACGAGATCATGGAGGCGATGCACCCGCACCCAACGCTCTCGGAGACGATCATGGAGGCAACCCGCGCGGCCTACGGCCAGCCGATCAATATCTAGCAATTAACTTTCAGCACTAGTAGATCTGCACAAGTAATTTGATAATTCTGGGGGGCGTCGTATTACTG
>CAYFRX010000021.1:0-21004 GCA_964345515.1 uncultured Rhodothermales bacterium
CCGGTGGCTCTCCAGCTTCATCATCGCCGGGATGATCTTGAGCATGTCCATGAGCCGGCCGAAGGGCACATGGCCCAGCTCTTCGAAACCGATCTCGAAGATCTCCTCGCTCTTCTTGAGGAAGCGCCGGTAACCCTCCACGTCGTCCGGGTTGAACCGGCGGATCTCCTGCTCCATGGCCTCCGCGTCGCCCGTGTAGTCGAAGACCGAGCCGTCGTCGAAGCGGATGCGGTAGAACGGGGAGACGGGGACGAGGTCGACGTCGTCTTCCAGGTTGCGCCCGGCGAGCTGCCACAGCTCCTCGAACAGAAACGGCGCAGTGACGACGGTGGGCCCGGCATCGAAGGTGAAGCCGTCTTGCTCGAAGACGCGCGCCCGGCCGCCGGGCTGATCGAGCCGGTCGAGGAGCGTGACGCGGAAGCCGCGGGCGCCGAGCCGGATCGCGGAGGCCAGTCCGCCAAACCCCGCCCCAATGACGACAGCGTGCGGACTTTCAGGGGTCACCGGCGTCGGGTCGGTGGCGGTGTTCAGTGTGGCGTCGTCGCGGTGGACGAGACGATGGATCCAACTCATAGAGGGGGCGGCTTGGATGGATGAATACAAAGCGCTGTGTTGAATGGCTGGTGCTTGACGAAAGTTCGAGGCGCACGTCCTGTCTGGTTGTAACGCTCTGGATATCATCGCTCGCTACTCCTTCCGATCTGCCGACTCCCCCCTATCTTCCGTCGCTTCATTCCTTTGTGGTGCATCGCGCTTCAGGTGGATTTATCCCGTTCCATCGAAGTGTTTTAAGAGCGTCACAGAATCGGAGCCACAGTGCGGACCCTCACGGCGCACTGTCCGTGTGGAGAAGCAACTTTTTCTCACTTCTGGACCCGCGATGATCGATCTCGGTATTGTCTTGGCCTTTGTGGGGTACGCCGCCACGCAGGGCTTTCTGGCACGCAAGAAGGCATCGCAGAGCTTGAAGCAGTACTTCCTGGCGGGTCAAGACATAAAAGGCTGGAAGGCTGGATTCAGCATGGCTGCCACCCAGTATGCCGCCGACACCCCCTTGCTGGTGACGGGTCTGGTGGCCACGGCCGGGGTGTTTGCCCTCTGGCGCTTTTGGATCTATGGCCTGGGCTACCTGTTGCTGGCGTTCGTCTTCGCCGAGATGTGGCGCCGCTCGGGCGTCCTTACCGACGCCGAACTTACCGAGCTCCGCTACGACGGCCGCGGCGTGCTCTTCCTGCGCGGGCTGAAGGCGATCTACTACGGCACCATCGTCAACTGCATCTTTTTGGCGATGGTGCTCGTCGCGGCGGTCCGCATCGCCGAGGTGTTCATGCCGTGGCACACGTGGCTCCCGGCCGGTCTGTATGCGCCCATCCTCGGTTTGGTGCAATCCACCGGCCTCGTGCTCAGCAGCAGCGTCACCGGCCTGGACCCGGCCATGGTCACGACCAACGGGCTCATCAGCCTGGCGCTCATGGTAGGGTTTGCCTTCTTGTACTCCGCCACGGGCGGCATGCGCAGCGTGGTCAACACCGATGCCATGCAATTTGTGCTGGCTATGATAGGCACCGCCGTGTACAGTTGGTACGTGGTGGATGCCGTCGGCGGCGTCAGTGCGCTCGGGCCCAGAATCGTGGAGATCTACGGCCAGATGCAGGGCCAGGAGATGATGTCGTTCGCCCCCAGCGGCGAGGCCCTTTTCCCCTTCCTGATGGTGATTGCGCTGCAGGGCCTCTTCTGGGTGAGTAGCGATGGCACGGGCTATCTCGCCCAGCGCGCCATGTCCACGCAGAGCGACCATGACGCGCGCGTGGCAGGCGCCGTCTTCTCGTGGTCCCAGATCCTCGTGCGGAGTCTCATCTGGCTCGTCATCAGCGCGGGCCTCTTGGTGCTGTACCCGTTCGATCCGAGCCAGATCGGCACAGACGGGTTTGCCGCCGCCCGTGAGATGACGTTCGTGACGGGCATCGACGATCTGCTGCCGGTGGGGCTGCGGGGCCTCATGCTCACGGGGCTCCTGGCCGCGCTCACCTCCACCATCGACACCCACTTGAACTGGGGCGCCTCGTACTGGAGCAACGACCTGTATAAGCGGCTGATCTGCGAGGAATGGCTCGACCGCGAGCCGAGCGGCCCGGAATCGGTGCTCGTCGCCCGGCTCTCGAACGTCGTCGTCCTTGCATTCGCCATCGTCATCATGGTGTCGCTCGGCTCCATCCAGGCCACGTGGTTCATCTCGCTCGTCTTCGGCGCCGGCATCGGGCCGGTCCTTATGCTGCGCTGGCTGTGGGAGCGCGTGAACCTGTACGCGGAGGGCAGCGCAATCGCGGTGTCACTCATCGCGGCGCCCATCGTCATCAACGTGATCGACGCGGAGTGGCTGCGCCTGCTCACCATGGTGATCGCTTCGCTGTCGGCCACCACGATCACGGCGCTCGTGACACCGCCCACCTCGCCAGAGGTCCGCAACCGATTCTACAAAAAGGCGCGCCCCTTCGGCTGGTGGCCTGAGTCGGCGAAAGAAGCCGGGGATCAACCGCACGCTCCGGTGCAGGCCCTGGGCCGCCGCCTGCGCATCACGCTGCTGAGCACCGCCTCATTGTTCGGCATGCTCATCGGGATTGGCAAGCTGTTCGTTCATCCGCCGGACGCCAATCTGCTGTGGCCGCTGGCGCTACTCGTGGGGGCCGTTGCCCTGATCCCCTTCTGGTGGCAGGACCTACAGGCTGTCCCCGGGCGCTCGCGTGTGCAGGCTGATGCCTCGGCCGATGCGTCGTCTTGAACGCGGCGCACCCAGCGCCCCGGCGTTCACCGCGAGGGCGCCGCGGGCTCGTCATCCAACCGCAGCACGCGCTGCAGGGCCGACTGCAGCTTCTCCACCGTGAAGGGCTTGGAGATGAACTCCTCGGCGCCGGCCTCTAGCGCGTCGTCGGTTCGCTCGTCCGCGAGGCCGCTGGCGGCAATGATGGGAATCTCCGGACGCTCCGCGCGCAGGCGCTCGATGACGGTGAGCCCATCGGTGTGCGGCATGACGATGTCGGTGATCACCGCATCGACGTCAAGGTGGGTTTGCAGCCGCTGCAGCACGGCGTCTCCGCTCCGCGCGGTCTCCACTCGATAGCCGACCTGCTCCAGCGCATCCTTCGCCGTGTCGAGGATGTTTTCTTCATCATCGATCACGAGTACGCGGGCTCCCCGTCCGTCTTGAAGCTCGGTGGAGGCGGACTCGTCGACCGTCTCCTCCTCAGCCTGCGACACGGGCCAGAAGATCCGAAACGTGGTTCCAGCGCCTTCCTCGCTCCGTACGTCGATGAACCCGTCGTGCCCCTTCACGATGCTGTACGCGGTGGACAGTCCGAGCCCAGTGCCCTCGCCTTCGGGCTTGGTCGAGAAGAAGGGCTCGAAGATTTTGTCGATCACCTCCTCGGGCATCCCGACGCCCGTGTCCGAGACCGTGGCGCAGACGTACGTGCCCGACTCGGCGTCGATGTTCATGCGGGCATCGCGCTCGTCGAGGGTCACGTTCTCGGCCTGGATGGTCAACGTCCCCCCGTCGGGCATGGCGTCGCGGGCGTTCACGCACAGGTTCATGAGCACCTGCTGGATCTGCGTGGCATCCCCCACGATCTGCTGCAAGTCGTCGTCGACCTCGACCTGGACGTCGATCTCTTCGGGGAACGTCTCGTCCGTGATGTTTTGGACGTCCTCGATGATGGTGTCGAGCTGGAGCGCCACGCGCTCGCCCTCGACGCCGCGCGCGAAGGCGAGCACCTGGTCCACCATGTCGGATCCGCGCTCGGCGCTGTTCTGAATGACCGACAGCGTGCGGCTGGCCTTCTCGTCGTCGCCAAAGCGCTGCTGCAGCACCTTCACGCCGAGGGAGATGGGCACGAGCAGGTTGCCGAGGTCGTGCGCAATGCCGCTGACCAGCCGCCCGATGCTTTCCATCCGCTGCGAGCGCAGGAACTGCGACTCCAACCGCTTGCGCTCGGTGATGTCGGTGTTGATGACGAGCACCGACTCGGGCGTGCCGTCCGTCTCGCGCACGAGCGTCCACCGGCTCTCGACGACGATCTCGTCGCCGTCCTTGGCCTCCTGGTACAGCTCACCTTTCCACTCGCCCGACGCCATCAGGGTCTCCCAGCAGTCGCTGAGCTTGCCCTCCTGATTGCGCTCGTACAACCGCTCCCGGGCCTTCTCGCCAAGCATCTCTTCCTTCGACCATCCCGTCAGCCGCTCGGCGCTCTTGTTCCAGTAGATCACGCGCCCGTCCATGTCGTAGGCGATGATCGCGTCGCGCGCCTTGTCGAGCAGAGCGGCTTGCTTGCGGATGCGCTCCTCGGCCTCGCCGCGCTCGCGGGCGTAGCGCAGGGAGCGCTCCAGCAGCGGCGCGTCGATCTCGTTTTTGTTGAGGTAGTCGGCTGCGCCGGCTTCCATGGCCTCGATGTCGACCTTGAGGTCGCCCTGGCCGGTCAGCAGGATGATGGGCGTGCGGCAGCCCTGGGCCTTCGCCTCCTGGAGCAGGTCCAGCCCCGTCTTCGCCCCCAGCCGATAGTCCACCAGGCACGCGTCGTACTGATTGCTCAGGACAGCCTCCAAGCCGCCCTCGTACGACGCCATCCACTCCAGGTCACAATCGATCACCTGCGCTTTGCTCAGCAAGGACCGGGTGATCAGATAGTCATCCTCGTCGTCTTCGATCAGGAGGACGTCGAGCGTATCGGTCGCTGTAATCATTCCTGCACGTGGCGCTCTGAGGGAAGTTTTACGATTTCAAACCAGAAATCCCCGAGGGCCTGGATGGCATCGACCAGCCCCTCGAAGGAGACGGGTTTGGTGACATAGGCGTTCACGCCGAGGTCATAGCTCTCGATGATGTCTTGCTCGGCTTCCGACGTGGTGAGCACGATCACCGGGATGCGGCGCAGGTCCGCGTCGGACTTGATGCGCTGCAGCGCCTCGCGCCCATCCATCCGGGGCATGTTGAGATCGAGCAGGATGAGGCCCGGGCGGGGGACGTCCGACTCGGCATACGGACCGCGCTTGTACAGGTAGTCCATCAGCTCCTCCCCGTCCTCCACCGTGTTGAACGTGTTCACGAGCCGGCTCTTCTTGAGGGCGCGCCGCGTGAGCATCCGGTCGTCCGGATCGTCCTCCGCCATCACAATGTGAATGCTCTTTCTTCGTTCTTCCATCTAGGTATCCAGGTCCGTGGAAGGAGCTCGTTGCAAAGACGCCTCGGTGCCGCTCTCCTGCGTGGTGGGTAGGGTTATGGTGAAGGTGCTTCCCGGCCCCGGCGTGGAGGTGAGTTCGATGCGGCCGCCATGCCGCTGCGCGATGCGCTGGCAGATGGCGAGTCCCATCCCTGTGCCTTCGTACTGGCTGCGGCTATACAGTCGCTTGAAGGGCGTGAAGATCCGATCCGCGTACTTTTCCTCGATCCCGATACCGTTGTCCGATACGACGAGGCGACACACCTCTGCCGGTTCGGGCTCATCAAGCTCATCGATGGGCGCCTCCGCCTGCTCGATACGGGCCGACACGTTGACGACCGGTGGGACGCCCTCGCGGTGAAACTTGAGCGCGTTGCTGATGAGGTTTTGCAGCAGCTGGCGCATCTGCGTGGCATCGGCCTGGATATGGGGCAGCTCCTCGGCCTCGACGCGGCCGCCGACCTCGCGGATTCGAATCTCCAGGTCCGAGCGCACGTTGTCGAGGATCGTGTTCAGATCCACCGTCTCAAACGACTCGGTCTGTGTGGTCACGCGCGAGTAGGCCAGCAGGTCGTTGATGAGCGTGGACATCCGCTCGGCCGCATCTTGCATGCGCTCCAGGTAGTACTCGCCGGTCTCGTCGACGGCGTCCTGGTAGTCCTCCCGCATCAGATCGGCGAACGCGGAGATCTTCCGGAGGGGCTCCTGCAGGTCGTGCGAGGCGATGTACGCGAACTCGCGGAGCGTCTGGTTGCGCTGTTCCAGCTCGGCGTTGGTGGCCGCCATGGTCTGCGTCGCCTCCTTGCGCTCGGTGATGTCTCGCAGGGTGACGGCCACGCCGTCGCTGAGCTGGACCGCAATCACCTGCCACCAGGCCTCAATGCCTTCGTGGTCGTAGTACAGTTCGCGCTCCAACGGCTCGCCGGTCTCCACGACCGAGACGTAGTCGTCGAATAGTCCGTCCTCGCGGTGGCCGGGGAAGACGTCAAGCAGACGCTGATCCATGAGCTCGTCGGCCGGGCGCCCCACGAGCTCACCGGCCTTCGGGTTGGCCAGCAGCCACTCGAAGTCCGCGACCTCGCCCTCCTCGTTGCGGACGGCGGAGAAGACCATGATGCCGTCGAGGGAGCTTACCAGCACGCTGGACAGCATGTCCTTCGATGCGCGCAGCGCCTCCTCGCTCAGCTTCTGCTCGGTGATATCGGCGAAGGAGGCGAGAACGGCGTATGGGTCGTCGTCGCGGTTCAGGCAGAGCGGCTGCGCACTCACCTGGATCCAGCGCGGCGGTCCCTCCGCCGGATAGATGCCCATCACGCGGTTGCGCACCGGCTCGCCCGTGTAGCGGGCAACCCAGAACGGAAAGCTTTCGTTGGGAAGCGGCGACCCGTCTTCGCGGAGGCCGCGCCACTGCACGTCGCGCACCGAACTGCCCACGATGCGATCGGCCGGGCGCCCGAGGATTTCCTCAGCCCGCGTATTGCACATCTGAAACACGCCCGAGCGATCCATGAGCAGCACGCCTTCATCGACCGTATCGGCCAAGGCGCGAAAGCGGTCCTCGGCGCGTTGCTGCGGCGTCCTGTCGTGGAGGCACAGCAGGACGCCGGTGACGGGCCCATCGGCTTCGCGGCGCCACGGCTGCACGTCCCAGTCGACCCAGCATTCGCTGCCGTCGGCGTGGCGCAGGAGCGCCGCCGTCCCCCGGTCGGCCTCTCCGCTCAGCCCGCGCTCTATTCGGGTGCGCCAGTCTGGCTGGTCGGCAAAGAGGTCAAAGAAGGTGGGGGCCTGCTCGGCCGTGAGAGCCGTGCCGGCCAGCCGCTCCCACGCCGGGCTCCACGCCCACAACTGCAGCGATGGCCCCATCAGCGCGACCGGCGCGGGTAGGGACCGGACAACGTGCTGGAGCGATGAGGACGTGTCGGAGAAGGTCATCGGAGCCGACGTGCTCGGCGGCGATGCGGATGAAGGCCGGTTCTCTGCCATGAGGCGTCAGGAAAGTCGTATGATGGTCAATCGAGTGGCAGAGTGTCAAAGTGGCACATTGAATCGTTAATCGGCTGGGTTGGTCCAACGGGGTCTCTCACGTACGGCACGCCTGCGACATGCGCTCGGATGCTGCAACGACGGCCCGCGAGAAGCTCCACATCAGGCGTCGTCTGCCTCCACGTGGCGACGGATCTCCGGGACGCTGTCGCCGCCGTATTTCTCGAGAAAAGCATTAGCGATCGCGAGCGCCACTGTCGCTTCGGCCACGGTCGATGCCGCGGGCACACTGGTGATATCGCTCCGCTCATACCGCGTGGGCTGCGCCTCCTGCGTGGCCGTGTCGACCGAGTCGAGCGGCTTGATGAGTGTCGGGATGGGTTTCATGTAGCCCCGAATGACGATCGGCATGCCGTTCGACACGCCGCCTTCGATGCCGCCGGCGTGGTTGGAGCGCCGTGCATAGCCGCCACGACTCACACTGCGCTCCTCGCCAGACAAGATCGGGTCGTGCACCTTCGACCCCGGTCGATACGCGTTCCGGACGCCATCGCCAATTTCGGCGGCCTTCTGGGCCTGGATGGAGCAGATGGCCTGGACGAGCTTCCCGTCGAGCCGGCGATCCCACTGCACGTACGAGCCCAGCCCGACGGGCACGCCCGTCACGATCACTTCGTAGATGCCGCCGAGGGAGTCACGCTCTTTCTTGGTCTGCTCGATGTGTTCGACGCAGCGCTCGGTCATCTCCTCGCTGAGCATGCGGGTGGCGCTCTCGTCCGCCGCGCGATACACGGCGCTTGCTCCGCCGTCTCGGATGAGCGCGTTAACGCGGTCTCGCCACTCGTCGGACGCGTCGTACCCGACGTCTCCGATGCGGACCACGTGGCTGCCCACCTCAATGCCGAACGCGTTCAGGAGCCGCCGGGCCAACGAGCAGCACGCCACACGCATGGCGGTCTCGCGGGCGCTGGACCGATCGATGACGGGGCGGATGTCATCGAATTCGTACTTTTGCATGCCGGCCAGGTCGGCATGGCCGGGCCGGGGTAGGGTGACCCGCTCCAGATCGTCCGGCGGCGGCCCCTCCACGGCCATCACCTCGGGCCATCCCGCGCGATCCTTCTTGTAGGCGCCGTTGTCGATGCGAAACGAGATGGGGCTGCCCAGCGTCTCTGAGAAGCGAACGCCGGAGTAAATGTGCACCTTGTCGTTCTCGATCTTCGAGCGGCCGCCCCGCCCGTAGCCCAACCAACGGCGCGCGAGATGCTCGTTGATGTCGTCGGCCGAAAGGGGAAGCTTTGCGGGGACCCCTTCTACGACGCCGATGAGGGCTTCGCCGTGCGACTCGCCCGCCGTCAAGTACCGTATCATACTGCTTGTGCTCTGGGATGGGTGTGATAGAATGCTAGCGTTGCCTCATACGCCCCCCAGCAGACAGCGTTCGGCGTCGGCCGGCCCCGCCATCTGCTCCGCGTCGCGCGCGACTCCGCACGATTCTACGGAAGGATCGGCACCGGGGCCTCGTAGAACGCGCTCGTGCCATCGCGGCGCTGCACCTGCAGCAAGGCGTACGGCTCACTGCCCCGCTGCGCCTGCGTCAGCACACGGATCGCCGCCTCCGCCGAAGCAACCGCCTGGCCGTTCACCGCCGTGAGGACCACGTCGCGCGGCAAGCCGGCCTCCTCAACGGGACTCCCGCTCTGCACGAACGCAACGTAAGCTCCTTCACTCACGCTGAACGCCCCCTGCTCCCGACGCGTGAGGTCGCGCAGCCCCACGCCCCAGGCCTCAAGCTCTCGGAGCGCGCTGTCGGGCTCTTCGGACGTGGACGGCTCCCGCGCCTCGTCGTCCGGCTCCGGCGCGGCGGGGGCCTCGCCAAGCCACTCCGTGTTGCCCATGAGCTGTACGTCGAGGGTGCGCTCGGCCCGGTTGCGCCACACCGTGATAGTAATCGTCTCCCCGGGCCGATTGCGGGCGACGAGGCTCTGCAGCTCGTTGCGCGCATTGACAGGCCGCCCCTCCACGGCGACGACGATGTCGCCATCGCGCATCCCAGCCTGGTACGCCGCGCCGTTCGGATGGACGTTCCGGACAAACACGCCGCGGATCTCTTCCAGTCCATTTTCCCCGGCCACTTGCGCGTTCACCTCCTCGATGGTGATGCCCAGATAGGCCCGCCGAAACTCGCCGTAGGCGATCAGGTCCTGCACGACCCGCTGCATGAGGTTGGACGGAATGGCAAAGCCGTACCCTTCGTACGAGCCGCTCTCGGTGGCGATGGCCGTGCTGATGCCCACGAGCTCGCCCCGCAGGTTGACGAGCGCGCCGCCCGAGTTTCCGGGATTGATCGCCGCGTCGGTCTGGATGAAGTCCTCGATGCCTAGCTGACTGTTGCTGATGTTGATCTCGCGGCTCAGCGCGCTCACGATTCCGGCCGTTACGGTGGAGGTGAGGCGGAACGGGTTGCCGACTGCAATTACCCACTCGCCGACGCTCACGTTATCGGAGTTGCCAAACGCGACCATGGGGAAGTCGGTGTCGGCGTCAATCTTGAGGACGGCTAAATCGGTGGCATCGTCGTGACCGACCAAGCGGGCCTCGAACTGCTGCTTGTCGGCCAGCGTGACCTGGATCTCTTCCGCCCCATCCACCACGTGGCGGTTCGTGACGATGTGCCCTTCTGCGCTGACGACCACGCCGCTGCCTACGCTGCGTCGCGGCGTTGGGTTACGAAAGAAGCGGTCGCGCATCTCCCCGTCGAAGTTGAACCGCTCGCGCGCCGGCGCTGACGTCTCCACCTGGATGTAGACGACGGCCGGCGTGACCTGGTCGGCGACGCGGCGAAAGAGGTCGTTGAGCGCAGCCAGCTGGGAGACCCCGGTGGACTGCAGCGTATCGGGACGGACCACGGCGGTGGGGCGCACGCGTTCGCCGCCGCCCAGCTCGACGCTATCGACCGAGCGCGTCAGCACGGGGGCCGTGGGATCAGGCCCCATCGTGAGCGTCAGCAAGATGCCCCCTAGCAGCCCGATGAGCACCAGGCCGATGCCGATAAGAATCGCGGTGCCCCGTCGTACGCCGTTTACCATGAGAGTGCGAGTCCGATGCGTGCTGCTACGAAGTGTCTATGAACCACCCAGGGCGTTTCGATTTGTTTCCCATGCCGGCGCCGCGCCTGGCAACACGGTGTAACGAGATCGGCCGTCGCCGGCGCCTACTCTGACTGGACCGCCTCGGCACTGGACGGCTGCACGTCGCCCACCTCCGTGTCACGGGGAAACGTGACCCTGAAGGTACTTCCTTGGCCCTTGACACTTTCAACATCAATCGTGCCATGCATAAGCTCGACGAGCCGCGCGGTAATCGCCAGACCGAGCCCATTGCCCTCGTGATCCCGACTGATCCCGCTCGACTCCTGCTTGAAGTCATCGAAGAGGTGCGGGATGAAGTCCTCGTCGATCCCCACGCCGGTGTCGCGGACACTGATATGCACCTGGTCAGCTGCCTGCTCGACGCTGACGCGCACGAACCCTTCCTCAGTAAACTTGATGGCGTTGCTGATCAGGTTATCCAAAATCTGCTCGTAGAAACGCTCGTCCAGCTTCGCATACACCGGGCGGTCAGGCGCGTCCAGCTCCAACCGGAGGCCTTTTCGCTGCGCTTCGTGCTCCATCAGTTCCAGCGTTTCGGCCGCCTTGTTGACCACGTTGGTTCGTTGCAGTTGGGCCTCCACCACGCCCGACCGCAGCTTTGCCAGGTCGAGCAAGGCATTCAAGGTGCGCAGCAGGCGTTGTCCACTCTTTTCGATGATGTCGAGGAACTCGCGGTGGTGCGGGGGCGCCTCATCCTTGAGCACATCCGCGAAGCCAAGAATTGTGGTAAGCGGCGTGCGAAGCTCGTGCGACGTGTTGGTCAGGAAGTTGTCCTTCAGTTCGTTGGCCTGTTTGAGTCGCTTGTTGGCCTCCTGCAGCCGCTCGCTGGCGAGGCGTTCGCGCTCCAGCTCTTTCGCCTGCTCTTTCGCCCGCTGGCTCTGCTGCACCATGTGACGGTACCGCCGGTAGCCCAAGCCCGCCACCACGAAAAGGACCAGGTACACGCTGTAGGCCCACCACGTTCGGTACCACGGGGGCAGGATGCCAAACGACAACGCGGCCTCCTGGCTGATCCGCCCTTTCCCCTCACGAGCGCGCACTTGAAACGTGTAACGCCCTTCCGCTAAATCGGAGTAGACAACGTTTGTGTTCGACTGCCAGGCCGACCAGTCCGAGTCGAGCCCCTGAAGGCGGTACTGGTACTCCAGCGGCGCGGTGTTGCCGAAGCGTGGCGCCGAAAAATCGAAGCGGAGGTCGTTGTCTTCGTAGGCAATCTGATCCCACGAATTGCCGCCCGGGCGGGCGGGTGCGGCATCTTGAGACGCACCGCCGTAGAGCACCGTTTGCTCCTGGAGGGCCGTGATCTGGCGCACGAATACCGAAAACGGCTCCTGAGACGGCGGCGTCCGACTGGGGTCGAAGCGAATGAGCTCGCGCCGGTTGCCCATCCAAAGCACGCCGTTGTCCTCAACGTACAGTAGATTTTCCATCGCCTTGGGAAAATGGAGCGCCTCAATGCTGCTCCAGCGATACCCCCCATCCGGCTGCTGCACCCCCTGATAGACCTGACTGCCCCGCGACATCCAGAAGACTCCGTCATCGTCCTCAAAGAGGCTCAGGAGCGGCTCCTCGTTTTGCTGAGGTTGCATCCGATCATCGCGCACGAAGCGAAACGTAGCGGCCGCTTCTCCCGGCTGCCCGGCGCTTTGGCTGGGACGCTGCTCGGCCCTGTAGATCCCCGACTTCGACAGCAGGACGATGTCTCCAGCGACCGACATCACGCTGTTGTATCCTTGCGGGAGCGTCTTTCCGCTCTTATAGTGCGTGATGTTCGATGCTGCCCCCGGATCCCCCCGAAGGCGAATGCGATAGACGTCTCCATTAGGCGTGCTGACCCAGAGTGCGCCTTGCTGGTCTTCATCGATGGAGTGAATCTCACGCCCAATGCCGGGGATGATCCGCACTTTCCAGCCGTCCCCATCACGGTGCAGTGCGGTAACGCCCTGGCGGCCTCCCACAAAATACCACCCGTCGTATCGATCGGACGTCGCGATGGTGCGCGCCGTGTGCTGTGTACCTTGCGTGAGCCGCTCCCAGCCATTTCCTCGGAGCAGAAAGATGCCCTTTTCGGTGGCGGCAAGCAAACCTTCATCGGTTGACCTGAGATCCCACGAGATCGGAATGCCCTCGATGCGCCGAAACGCCGTGCGTTTCCCATTCCCCCGCATTCGAAGCGTCAGCGGCTGCTCCTCCAGCACAAAAAGCCCGGCTCCGGTTGCGACGTACAGCTGCTCTTGGTGCTGTTCAATGCTCTGGATGATGCCTTCGAGTCCCAAGCTTTCATCGTAGGTGGACAGCGGCGAAACCACCTCAGCCCGCGCTACGCCGCTGTTGTTAAACGCCATCCACAGCCCGCCTTCCCGGTCCTCGTACACGTAGTGCACTACGCCATCAGGCAACTCGGAGGAGGGGCCCAGTGCGCGCACGAGTCTGCCCTCGCGATCAATGACGAGCACCCCTCCCCCAATCGTCGCCAAAGCGACATGTCCCCCCGAGAGCAAGCATCCGTGGTAGAGCTCATATTCATCGAGGAAGGGCTGCGCTTCGGTCGCAAACGGGGTCAGCTTTTGGCCGTCGTAGAGGTACAGCCCATCGTTGCTGGTCCCGATCAGAATCTCCCCGTCGGGAAAGGGGACCATGAGGTGTACCGGGGTATCGGTGAACTGCTCACCGGTAGGGACGTGCCGGAGCGAGTCGTCATCCATTTTAAGGAGCCCCCGCTGGAAGTCGCGCACGTAGAGTTCGTCGCGCACGACGAACGACGTGTGAAAACCCTCCTCGCTCGTCCAGACCCGCATGTTGGAGCCATCCCACCGAAAGAGCCGCTCGTTCGCCTGAAAGTAGGTGCCGTCCGATGTGGCGTGGGTGCCCCACACGTCGCTGAAGGATTCGTGCAGGGTAGGGACGTGCTCGTACAGAGAAACGTAGCGCAGGACGCCGATCGAGTCCGGTTTCAGATAGCCGAAGTCGCCCACGGTTCCTGCATAGATGGTCCCCTCCTCGCTGGCAGCGATGGAGCGGACGAAGGTGTTCGTGGCCGTGGGGATGAGCCGCCAGGATTCACCGTCGTATTCGAGGATGCCGTCATTATTCGCGACGTAGATGAGGCCACGATCGTCCTGCGTAACCGCCCAATTTTGCGGGTACTGTTGGTACACGGGCGGGGGGAAATGCTCACTCGGGAAAGGAAGTCCCAGCTCGGCTGCACTTGGGACGCGGCCCGGGAGGGGAAGCCCGGTTTCATCGTCGAATGGCTGTTGGGCTTGGCTCGGCTGCGTCGCCACAACCAGGAGTAACAGCACCGTTAATATTTTACCCAAATTTCCCATCACATTGTAACCAACTTACACACCTCTAGAGAGGAGTTTGAGGCGGGCCGTTAGACCTTCACTTTTTCCACTGTGTGGAGAGCACGTCGCAGGATTCTCACGGATCCGCACTGAATCCGCGAGATCAAATCATTCGCGTAAAATCTATGCTTTTTACCCTGAGCCATGCGGTCTTTTTCACCATTTGTCTTTCAAGGGTAGATCTACTATACTGAATCCACTATCTTTACGTGCTGGTTTTTTTGTCGCCTGTGGAGCATTCGTTTTTGCGAACGAACGCACGGATGAGGCTCGCGAAAGGCTCCTATCGCCCACCAGCACGATGTGCAGGAATAATCCGCCTTTATCGTAGGGCGATTTCTTTGCCATCATAGGTTTGCGTCGAGTGATTTGGCGCGCAGCCCAGCCGGTCGCTCGAAAATGTGGCACTACATTCGCCTTCTATTCCTGCAGTTCCACGTTGCAACCTACCGTTTTCCTCCACAAAGTCCAAGTTCCGCCAGTCGTTATGAAAGACGCTCGCTCCTTCTCCTCCGTTTTCTTCGCCGCCCTCTTCGCTGCTTCGCTCCTGCTCGGCGGGTGCGCCGGCAACCTCACCGGTCCTCAGCCTGAAGCGGCCGACAAGCCTGTCTACCGCGTCGACAGCCAAACCGGACAGCAAGCCGGACGCAACGGCGGTGACGGCGAAACGACCACCACCGGCGCCAGCCGAAATTCCGCCGACAGCTGATGGACCGGATTGGGCGCCATTGCGCAGTGCGCCGTCCGCTCCATTCTTTCCCATGGCCCAGGAAATAATCGTGGATGCGACTATGCCTTCTACAGAGGATCTCATCGTGCCAGGTATCGCCCTGGCTGCACTCGCCATTATCTTCTTCATCGGGGCGTCAAGCGGAACGCCTGCACCGGAGAGCGCCAGCCGGCCTGCCGTAAGTCCGTATGCGCAGGCTCCCTCTCCGTCGCAGTATGATGCACCGCGGAATGCGAGGCTCCGCCCGCGCCCTACTGCACCAGCGCAACACAACGCTGCAACGAACCGCTGATCCGAATCGGCTTTGCAGTGGTACGAGCGCCCAGCCCGGTCATAACCGGCTGGGCGCTTTTTTCGTTAGCGCGTCCTACATGTTGTCGGCATCTCAGTGCGACCTCCTAAATACTGCGGCTCGTCCCCTCCGGTCCCACTTGTTTCCATCCTTCCACATTGCGAATGGAACCTGCCGCAGCCCATGCGTCGAACGTAACGGCACAATTTTCCGCTGATGCCCCCACGTCCGGTTCGTCCCCCGATGCGTGTCAGTTATAGCGAGGGATATTACGTCCCGCTTCCAGATGGCCATCCGTTCCCGATGGCCAAGTTTCCGGCCCTCCACCGCCTGTTGCTGCAGGAAGACCTTCTCCGTCCTGGCGATGTCATTGCTCCCCGGCAGGCAGAGTGGTCGGATCTGTTGCGCGTGCACACCGACCCCTACTTGTCGGCGTTGGCTGCAGGGACCCTGTCGAAGCGCGCTGAGCGGCGCATGGGACTCCCTTGGTCGAAGCGGTTGGTGTACCGGTCGCGCCTCGCCGTGCAGGGCACCATCAACGCTGCCATGATGGCGCTGGAAGATGGGATCGCAGCCAACTTAGCCGGCGGCACGCACCACGCCTTTCCCGATCATGGCGAAGGATTCTGTGTCCTGAACGACGTCGCGGTGGCCATTCGCCTCTTGACACAGTCGTGCTGGATTCGGCGTGCGCTCGTCGTCGACCTCGACGTGCACCAGGGCAACGGGACGGCGGCCATTTTTTCCGGTGCCCCGAACATTTTTACCTTCTCCATGCATGGGGCCAAAAATTATCCGTTCAAAAAGCCGCCCTCTACGCTCGACGTTCCGCTGCCCGACACGACGCGCGACGCCACGTATCTCCGCACGCTCCGCCAGTACCTTCCCGCAGTCATCGAACGAGCCCAGCCCGATCTCATCTTCTACCTGGCGGGCATCGATGTGATGGAGCACGACCGCTACGGCCGGACGGCCCTCTCCCGCGATGGACTCCATGCCCGCGACGGCTACGTGCTCGAAACCATCGCGGCCGCCGACATTCCCGTCGCGCTCTTGCTCTCCGGCGGGTACGCTGCTACACCAGAGCAGACCGCTGATTTGCACGCTGTGGCGCACCGCGAGGCGCACCACATCTTCGGCTAGCTACGAACGGTGCCGTACCGCGCGATCGCCATCCGCGCGCGCCCGGCAAGGTCGTTTCGGACGTCCACGACCTCAGCGCCCGACGCGCGCAGCACGTCGCGCACGCCATCGGCATAATGCGCGTGCGTCTCGACGACGAACCAGCCATCGCTTCCGAGGAGTGCTGGCACCTGACGGGCCATCTCGCGATAGAAGCGCAGCGCGTCGGTGCCGGTAAAGAGCGCCGTGCCCGGCTCGTAGTCGCGCACGTCGGCGGGGAGCGTGTCGGCCTCAGCATCAGGGATATACGGCGGGGTGGAGATGGCGAGGGCGAGCGGCCCATCCACCCGCCCGCCGAGCGCATCGCGGAGCACATCGGCCTGGAAGAAATGCACGTCGGCATCGTGCGCATCCGCGTTGCGCCGCGCCACGTCGAGCGCGTCGGTGCTCACGTCGCACGCGTACACGACGGCGTCCGGCCGCTCGTGCTGGAGGGCCAGCGCAATGCACCCGCTTCCGGTCCCGATGTCGAGGATGCGCGGCCGATCGACGGCCTCCAGGCGACGAAGCGCCTCCTCGACGACTTCCTCCGTCTCTGGGCGCGGAATCAGCACATCCGGCGTAACCTGAATGCGCAGTCCGAAAAACTCCTCGTATCCCAGAATGTACTGAAGCGGCTCGTGGCGCTGCCGCCGCTCTACCATGCGCTGGAAGCGAACGCGATGCTTCGCCCCAACCTCTTGCCGGGCATGCGCGTAGAGCGCCGCCCGGCTGCAGTCGAGCACGTCGGCCAGTATCCACTCGACATTGCGCCGCGGATGCTCCACTCCGGCGCGTTCCAGTCGCTCCGCAGCGGCGTGAAGCAGCGCCCGGCGCGTGAACGTCTTGCCCTCCGGCGTTTTCTGTTCCAGCGGGTCAGGCATAACGGACACGGAAGGCGTCGAACTCGTCCGATGGGGCGCTCCAATCGACATCGATCGTATCGACGCGGGCCGAACGCGGTCCTTCGCGGACGGCATCGAGCAGCGATTCGAGCGCGTCCGCGGCCCCCTCGGCTTCGAGGCGCACCGTGCCGTCGGGTTCGTTCCGCACCCAGCCCTCCACGTCGAGCCGGGCGGCGCGCGTCTTCGTAAAGTGCCGAAACCCAACGCCCTGCACCCGGCCCGTGATGCGTGCCGACAGTCGCTTCCGCGTTTGCGTGTCTGTGCTCATGGGTCGCACCGTTTTGTTCAGCAGATGACTCACTCTTTTAAGCGGTGCAGCGCGACAAATGTCCGACGCGCGCCGGTTCGGTTTGCTCGGCGCGTTGCGCGCATGCGAACCCCAACGCCGCAGCGGGTCCAGCCCGAGAAACGCGTCGGATGGACGACCGGGTTCAGTCCAGCAGTCCGTGCTGGCGGGTCCAGCGCTTGAAGCCCTCCAGCAGCTGCTCGAAGGAATCCATCACGAAGAGCGTGTCCTGCAAGTGATACACCTCGTAGTCGGTGTCCACGAGGACGTCGGGATCGAACGGCTTGGTCGTCACCGCGTCGGAGAGCGCGTGGGTGACCTCTTCGTTAGAGGACACGATGCCCGCCCCAAAGATGCGATGCTCGCCGTGCTCTTTGAGAAGCCCGAACTCGACGGTGAACCAGTGGAACGCCTCCAGCTGGGGCCGGATGGCGCCCTGCCCGTTCAGCGCCGCCTGCCCGAAGAGCTGATAGAAATCCGCGAAGTCGGGCTGGGTGAGCATCGGCATGTGGCCGAAGATGTCGTGGAAGCAGTCCGGAGCGGGCGTGTAATCGAGCTCTTCGCGGCCCCGGACGTAATTCGTCGACGGGAAGATGCGCTCGGATAGCAGCTCGAAGAAATCCTTCTCGTGGATGAGGCCGGGCACGTTCGCCACCTTCCACCCCGTGGCGTCATGGAGGCGGCGGCTGAGGTTGGCCAGATCGGGGATGCGGTCCGCCTCCAGCTTCAGCACGTCCTGCCCGCGCAGGTAGGCCTCGCAGGCGCGCCCCGGAAGCTGCTCCATCTGACGCGAGACCAGGATGCGCCACGTCTCGTGATCCTCGTCGGGATACTCCGGATACGCAATCTCATCCCCGATGGGCGGGCGCTCACCGAGCTTTTGTGGGATGGTGCGCGGATCAACGTCGCCGTCGGCCTCTGCCTGTGCTTTCTCGAACGCGGAAAGCGCCTCGTCCGACGTAGCTTCGGGGGTCTGCGTCTCGTCCGTCATAGTGAACTCCTCCGACCTGATTGAATGAAATGGGTAACTATCGATTGGATTGGAACCGCTTCCAAGCGACCGGAACCCTTGAGACGTTGCCTCCGCGTACAAGGTTTTGCCGGACCTACCGTTCCGATCGCGAAGCCGGGCGGACGAGCCACGCCGTCGCCACGTATCCCAGAAAGGCCCCGGCTCCGATCCCGACGGCCGCGCGGGACACGTAAAACCGCCCCTCGAAAACCAGCTCGCCCATCATGACGAGCGTCATGAAGAGCCCGGCGAAGCTCACCGCCCCTACGAGAATGAGCGGCCAGGTGCGAAAGGCACGTCCATCAAACATGCATCCCTCCGATTCTCGACAGGGTCGCTCCGGTGCCGTGCAGGGCTGGAGCGCGGCTCGGACGAGGCTACCGTCCGGCAATTAAAGTCGATCGGCGTGCTTGCGTTCCAGCGGCACTACCCCATCAGCCACCCGGCCACGCCGAATGCGACAGCGGCCCCGCCGGCTTGCACGAGCGCGTAGGGCATTTGCGAGTTGACGTGGTCCACGTGGTCGCATGCTGCCGCCATCGACGAGATGATGGACGTGTCGGAGAGCGGCGACGTGTGATCCCCGAACACGCCGCCCGAGAGCACGGCGCCCAACAGCAGCGCGGGCGGCAGCGCAAGCCCCTGGGCGAGCGGTAGGGCAATCGGGATGAGGATCGCGAACGTGGTCCACGAGGAGCCGAGCGTGAACGAGACGAAGCAGCTCACGCCGAACACGACGACGGGAATCCACCACGCCGGGCCGCCCTCTCCAACCAGACCGACGACGTAGTCGCCCATCTCCAGCGCTTGTGACACCTGCCCGAGCGCAAAGGCGAGCAAAAGCAAAAACGTGACCGGCACGAGCCCCGAGGCGCCTTGCAACGCCCAGTCCACGCCGTCCTGTACGCTCAGCGCAGGCCGCTCGTCGGGCCACGGCAGGGCATACCACCCGATGGCGATGGCCACGGCGAGACCCACAGCCCACAACACAGCCGTCGATCCGCTGCCGTCCATGATGCGTCCCTCGCCGGTAATCCAGAGGCCGACAAAGATCATGGTAATCATGACGGCGATGGGCACGAGCAGATTGGATGCCCGGGGCGTGACGTCGTCCGCCGGCTGGATGTCAGCGACCTCTTCAGCAATCATGGGCTGGCTGTCGGCGCGGATCAGTTCGCCGTGCGTGCGGGCCCGCTCCTCGGCGCGCCGCATCGGCCCGAAGCTCCACCCGGTCACGGCGAGCAGCAGGGAAAACCCGATAGCGAACAGCGCGAAGAAGTTCAGCAGCACCGACTGGGCGAGCAGCATCACGGGATTGCCCGCGACGCCCTGCGTGGTGACGAGCCCGAGCACAAACGCCCCCCATCCATTCAACGGAATCGACATGCACACCGGCGCGCACGTGGCGTCGCAGTAGTAGGCGAGCTTCTCCCGTGGGAGCTTCAGGCGATCGAAGAAGGGGCGGCTCACCGCCCCCACGGTGAGCGAGGAGATGCTGGATTCCACGAACACGAAGAGGCCGACGACCCACGCGAGGAGCTCGGCGCTGCGGCGGCTCGTCCCCCACCCGCGGCGCTGCGCCCACGCGATGAAGCCCTGCACGCCGCCCGACGCCTGTACGAGCGCGACCAAGCTGCCTACGAGCAGGCAGAACAAAAGGACGCGCGTGTTGCTGGCGCTCTCGAATACGAGGACGATC
This sequence comes from uncultured Rhodothermales bacterium, assembly GCA_964345515.1. Taxonomy (GTDB): domain Bacteria; phylum Bacteroidota; class Rhodothermia; order Rhodothermales; family Salinibacteraceae; genus JAAAPH01. The sequence goes on from CAYFRX010000021.1 coordinate 19,781, forward strand.
TGGTCGGCCAGCTCGCGCAAACCGAGCAGCGGATTGCCGCTCACCAGCGTAGTCGTGCCCACCCAGAGCCCGGCGAGGAGCGACAGATAAACCTGGCGCGTCCACATCGCTAGAACAATGGCCACCACCGGGGGCAGCAGTACAATCCAGTCCATACCGTTGTGCGATCCGCAGGGAGGGGTGCGCGCCTCAAGAGAACGCGCAGCGCCTTAACTTGCAAGTGCGGATGCAGACCGACGCGCTGGTACCGCGGTCGGGCGGTGCTGAACGCACCGGCTCGTCGGTCTCAGGATGTGGCTGGTCTGGTTGAAAAGGCGTGGCCATACATTCGGAGGACGGTCACCCGCCCTGCGCGAGGCGGGAAGCGGCGTCGGGACTTACGCGCCCACAGGCTCTTTGCCGGGCTTCCACTTGATATTGCATCCCATCGAAGGCTTCTGGTCGAGGTGAACCTCGCCGTCTTCGAGCAGCTCGTCGAGGGCCTGGCGCAGGTCGCGGCCCGTCGCTTCGTCGCCCTGGTTCGGCCGCGTCTCGTCGAAACGGCCCCGGTAAGCCAGCTCGCGGTCAGCGTCGTACACAAAGAAGTCGGGCGTGCACGTCGCTTTGTAGGCCTGGGCCACCTCCTGCGACTCGTCATGCAGGTACGGGAAGGGATAGTCCTTCTCGCGGGCGCGCTCGGCCATGCGCTCGAACGAGTCGTCTGGATACCGCTCCGGGTCGTTCGAGCAGATGCCGATAAACTGGACACCCTGCGCTTGGTACGCGCGGGCGGTGTCCAGCAACGCATCCTCAACGTGCTTGACGTACGGACAGTGGTTGCACATAAACACCATCACGAGCGCCTCCGCATCGGCATAGTCGTCCAGGCGACGGATGCCACCCTCCAAATCATCGGCAGACGGGTTGGCGACAGGTAACGAGAAGTCGGGCGCGGACTGCCCTAGTTGGGTCATCTGCGACTTGGTCACTGCCATAGTTTTTTGGCTGGGTTGATGGGAAAGGGTTTGAGTTTGTTTTGTGTTACGATTGAGACGAGCGGTCCGGGCTCATGTTCATTCCGGTGCCAGCGTATTACGCGCTTTTTCCTCCTCTTTCCAGGTTGGCACCCAGCGAACCGGGGCGAAGGGCGAAGCTACCGCGGACGCGATGTTCGAGAGGTGCGAGCTCACGCGACTCATCATACCGTTTCTAGGTGATCATGTCGGGGTTCCCCCGGACGTTCTC